>JACIXC010000001.1 GCA_014360655.1 Actinomycetota bacterium | reverse complement strand
GCCTAATTACACCCCCTATTCGTGGCACTACATTTCAGCGCGTTTCACAAGCTAGAATTCATCTACCTGGACTTTTACACGCGAAATGGGTCGAAATCGGGGGTCAACTGTAGAAGATGAGTCTAGATACTGTGGTTTGATGAGACACGGTCTGTCCTTAGCCGCAAGCTTATCAACCCCGAGATGGTGATAGTTTCTAGCTTCTCACCAGGTCCCCGCAAATCAGTTCCGCTTGCTCAAGCACGGTCTGGGTGGCCTTTTCCTGCTTGTCGGGCGGGTAACCGTGCTTGCGCAGTATTCTCTTTATCATCACCCTCATTTTGGCGCGCACGTTTTCTCTTACCGTCCAATCTATGGTGATATTCTTGCGCACCGTCTCCACCAGCTCCTGGGCTATCGCCTTTAGGACCTCGTCTCCGAGTATCGCCACCGCGCTGTCGTTGGTTTCCAGCGCGTCGTAGAAGGCGAGCTCCTCTTCGGTGAGCCCGAGGTCTTCTCCCCTGCGAGCCGCTTCTCGCATCTGCCGTGCCAGCTCTATGAGTTCCTCGATTACCTGCGCGGCCTCTATGGCCCGGTTCTGGTAGGCGCGTATGGATTTCTCCAACAGCTCGGCGAAGGAGCGGGACTGCACCAGGTTCCTCCGGGAGCGCACTTTTATCTCATCGTTTAGGAGCTTGCGTAGAAGCTCCACGGCCAGGTTGCGCTGGGGCAGGTTCTTAACTTCCTCGAGGAACTCCTCGGAGAGGATTGAGATATCCGGTTTAGGAAGTCCCGCGGCCTCGAATATGTCGATTACCCCGTCGGGGGCAATGGCTTTGTCCACTATCTGCTTGATGGCATGGTCCAGCTGTTCTTCCGTCCTTTTTCCAGTAGCACTAGTTCTTGCAAGTACTGACCTTACCGCCTGGAAAAAGCCGACATCGTCCCTGATGAGCAGAGCCTCCTCATGGGGTACGGATAGGGCGAAGGCGCTGGATAGCTCGGTAACCGCCTGCAGCAGCCTTTCCTTGCCGTCTTCCTGGGCAAGGATGAATTCCTGGGCCTGGGGAAGGAGGCCCATCTTTTCGGCAGCAGTGCCGGTATGCCATGCCGTCCAATCGAAGCCGTGGAAAAGACCCCGGCAAATCTCGTATTTCTCCTTCATCACCGCCACCGCCTCCGCCTGGTCGAAGGCGGTTTCACCTTTACCCCCGCTCTCGGTATAATCGCGCATCGCGCTGCGCAACTGGTCGGCTATGCCCAGGTAGTCCACGACCAGTCCTCCGGGCTTGTCCTTGAACACTCGGTTCACCCTAGCGATGGCCTGCATGAGACCGTGGCCGCGCATCGGCTTGTCGATATACATGGTGTGAAGACTCGGAGCGTCGAAGCCCGTAAGCCACATGTCCCTGACGATTACCATCTTGAAGGGGTCACCTGCATCCCGGAAACGGTTGGCAAGCTCCTCGCGTCTCTGCTTGTTTCTGATATGTTGTTGCCATTCGGGAGGGTCGGATGCCGCGCCCGTCATGACCACCTTGAGGAAGCCCCTACCATCGTTGTCATCGTGCCACTCAGGCCTGAGTTTTATCAAGGCATCATAGAGACTTACGCAGATGCGCCGGCTCATGCATACCACCATGGCTTTTCCGTCCATTACCTCCAGTCGTTTCTCGAAATGGTCCACGATATCCCGGGCGATGAGGCTGATGCGCTTCTCCGCTCCCACCACCGCCTCCAGCGCCGCCCACTTGGACTTGAGCTTCTCCTTTTTCTCGATTTCCTCGCCCTCGGTAACCTCCTCGAACTCCTCATCCAGGCGAGGACGCTCTTCGGGGTCGAGCTCCAGTTTGGCCAGGCGGCTCTCGTAGTAGATAGGCACCGTGGCCTTGTCCTCGACCGCCCGCCGTATGTCGTAGATGCTTATATAGTCTCCAAAGACAGCACGGGTGTTCTTGTCTCTCAGCTCTATGGGAGTCCCGGTAAAACCAATGAAGCTTGCGTTAGGCAGGGCATCCCTCATGTGACGCGCGAACCCGTCTATGAAGTCGTACTGGCTTCTGTGTGCCTCGTCGGCGATAACAACGATGTTCCTGCGCTCGGAAAGGGTAGGGTTGAAATCACCTTTTTCTTCGGGCATGAACTTTTGGATGGTGGTGAAGATGACTCCGCCGGAAGATACCTTGAGCAGTTCTCGGAGATGCTGCCTGCTATCTGCCTGCACCGGGTCTTGTCTAAGCAATTCCCGGCAGCGGCAGAAGGTCCCGTAGAGTTGGTCATCCAGGTCGTTTCTATCGGTGATGACCACGATTGTGGGGTTTTCCATCTCGGGATGCAGGATAATGCGCCCGGCGTAAAAGACCATGGTCAGGCTTTTCCCGGAACCCTGTGTATGCCAGACTACGCCGCATCTCCTGTCACCTTCTGGTCGTGATGCCTCGATGGTTGCGTCGACGGCTTCCCTCACGGCATGAAACTGGTGGTATCCCGCAATCTTTTTCGCCAATCCGCCCCGGGGTTGCTCCTCGAAAACGATAAAGTGACGGATGAGCTGCAGTAACCTGTTCTTTTCGAAAACACCCTTGATGAGGACCTCCAGCTGAGGCGAGGTAAGAGGTGCCAGGTCATCTCCCTCGATGGTGCGCCAGGGCAGGAACCACTCCTCGCTTGCGGTCAGGGTGCCAATCCTTGCTTCCATGCCGTCGGATGCTACAAGCATCGCGTTGAAATGAAAGAGGGAGGGAATCTGGGCTTTATACGTCTGAAGCTGCCTATAAGCCGACCAGACATCAGCATTGGGGTCGAGCGGGTTCTTAAGCTCGATCACAGCGATAGGGAGACCGTTTATAAAGATAATGATATCCGGCCGTCTATTGTTTTCCCCCTCTACCACCGTGAACTGGTTGACGGCCAAGAAATCATTATTCTCGGGGTTTTCAAAATCGATGAGCTTAGCATAGTCATGAACGATGCGGTCATCGGCCTGATACTCCACGGGTACCCCGTCCGTAAGGAGCCTGTGAAAATCCTGGTTATTGCGTTCTAAGGAGGGATGATAGGCGAGGACTGCTCTCTTTATGACCTCATCAATGGCTTCAGTGGGTATTGAAGGATTTAGAAGGAGTACAGCATCACGAAGACGCCTTGATAGGATTACTTCTTCATAGCTATCGCGTTCAGCGAACAGTTGGTCAGGCGCTATCTCCGGCCCATTGAGGATGGAATATCCAAGCTCCTCGAACCATGAGAGAGCTGCTTCCTCGACAACAGATTCATATAGTTTGATGGTCATTCTTCATCTCCCGACCCTGCAACCACATCTTCATTTATCTCACTTTGTAATGCTTCCCCAACTTCCCAATATGCTGTTGGATCGACTGCGAACAATAATTCGCTTGCTCCGTATACCTGCCCCGCAACTTCAATTACGCCGTATGTCTGGTCAATCAGCCTATCGATGTCCTCGTCGCGAGGATAAACAGGGGCTGGCATCCTTCCCTGCAGCTCAATCTCTAAGTACCTATCGATATCCTCTAAATCAAACAATAATGAAAACACCCATTTGGAAGCTCTCCTGCAAATATCTAACGCCCTACTGTTCGGTATGCCGCCTGTCCCACTGTGGTATTGTTCATTCCGGCAGTTATGTGCCCAAATTATATGACTCTTGTCGATAGTCCATGGCAAGCCCCTGTTAATCAGCTCGAAATCCAAAAAATCCAGTTTGGAATGATAATCATGCTGCCATCTTTCTATATCCTGCTTGTTATATGACCGACCACACCGATGAATTGGATGTAACGATAGGTATGTAGAAATAGATATCTCTATAGAATTATCAAAACATATCAATGCAATACACTTATCAAAATCCTCTCCCTTTAAAAAGTGCTCCTCGGCATGGAGGATAAGGTCGAATGGCCCACGAGCCCAAGGATGAATAATCCCATTCATGTTATCCGCTCAACAAACCTCTCGGCATCCTTGATTCTTATTTCTCCCGACATTAGTTTGGGTAGTAACGTATCTCTGATGGAAATTAGTGTCTTGCATTCCAGCTCGTTGTTTATGATGACTCCAAGACAGGTTTCGAAAATTGAAGAATACTGTAAGAGGATTTCTGCTGGAGGAATGACTGCCAGCATATTCCTGAAATTGCCCTTACTAATCTCTGCGAAGGTTGTTCCGCCAGCATACGCTTTAATCCTCTCCATATTTGCCTCAATCCATCCAAATGCATAGCTTCTTGGTATCAATCCATTACAAATTAACGCTATGATTCCTTGATTAATAGAAACCGGTGTTGTTGTAATTGCCATATAACCTATGGGAGCACGAGATGATAATAATACTACCCCAGAAGGGAGCACGCCTGAACTTATCTTCTCGGCGCCAAGCCCAGTAATGAAGCGCTCTGCGCCAATAATAATAGGTGCCACAAGTTGAGACATATCCTTTGGCGTGACGAAGGGTATGCTGCCATCCTCCCAGTACGAAGGTTCCTTAGTGCTGGGTGTTGATCCTCCAACACAGGTTGCAACTTCCCCTATTTGTCTAATTCGCCACCCGCTTGGAATTTTGCCTAGCTCTGATCTTTCAAATGAGTCGGGGAAGAGGTCGGCGATGTGTTTGGGAAGGTCGGGGTCGCGGCCTTCGGCTTTAGCGCGGACGGGGTCGAAGTCGATAAACCATGATTTGAAGATGGCTCGCGCTATAGCTTCAAGCGTCTCATTCATCCGCCTATTCAGCTCAATCTTGTCATCCAGCGTCCCGAGAATATGGGCAATGGCACGCTGCTCGGGTAGCGGAGGAAGCGGTATTAGCCAATGGTCGAAGGTTTGGGTTGTAATGGTTTCAAAGACAGTTCCGTATGTCAGACTTTGTATTTCAGCTTTCGTACCTTTCATGGCATAGAATAGAAAGTCGTTTTCGAGGCTGTCTTTGGGTAGAAGTGCGTAGCAGGTTTGATTAAATGCCATTGCTCGGCCAAGTTGAGCGATTGACCCGACAGTGCCACGGGCAGTTATAACAATGGTTCCCTTTGGTAGAATTTTCGCAGCGCTGTTCTCCAAACCTTCTTGGGTGATACACTCCGCAACACCTTCAAGGTACCGACATGAAACGCCAGCAATCTCTTTTGCCGTTGCCCATGGAACATCGCCATTCCAATACTCTGGAACATTGCGGCTTGGCGTGCCACCTATGATTACTGTTGCTAATTTGGAAATAGGCACATACGGCCACTCATTCGCCATGGCTTAGCTCCTTAGGATTCTTCTGAATAGCCTAGTCCAAGCGATGGGCTTTAGAAATTTGCTCGCTAAAGCCCACCTCCAGCCTCCTCGTCTTTTCTCCAATCGGCCATCTTTTCACTCGGGTTGCCTTGGTTTGCAAATGCTCGTTCCGTGCAAATAATTGCACGCGTGCATTTTTATATATTAATCGTGCATTTATCGCGTTCATTTCGTGCCTTTACGATAAGCCACACCCCTTCCGCGTTCACCCTCCCTCATCAATCGGCCGGATTTCCATAGCTTATCCAGCAAACGGTATGCCTGGGGCCCACTTATCCTGCATAATTCGGCGGCTTCTCGCCGAGTGATACGGCCGTGGTTGTCAATGTACTGCATCACCAGCTGCTCCTGCTGCAGCGGCTCGAAGCCGCGCTGGCGAACGTAGGCCGCGCTCTCTCCCATCCTCCGGTAAGTCGCCGCCGAGAGATGCCAAGTCCGGCCCTTTCTCTCCCCCCGCGCCTCCACCATCCCAGCTTCCACCAAGCGTTGGAGAAAAGCACGGGCTTCATCTTCGGGCTTCTGGGTGAGCCGGGCCGCCTGTTCCGTCGTCATGGAGCGGTTGCTCCACAGGGCATTGAGGAGAAGAAGTTCGTCGAGAAGGAGCGGTCTTCCGCCCTGCCCTTCCTCCACTACCAGGCGCACGAAATCTACGTTCGCCTCTCCGCCGGGCAATACGAGGATCACGGTGTTCGCATCGCTGCGCGCATAGGAAGGCGCTGGGCGGCCGTTGCGAAGTTGCTCGAAGAAGATGGTGTCGATTCCCCGGGCAGTGCGTTCCACCATGCCCACGCGCTTGAAGGCGTCCGCCAGTAAGGGGTTGCGCGGCCGGGGTGGTGTCACCAGCAAGTTATCCAGCGTAACGCCCTCGGGAAACCCTCCCGGGTTGGATATCTCCAGGCGGTCATCGTGCCACTGCACATGCACAGCGCCCAGCCGGGTGTAGTCCCGGTGGATGAGTGCATTGGCCAAGCCCTCACGGAAGGCGGCGGGTGAACAGTCCGGCACTCCCACCCGAAGCAGCCCCACCATCAACTCCTGCTCGCGGTTGCGAGCTCGGAAACGGACTTCCACCTCTTCCATCACCCGCAGAAGAGGCCAGCGGTAGAATTCATTTATTTCCACGGTACGATTACGCATGACCTGAAAGGCCACTTCGTGGGACGGAAGCAGTCGGGTCAAGGCCTCCTCTTTGCCGAATAAAAGCAATCCGAGCACGCGGATTCTCCTGTTGCGTCCGCTGATCTCTACCGCCCCCAATGCTTTTGCCAAATCAAGGTCGGATAGGTCGAGAAGCGCACCGTCGCCTCGCCCTCTGCTTTCCCGGATATTGCGTCGGAAACGCTCGAACTCCAGCGGATCCAGGTCTTCCCATCGCGCCCCGGGAACTACCAGGCCTGTATGGTCGAGCAAGCCCCTGTCGGCCTGATGGGCTTGCATCTCGTGGAAGTGCATGGGCACGCAGGCGGGTTTGCCGTCGCCGCCGATCACCCGGCGCAGGTAACGCCCGCTTGACGTGCCAACCGGCATACCGCAGGGCGGAATCCCGATGGCTATGACTTCCTTATCTTCCACGGGCACCAGCGACACCTCCACCGTCAAGGACGGCCGCGTCTTATTGGCGATTAAAGCGGCGAGCCTCGAGGGGTCGGTGTGACCAGCTTCGTGGCGTGGGCGCGCCCCGGTGATCTCACCGTCATCCTCGACTCCCACTAGGAGCCATCCTGTGCCGGTGCCGGAGCGGTTGGCAAGGCATACCACTGCCTCGACGATTTCATTATCGGAAAGCTGTTTTTTCTTCTCGCCTTTGCACTCCACTTCTAGGCTTTCCCCGCCTTCTACCAGCTCGAGCAACTTTTCCGGTGTCATCTCTCCTCCAGGAGAAAACCCAGGTAGCGCAGGTTGGACGCGATGACCTTGTCCAACCTCCTGGCCTCGGCCATCTGTTCGCTCAAGTCTGCCGCCAGCCGCTTCATCTTCTCTTCAAAGGGTTCGCCGTCATCCTCCGTAGGCTCTGCCCCAACGTAACGTCCGGGGGTGAGGATAAAATTGTGTTCTTTTATCTCTTCAATGCTTGCGCTCTTACAGAAGCCCGGAACATCCTCGTAATTCTGTTCGCAATCGGGGTCGCCTCTCCAGGAGTGGTAAGTATCTGCAATCTTTCTAATGTCCTCGTCGGTCAGCTCGCGGTGCACCCGGTCCACCATCATGCCCATCTTTCGGGCATCGATAAATAGGGTCTCTCCGCGTCTGTCCCTGAATCTGCCGTTGTTCTTATTCCTGGCTATGAACCACAGGCATACAGGAATCTGCGTGGAGTAGAAGAGTTGGCCCGGTAAGGCCACCATACAGTCCACAAGGTCGGCCTCGATGATGTTTTTGCGTATCTCGCCCTCTCCGGATTGGTTGGAGCTCATGCTCCCGTTGGCGAGCACGAAACCGGCTATACCGTTGGGTGCAAGGTGATGGATGAAGTGCTGCACCCATGCAAAGTTAGCGTTTCCGGTCGGCGGCACTCCAAACTTCCAACGCTTGTCATCCCGGAGCCTTTCCCCACCCCAGTCCTTCATGTTGAATGGTGGATTGGCCAGGATGAAATCGGCCTTGAGGTCGGGATGGAGGTCACGGTGGAAGCTATCAGCGGGCTCCGGACCGAGGTTGGCCTCTATCCCACGGATAGCCAGGTTCATCTTGGCCAGCCTCCAGGTGGTGGGGTTGGACTCCTGCCCGTAGATGCTAATATCGCCCAGCTTTCCGCCGTGCTCCTCGATGAATCTCTCGCTCTGTACGAACATCCCACCCGAGCCGCAGCAGGGGTCGTAGACCCTCCCCTTATAAGGGGCCAGCATCTCCACAAGCAAACGTACTACACATCTCGCGGTGTAGAACTCCCCGCCCTTCTTACCCTCGGCGCTAGCGAACTTGCCCAAGAAGTATTCGTATACCCGTCCTAGAATATCCTTGCTCTTGTTCTCGTCATCCCCCAGGCCGATGGTGCCGATGAGGTCGATGAGCTCGCCCAGGCGTTGCTTGTCCAGGGTGGGCCTTGCATAATCCTTGGGGAGCACGCCCTTCAATACAGGGTTTTCTTTTTCGATGGCCACCATGGCATTGTCTATGAGCTTGCCGATTTCGGGCTGCTTGGCGTTTGCCTGCAGGCCGTCCCAACGCGCGCGTCTGGGAACCCAGAAGACGTTTGCGGACGCGTATTCGTCACGGTCCTCAAGGACATATCCCCGCTCCTCGATATCCTCGATATACCACTCGCTATCGGGGTTGGAGAGCTCCTCTTCCAGCTTGCGCTTCCTTTCCTCGAAGGCGTCGTTTATGTATTTCAGGAAGATAAGGCCTAGAACTACGTGCTTGTATTCAGCTGCATCCATGTTGCCTCTAAGCTTGTCCGCAGCCGCCCACAAGGTGGACTCGAAACCAAGATTTGCGCCATGGTTATTGTTCTTGTTCGCCTTGGCCTTGGCCATGAAAACTCACCCCTGTAGCAGAAACAATCTGTACTATCCACCCATATGAGTACGTTTCACATTCCAACGGATATAGTCATAGTCCTGCACTCTTAAGAAAACTTCTATAAGCCTCCGCCTCTTCCTCCACCCTGCAGCGCTTCCTGTATTCATGCAGTTTGTCGAGGAGTTTCTTTGCGTCCAAGTCCAGTGCCACCGCCAGCTGGTAGATTGCCGGGTAGGTGGGGACGGTCTTTCGGAGCAGGTAACAGTTGATGAGGCTCTTGCTGACCCTGGCTTCCTCGCCGAAGCGCTCCCTCACCTTTCCCTCCAGGTCGCGCAGTGATGCGCCCCCGCCTTTTTTCAGCAACGCCTCAAGCTCGTCGATGAAGTCTGCCATGGTTCCCCCTCTCCTATCCGATTATAGCTGAAAGCGCGACAATCGGTCTTGACTATGTCCAAATGCTGTTGTACACTAAGAATGTCCAAAGGGTTTTGGACTATGTTCGGCAAAGGCTATGCTCAAGCCTTCTGTTCCGAAGGAGACGTATACGGGTCATCAAAATCGGGGGAAAGGAGGTGGACAAGAAATGGCAAAGGAACGTAAAAGCGAAAAGGCGCGCATGTTATGCCCCGATGCAGCATCATGTGCCCCGATGGCAGCATCATCATCGGCCGGCAGAAGAGGCAACATCACCGCAAGACTCCCAGCGGGGGGCACAGCCAGAGAAGGAGCGCGCACCGGCGCAAGCCGGGCTTCTCTCCCGAGCGCCAGGGCGGGTATTCCGCCACCCGCAAGGGCGGGACGCTTGCCGCCAGCAGGGTGCATGGGCTGGTCCTAAACGAGCTCGCCCGCGAGCTCTCAGGCATGGGGTTCGAGGCGGCCAACACCGGCCTGGGCGGGGGCATCCGGCCCGCCCTGGTGTTGATGGACCTTCCCACGGTCGTCGAGGTGAAGTCGGAGGGAGAGTGGGAGGACGTCATCCACGGCACGGGCCAGTGCTTCGTATACAGCGCCCTGCAGGGCGACCACGCCGTGGTGCGGAAGGTGCTGGTATTGCCGGCCGCTACCGATCCCGAGAAGCTCGCGGTCCTTGGCGACCTGGGGATTCACGTCGTGAAATGGCGCCAGAGGGGCGGGAAGATATCCTTCACCGGGCTCAAGCGCGCCCTTCCCAAAAGGACCCTAGGGGGGCCCGAGAAAGACCGGTAGGCGCCTGTAGGCCAGGAGGTGAGGCTTAAAAAAGCCTCTCCTCCTGGCCTCCCTAAGGAATAGGGAACGGGAAGATGGCAATCTCTCTCCTTATGGTGAGAAGAGGCATATGGACGAGGCAGCAGAAGCGGTCAAAGTTCTCTATGAGGGGCGCAGGGTGAATACGGCCAAGTTGGACTGGAGGGCGCGGGTCAAGTTCCTGCGGCTCCAGGCCGCCGCCGCCTACGCCGGCTACCGCCTGCTCTACCACGTGGGAAGGATACGGGACGCCGAGTTCATGCAGATTGTCCTCTCCACCGTGGAGGACTGCGATCCCCTGCTTGATGACGCCCTGGAGTACAGCCTGGAGAAGAGCGTGGTGGGGCTGGCGAGCTTACTGCAGGCGGTTGCCTTGTTCTGCTAGTACAAGGCTGTCGAGGTGAGGCCGTTCCTTGCTTTGAGCACACACCACTTGAGGCGCCTGGACGAAATAGAGGGCTACGTGGAGGGGGTGAGGCCCGACAGCCGCCTGGTACATGCGGAGGAGGTGCGCCTGGAGCGCGCCTACATCGCGCGCATGATGCCCATCGATGACTACCCCCGGTAATGGCTGGACTCAGCCGCCGCCATCGGCAGGACAGAGGCTGTCATGAGCGCCCTTGCTAAAGCCCGCATGAACATAATAGTCGGCGATAATACAGATAACGGGGAGGAGGTGAAAGATTTAAAGCCGGCAGTCGTTTGAGGCGCTGTCGAGGAGAGTGATGGCACGACAGCGCTACATACGCCGCTTGGCGGGCCATGGCCCAAGGATTCCTCTGCCCATTTACCGGCGACCCTTTACACCAGCACTCCCAGAAGAGGTTCGTCAACCCTTCTCCTCAAGCACATTGGCGCCCTGCCTTATAAAGCAGGGAGTACTAATCAAACCAGATACGAGCACGGATGCTACCAGAAAAAGCGTCAAGACCCTGGCGGCCTCGGTATATGGGAACAAAGACGGTCAACGAACATGGTTTCATGCTGCAGATTGCGTCGTGAGTAATCCATCTTGATAATAGGTTGAGAATTGCTATTCATCCTTGCCTACGGCTAATTCATTTACCGAGCGTTTTCCGAAAAAACCTGCTAATGTAAAGCTGATCAAGGCCAGGATTGCTAGCACACATATCAAAATAACAGCGTAGAGCAGATATGATTTCCTCTGGTCGTCGTATCTCTGTTGTGCCTCTTGCTGACGATTAAGCGCATCGTTGTAGGCAATCAATTCCACTTCATATTTCTGTACACTCGCTTGATATTCGGTAGCTTTCGCCTGGTCTCGAGCGGCAGCGGCCTGTTGTTCTGCTGCAGTTTTCCCTGTCGCCCTACTCCCCATAGGTCCCATTGGCGCTTCTGGCTTTGCTGGAATTTTGATTTGCTCTTTTTCGATGCCCCTTCTTGTCAATAACAGGAGGGCTGAGCCCACTATCAAAATGATCAGGAAGGTTATCCCTAGTCCAATAAATAGCTTTTTCATAAGCCCTCCTTAACCTCACATATTGAAGAAGGTTACTTGCCTCATGAAATCTCACACCCATATGCGGTTGAATTATATCACAAAATATAGTTCTTCACTTAACCTTTGTTTTTCATATCCACCTCCAGGCGTATTAACCCTACTATACCGCGGACGGGTTGCCGCAAGCCAAGTCCAGGTTTCCTCCTTTCCCCATGTTTTACAATTTTTGCTGAAATCCACTTCATTTAATGTAAGAGGTGAGGGATACGTATTCCTGTCACCCTTGCCATGATCGCGAGCGCAATCATCTAGGCGCTCAAGGCCCCCGCAGTTTCACGAACAACCACCCACACTCCATAGCTGGCTTTATCCTCTGCCACATCGGCCACGCCGACTTTTCCCATCCTCGTGGTTCCTCGCAAGGGCAATTCTGAACCCGGGTAGAAGCTCCACACTATTTAATGCATTTGATGGTCAGCGCTCCTCCAGCTCGGGGTCGAGGTTCGAGCCATAGGCGAAGTAGAGAATTCAAGTGGCTACTTTCTTGCTACTCTACCCTAGTTTGCCCATACTTCACCCAACGCTGTTCCGCTTCGCCCAACCCGCCCAGCGTTGCATGATATCGCCAACAAATCCAGGTTGTCTGCGATGGAGCGAGGCCATGGCTGGCACCAGCCGAACAACATCGGGAAGGGTGGGTACCTGTCTTGGCGGGAACGACACATCAACGCGCCAAACCAGTGGAGGGCGCCAGACCACAACCCGTTCACGCTCCCTACCCTGCAGTGCTCCGCCGAGGGGGCCACGCACAATGTCGCGGGGGGCGGGACGGAGCCGATGCCAAAGCCTGACTCGGCATCAACGTCGGGGCCACTACATGTTGTGGTCGGCCCCGGGTTTTATGTTTTATCTTTTTTGGTTTTTGGGGTTTTTGTAGTTTTTGGGGTTTTCTGGGTTTTACTTTTGTTTTCTTGCGTTTAGCAGAGGCTCGTTCCGGCACCTCTCGGCCGCAGGGAACCCCGAGCGGCCATCCGCGGGCAGGCAACCGAATCGCCATGTGAGAATGTGGCCACAAGATTTCGGCGGGGCGGTGCGCAGATGCTTATAGGGAAGAAGGCTGGGAACTAGGTGGGGAAAAGGGGCGACCGTATGCGAGGCCAAATGTTCCCCACGCAGAGCGGCTAAAAAAAACGGCGCCGGGAGCGGGAGGGCCGGGAAGGGCATAATCCCAGCCCAGAGGCCATGCCTGCGGGGCGGGGAAACCCCCCGGAAAACGGCCGCGCTCGGCTCCGCAACCCCCTCAAACTCCTCCACCTATCCTCCCATGAACGGCACCGTCATGCGTGATGCGATGGGCTTATTTCCACACAGCTTGCGTACTATGCGTGCGCGCCAGCCAGGCTCAAAGCCGTTTGCACGTTCCTCCAAGGCTTGCGCCTCGCCTCCCGGCGATGCGCGGATCGCATCCGCCATGCCGGGCCGGCCGGGCTTCGCCGCAAGCCGTGACGCGAAGCCCGGCAAGGGGCTGGCCTCGCCGCATGGGATGGGCGAGGCCGGGCGCGATGGGGCGAAGCCCCACGCTGGTGCGCCTTGCGGGGAGGCCCATCCGTGCCCCGCAAGGCGGGGCGCCGCGAGGCGCGGCCTCCGCCTCTCCCGGGAGGGCCGGGATAGGTGAGCGGTGCCCGGCGAGGCGAGGGGGAAGGCGAAGCCATGCGCGCCTGTGTTTTATGGGGGAAGATAGCAATGCCCCGCAAGGCGAGACATCGATGGGACGCCGGCAATGCCGCGATTCGCCCGGCGATAAAGGCATAGCAAGAGTCTGTCTTCGGCAGCATATATAATCAGAAGGTAAAAGGAGGTGGGAAGATGCTGTACTTCGCCTACGGCTCCAACTTGGACCCCAAGCAGATGAAGGAGCGTTGCCCATCCTACCAATTCAGATGCCTGGCCCTTCTCCCGCGCTTCCGGCTCGCATTCACGAGATATTCAGAAAAGCGCAGAAGCTGGGTTGCCGATGTCGTAGAGGATGATGCCAGCCCGGGTGTTTGGGGGGTTGTATATGACATCTCGAAAGAGGAATTGAAGAGACTCGATACCTATGAGGGCTATTATGGCAAGGGTGAGAATAACGCCTACGAGCGTTGTTGCACCAGCGTGCTTGTGAATGGAGATGAAGATCGACCGTTAGGAGCATTCATCTATGTTGCTGCAAATAAATCTGACAAAGAGCATACTCCTGCTGAAGACTATTTACGCCATATTATATCCGGGGCAACGCATTGGGAACTGCCCGAAGATTATCTTGAGATGTTGAAAAGGTTGCGGGCACCACAATGAAAGGTTGATGGGTTATGGCACGGCTATCCCGAGAAGAAGCCGCAACAAATTGCCTGATGGAACTTGCAGGAAATATCGCCCATGAATTGGAATGCCTAATCCGGGAGGGGAGATTAAATAAATCGAAGCAATCGTATATATCCAGAAAGCCGCCACAGCCAATGAATGATGATGGCAAACTAAAATGCGATGGCATCAACTATCAAGAATATTGTAGGGAATCATTCGCGGGCGAAGCGAATCGTTTCGTAAAGGAGTACATAAAACAGAGCGCCTACAAAGATTCCGTACGCACCCTGAGAGGCTTATTTCCAGATAACGACAATGTAGAGCAATGGTTGTTATGGAATTTCATGCACTTTTTATCGGAGGACGTTCTTAAGAAAGGGAGGTTGGACAAAAGATACGTGGCCAAATTGGTTGGCTCATGTATCAAAGACTTGAACAAAAAGCCCAGGAAACATCATTCGATATCAGAGTTATTGGGTGTTTCGATTCTAACAGTTAGGAAGAAATTCATTATAGATGGAACCACCTTCATTCTAAGGCAGTTAACGGCAAAGGACCTAGAGAAGAAAGTCGCTGCCTACGAACACTTGCAATTCGATGATTTTATGAATCCAACAATGATTCTGGAGATTAAGGGCGACTATTATGATACCGTCGGCTTAGAGGAAGACATCCAATTAGCTGAAACGGTTTTAAGGCTATTCCGGGTAGGTAGTGTTCAAAGAATTCGTGATCATAAGTACACGGACTCTGTTGCCAAATACTATCCGGGTAAACAAATAGGACCAATATCGCTCATATCCGTATATGAAGAATACGTTTTACAAGAAAGCGATTTCCGCATACTCCGTAAATTTTGGAATGAGTGTCGCAAGATGCGGCTTTGGGAGAAACTCAGCTTCTCCGATAAGACGTCAATACATTTGTCAATTGCTTATTCGTCCTATTGTGATTATCTGTTAAGGGGGAACAGAGAGGAGGCGAGAATTGCCAACCTTGTCATGGGCATGGAGAGCCTTTTCCTGCAAGAGAACATGGAGCTGAAGTATCGCCTGAAGAGCAGAGTCGCAAAGCTGTTTTCCATGTTGGGATTTAATGCAAATGAAATACAGGACGAGATAAATGATGCATACGATATCAGAAGTAGATATGTTCATGGGGAGCTATTGGATGAAAAAGAAAGAAGGAGGTTTGAAAATCGGCGGGGCGATATACGGCTTTATATGCGAAGTCTGGCCAACATTCTTCGAATTTCCATCTTAGTGGCTGCATTTCTAAACCTCCAAAAGAAGGACCTTATAGACCTCATTGATGCATCGATGATTGAAAAGGAGAAGATAAAAATCATTGAGGGGCCGCTAAGCAAGTTGCATAAGACCAAGCTCAGGGGGGTCTTGGTGCAGGAAAGCTGAAGCCGTTCATACCACCTCATCGAGGACTACTAGTGGGGATAGGTCTTCCAAGTCCCTTAACGCCCACCAAAGCAATAGAAGCCGGGCTCTGTGCCCGGCTTCCTAATATCTCTGGCGTATCTGCCAGTCCGCCAATTAACGGCTTCTACAGTTTCCGACTTGCCTCGCATACCCGTCTGGCGACTCCTCATTCCGGCTTGATCACCGGCTTCATCCTAGACGCGATAGATGTCTTTTCTGTGGCCGATGCGCAACACCAATACCCCATCAATCGTCTTGGCGTATATGACCCTGTGATCGCCGATCCTGTATCTGTATAACCCCTGGAATGTTCCGCTTAAGGCAGCTCCCTTATCGGGATCCTTCGCCAAGTCGCCTTCTATTCCGTTCAAGATCCTTTTCGCCTCGGCTTTATCTATCTTCTTGAGATCCTTCTCGACCGAGGCTTTGTATACTACCTTAAAGCCCAAGCCTTCTCCTCAGCTCCGAGCCGCTGATCAGCTCATCGTCCTTATCCAGGAGACGGTCGAGCGCCACGCGGTAATCGCCGTATTCCGCAATGTAAGTCTTTATGGCCTCATTGATGAGAAAGGTACGGGAGCGCTCCGTTGCCCTAGACAGGTCCTCCAGTTCTTTCAACACCTGTTCATCCAGCCTGATCGAGATCGCCTTACTCACTTTGTACCTCCGATCCCAGTAAGTATTCTATGTATGTTATTGTATCACATGTATTTTACCATGCCTATAGATATCATCCTATCCCATCGAGGTGACGCACCATGTGAATCCTCCTTTGCCGGCGGCGTAATACCCATCTCAAGCAGGACAGTAAACAGGGAAAGGTCTTCCAGATCCCTTAACGCCCACCGATCAACGGGCCCCTCGTGGCCTTTTTCTTAAGCCGGATCCCTTGATATATTGCCCTCCCATGCCAGCCCGGGGCGTGGTCAGGGCGGGTTTAAGAAGATCGAGGTCTCGTGTGCCGGGGCTGCCGCCGCAGCGACACATCTGGTCCCGGTGTATCTCGATCACCCGGGCCAGGGTAAGGGATACAAGCCCGGCAATCCAGCCCGCCAGGTTCTTGAGCATCCTGCCGTACTGGCGATCGGCTTTCTCCAGGGCTGCCTCGAAGTCCTGACGGCGCTTCTTATCGCGCACGGGCGTGATGATCAACGCCTCTCCGTTGGTGGTTATTTCCAGGGGCGTGTCGGCGTCGATATTGAGCGGCTCGAGTAGGGGCCCGTCTATCACTAGAGATAGCTTCAAGGAATTTGTGCCCACAGATCTATCTTACGCGCTGCCAACGGTAGCGTGTCCTGTTGAAATATCCCCTAAGAATTGAGATGATATGGATATACCGTGCCATGTTTCGGGGATGCCACAGAACATCTGGGGGCAACGACATCAAGGAGCGGGGAGTGGAGGTTGCGGGCACAAGAGCATCTTCGTCACTGAGTACAGCCCTTTCCATGATCTTGAACCCCACCCGGGTGCTGAAGGGAGCCATGGAGAGCATCCCCTGGCCCTTCTGCCTCGCCATATCCGGGATTTCTTTCACCCTCTTCTTCCTGCAGACCGGCTTGGACATGCACCGCGTGGGCACCGCAAGCACCGGGGCCGCGGTGGGCTTCACCTTCCTGGGAACCGCCATGGGCACCGCAGGGGTAGCCCTGGTGGCGGCGCTGGCCTGGGCCGCTTCGCGCCTCTTCGGAAACGACCGCTCCCTGGGGTGGACGGTGCGGGCTTTCTGCCTCGCCTACACCCCTACCCTCATCTTCTGCTTGGTGGGGTTGATCGCAAACCTGACCGCGGGCTGGAACACCGCCGTGGCCTTCGGGATCACCGGGGCACTTTGGGCGCTGTACCCTATCATTGCCATTTGCCGGGAGATGACCGGGGAGAAGGTGATAGCCTCCCTGACCCTCTCCACCATCTGCGGGGCGCTTATCCTCTGCGGTTGGGCCTTGCTGGGGATATAGGAGGCGAAACGCCGTGGACAGAGCACTGACGGAGAGGATCGTTTGCGGCCTGCTCATCCTGGCCTGCTTCACCGTCCTGGCATGGCTCAACGGCAGGTACGTCGTTGTGGGCGCGGGCCAGGTAGCCCTCTACACGATCCTGGGCCTGCTCGTCATAGCGGCCTGCCTGGCCGGCCTCGCCGGCCTGGTGCTGGCGGTCCATCCCCCCCTACGCCGGGGACCGGGGTATGTGGGAGGCCTTGACGCCGTGGCGCGGGGCTACCTCATCGCCATACCCTTCACCGCGCTCGCCCTCCTGGCGGACCTCGCCTTCGGCTGGAACGCGGCCACCGCCTTCATCCAGGCGACCATCATGACCTCGGGAGCGGCGGTGGGGGCCGAGCTGATGCGCTCATCCGGTCAGCAGATGCGCCTCATGGTCATCCCCATGGCAGGGTCTTTTGTCTTCTCCGGCATCTGGATAGCCTACTCGGCCATCTTCAGCAAGGCGGTCGCGTAATGAAGGGCATGGCGATACCGGGACGGTTGGGCGGAACATGGCGGCCACCCTGGCCGCTCGCCCTGGCCGTCTTGATCTCTTTGACCGGAGCCATCATGCTCTCCTGCTCCAGCCCCTGTTTCGCGGACAATATCAAGCCCCCGACGGAAGAACAGGCTGAGGATTTCATCGAGAAAATAAGAAACGGGGAGGGGGATATGGCATGTTTTATGACGGGAGAAATAATGAGCGATCCCCCGTTCAAGATAGTAAAGACGGTAAAGACCACCGAGATAGTGAAACACGACGACGGAACGGTATTCGTGAGATATTACCTGTACGTCATCTACACCACATCCACCAAGGCAGTCGTCAAGGACGGCATGATCGTACCCCTGGATGAATCGGCTGCAGACAAGATCTTATATAATGACGTAGCCTTCCTGGAGTCGACGTCGTGGGTGGGTGGGACCGATCAGCCACTGGAAGAGACCGGTACCGGCAACACCAAGAGCGACAGCGTGGAGGTCGAGATCCCGCCTGATAAATACGGTTCGGGGATGGAAAGGGCGGTCTCCGAGATGGAGGCTACCCTCGAGGAGACGCTGGCTTCTTATGAACACCAGTCGGGGTGGGTGGAAGTGGGTCCCGGTGGGGATGTCGTCTCGACGCCTGGTGGAGAGAGCGAGAGGGAGGGTGAAGCCGGCAAGATACCGGGGCCCGGGAGCTGGTGGAAATGGCTTGTAGGCACGGTGATAGCCGGCATCATCGCGGCGGTGACAGGATTTCTTAATTCGCTCCTCGCGCTGCCGCCCGTGCCCGTCACGCCGCTGGCCCCTCCCGGAAAGCCTGCATCGCCACCCGCGGCTCCCCCGGGCATGGAGCCGTTTCCGGCGGGAATCGCCGGCGGTACCGCGGAGCCCTTTTCCTCCCAGGTGGATCCATACCAGCAAGCGCCGGAGAACGTGCTCGTCCAGACCATAAGGAACATCGGGGACGATGTCGAGACCGTCCCCGGTTATCTCTCAGATAAGGCCAAATGGATATGGGATGGGGTTACCGACGTGGAAAACCTCAAGGACATGATGGACAAGATCAAAAAAACGCACGAGAACTTCGAAAAGTGGAAAAAGGAACAGGCGGAGGCAGCGGTGGAATACTTCGCAAACAGCCTGAAGGATCCGTTTAAGCCCGTCATGGACCTGGAGGAAGCCAAGAAAGATGCCACCAAGTACATCGCCGAGAATATCATCATTCCCGTATTGCAGGACCCTCTCGGCACGTTGAAGACCATCCTGGGAACGGAGCTGTGGAAAAACGCCATAGATCCCAACAAGCCCCTGCCAGACCGCTTCGCCTATTCGGCCCTGGCGACCTTGAACACCATCGGCCTGCTCGAGGGTATCTCGGGGCTCGGCAGGTGGCTCTTCGGAGGGGGGAGCAGGCAAGCGGGCAAGGCCCTGATCTCGGCCGGCAAAGACAAGTTGGACGATGCCGCCAGGGCGGCAGGGCTCGTGGACGATAAGCTCGACGACCTTGCCAGGGTCAGAAAGGTAAAGGCGAAACCAGGGCTCTTCGATAAACTCGGCAAGGCCGAAAAGGGCAGGTTGAAGACGATATGGGCCAGCGATCTGCAGAAGGCGGAATCCAAGATCAAGAGGTTCAAGAAAGCCATGAAGTCCGGCGACGTGCGCATACGGACCGAGGCTATTCTGGAGATACAGAAGGATCCCCTGGCCATCCAGAAGCTCAACGCCAAGGACAGGAGCGTCATCAGGAGCTTCAATAAACAACTGAGAGATCTTCAGGATAAGGCCATGGAGGACGCAAGGCGGCAGATCGCGAGTGAGTTCGGGGTAAGCCCGGATCAGGTGGATGTGTTCAGGGCTACCAACCCCAAGGTTCCGGGCGCCAAGGCCAAGGCAGCCATGGACCAGGACATTACCGTGCGCATCAAGGGAGCTGATGGCAAGATCCGCGACGTGCCCGCGGACAAGGTGCAGAAGATATACGACGAGAGCTTCTACCGTGCCGCGGGCAGCCCGGAGGGCACCACCCCGGCGCAGTTGGGACGCGACTGTCGTAACGTTGCCGTGGACCGGCATTCCGCCGAGGCCTTCGGCATGTCGCCGGACGACTGGCAGGATATGCAGCTCGGAAAGGGCACCTCGCATACGGACACGGTGAGCAGGACCATGCAATACAAGGCTGACGAGGCTTTCGCGGAGGCTGATAGATTAGCCAGGTCAGGGGATATGACATCGGCGCTGAAGCGACGCTACCTGGGACAGCGCGAGATCGTAAAGGCGTTCAACAACCAGGTAAGAGGGCGTGTCCAGTACCTCGAACGGACGAATCCGGGAAAAGCAGCCGCCGTGAGCAGGAAGATCGCGGATGTCGAGGGAACCATCGACGATATGAACAGGATGATCAACAGGGGCGCCTCACCCGTGGAGGTGGACGATTTCTTGAGGTCCAGGGGGACATCTGCCGAGGAGCTGGCCAAGGAGGTAGCCGATATCTACAGGGGGTTGACGCCTTGAGTTGACGCGGGGGAGAGATGCACTTGGGCGAGTACGCGTTCTACAGATTCGAGGACCAGGCGCTGCAGGCCTACGGGGCCGAACTGCTGCCCGTACCCGTAAGGCGTGAGGTGGAGCGAGAGGTATTCGGAGGAGAAGAGGTACTCGTAGATCTGCTCCTGGAAGAGCTCCTTGTCTTCCTCGAGGAATACCCTGACTTCCAGGATCTCTACGCCGGGACCATCGAGACCCTTACCTGGATGGCGGGGATGAAGGCGGGCATGGAGGGCAACATGGAAGATTCTTCGCATTACCTCGAGATAGGCCTGGGTGCCAATCCCGACAGCCTTCCGTTGCGCTCCAGTTATGCGCTGGTCCTGCAATTGCAGGGCCGGAAAGAGGACGCACTTGAGCAATACGAGGTCGTGCTCGAAGATCCCGAAGGCACCGGGAACCCCCTGGTCTGCCTGCTCGCCGCCCGCCTTTATGCCGAGCAGGGCGAGTACCTCGAGGCCTATCGCTTGCTGGATGCCGTGGCCGCCAGCCAACCCGCGGACGACGCCTTCTGGGATTTTCTGGCTGAGATGAAA
Source organism: Actinomycetota bacterium (assembly GCA_014360655.1). Classification (NCBI taxonomy): domain Bacteria; kingdom Bacillati; phylum Actinomycetota; species Actinomycetota bacterium. The sequence continues at coordinate 348,288 of JACIXC010000001.1, read as the reverse complement.
GAGCTTGCGGGGATCGAGGAAGAGGAACCGGAAGCCGGGAAGCTGGCGGAAGGACAGGCGCCCACGGCTCGCCTTTTCTGCGTCGGCTGCGGCAAGGAACTTATGGAGGGTGCAAGCTTCTGCAGTGCCTGTGGGAGACACGCCGGGAGACCCGCAGGGAGGCCACCGGTCGTCTGCGCCGCCTGCGGAAGCGAACTGGAAGAGGGGGTTAGATTCTGTAGGGCTTGCGGTAAGCCGGTGCAGGGGGAGGCCGAGCCGCTGGTTTTCTGCCCCGGGTGCGGCAACAGGCTGGGAAGCGGCGAGCGTTTCTGCCGTAGGTGCGGGAGAAAGATATATTGATGCGGGCCTCCATGCCCATCTCCCGCGGACTTGCCACCCGACCAGGCGCGTGGGCCCAGGGCATTCTCGAGGAGGGCCGTGCGTGATGGAGGGAGCCGTAAGATGTTCTGTGAAAAATGCGGAAAAGAGATAGCGGACGATAGCCTGTTCTGCGGTTACTGTGGAGCAACGGTGAGCTCTGCATCTGCCGGCACCGGACAGGAGGGACAGCCTCCTGTCCCCCCCGATCACCAGGTATACGTGCCGCCTTCCCCGCCGGCGGGGGTTCCTCCCGCAGGCCTTCCGCAAGGGCCCGCCCCGCAGGCAACTCCTTATGCCCCAACCCCCAAAAAATCACCCCTGCCCTGGGTGATGGGCGGCATCGGGGTGCTGGCGGCGATAGCCGTAGTCCTGGTGCTGGTATTCGTGGTCTTCGCGGGAAACGGCACCGGCGACACCTCCGGCCCCGAAGAGGTGGTGAGGAAATTCTACCGCGCCATGGAGACGCAGGACGCGGACCTGTTCCTGGAGATCATCGAACCTTCGTTCCGCGCCGAACTCGAGGACGCGCTGGGAAAGAACTACCGGACTTTCTTCGAGGACTATTTCTTCCAGGACTTCCCGGAGGACCTGGAGGTGGAGATCAGGGAGATGGAGACCGAGATACGCGGGGACACCGCAACCGTGACCATCGTGGACGGCACCATGACCTATACCGACGAATACGGAGACGTGGTGACCGAGGAGGCTTCAGAGGACGACGTGGAGCCCGTGCGGCTGGTGAGGGTGGACGGGGAGTGGTACCTGTCTGGCGATTATCTTAGAGAGTCGGTGATCGACCCGCATGTGCTGGAAGGCCTGAGCCTGGATGAACCGGACCGCAACGGGACCACGGACAACGGCGATAGCGGCGTTAGCGAGGACGAAGGCTACGATGAAGCGGAGAAACTGGCGGAGGTGGAGGCGGCCATGCTGGCCTATACCAAGGCCAATGCCGCAGCGGGGTTGGATTTCGAGATATTCAACCTCTTTATCAAGGGAAACGAGGCGGTCGGGTTAGCCCTCTGCACCAACCAGGATATCGATGCCCCCATGGTCATCATGAAAAGGGATGCCAGGGGTTGGCACGGGGTGGACGTGGGCACCGACCTGGAGCTGCCCGCCTGGTACGAGTCAAGGCTTACGGAGGTGGAAGCGGCCATGCTGGCCTACACCAAGGCCAATGCCGCAGCGGGGTTGGAGTTCGAGATAAGCGGCCTGCTGATAAAGGGAAACGAGGCGGTCGGGGTGGCCCTCTGCACCAACCAGGATATCGATGCCCCCCTGGTCATCATGAAAAGGGATGCCAGGGGTTGGCACGGGGTTGACCTGGGCACGGGGATCGAGCCGCCGCCCTGGTATCCCTGCTATTGACATGGCGGGGAGCGTCTGCCCGTAGCCCCGGCGAGGACCAAAGAGCGGCTTCTCAGCACAGGTATTCCACGGGATGCCGCCTCGCGCTATAATGCGCGGGGGAGTGCCTGCGGCTGCGTAATTTAAAGATAAGGCGTATCGGCACCTTTCGCCGCCAGGGAGATAAGGGTAGGAGGGACTAACGTTCGTCCCGCATCGGCGAAAGGAGGAGGATATGCCGTACGTTTACGGGACCAAGGAGTGGGAGGATTCATTCGCCGCCCTGGTGGAGGACCTGCTCGAGGTGGAGAACAAGCCCTACATAATGGGCACCCCCGCGTGGATCGGCGCCTACGAAAAGCTCATCCAGGGAGACGAGACCTACCGCAAGCTGGCCAAGGGCTGGGAAGGCTCGGTGGTCATCCATATTCTTCCAGAACCCCAGGTGGGGCTGGATGACGACATGTACCTCATGCTCGACCTGTGGCACGGGGACTGCCGCTCCGTGCGCCTGGTGCCCAGGGATGTCGGCGAGAGCGGGGACTACGTGCTCACCGCCCCCTACGACCGCTGGAAGCAGGTGATGACCGGCGAGCTCGACGCGGTCAAGGGCATGATGCAGGGAAGGATCAAGCTCAAGGGCGACCTGCCCACCATCGTGCGCTACGTCAAGGCGGCCACCCGCCTCACGGAGCTGGTGGGCATGGTGGACACCATCTTCCTCGACGAGATGACCCCGGAAGAGATCGAGTCCTTCAAGCCCTGGGTGCAGTTCCTCAAGGAGGAATATTCCCTGTAGTCGCCGCATGCATTCCTTGCGGAAGCGATCCGCGCAGCGGGATGGGGGTGATGGGCAGAAGGCGGGCCGGGCCGGCGGGGGGGCGGGATAATCCCGGGCAGGCGCGCATCTAGCCGTGGTCGAGGGCGGGTGCACGCCGTCGCCCCCGTGCGCCCGCGGGAATGCGTTCACTCCAGGTGAACATTCGCGGCCCGGACGTCTTTACCTTAAAGCGCTGTCGGTCGAGAAAAACCTTGGTGGCATGGTATGCTGCGGAGCCTCGGGGCTCTGGGAGCAAATACCTGGCTTGTATCTGGTTACGGATGACGAGAAAGGCAGGCAACGGCATGAACCAGGTCGATCTTTGCCCCGAGTGCGGGGTCCCCAGGCACATCACCTCCGAGCACACTTGGCTCGACAACGGCGTCATCGTGCAGAGCCGGGACCGTCGTAACCGCATGGTCTTCGTGGAGAGCGAGAACCTCGACCCCCTCTTCAGGGGCATCCAGGAGTTGATCGGTGTGCCCATCGAGCATGCCCTGATCACCGCCAAGCGCCGTGCGGTACGTTCTTACCTGGAGAGCCTCATCCCCGACGTCACCAAGGAGCTGCTGCGCAAGCGGGAGATCGACTGGCGGCCGGTGAACGACGGACTGCGGCTGACGGCGATGCTTGACGGCTACGGGAAATTCGAACTGGTCGACTACCGTTTCGAGAAGGACGTGAACGATTACGTCGTGGAGACCATCTCCGAACCCTACTCGGTGCCCCTGGCCTGCGGGGACATGGCCGCCGCCTTCGAGATCCTCTTCGGCTGCGAGCTGGGCGCGGAATACAAGCAGATCTCGGAGAACCTCTACGAGCTGACTTGTTTCGTGGCCAACCATCCCCAGGAACTCAAGGGCAGGTTGCGCTTCCGCCACTTCCCGCTCCGCGACGGGGATATCGAGCTGGAGAGATGCGCGAGCTGCGGGGGCCCGCTGGCCCTTTCGCATTACCGCTGGTACCCGGAGCGCGGCATCATCGCGGGCGTCACCACGGGCAGGCGCATGATCCTCACCGGGATGGAGGTGGATGCCGTTTTCGGCGAGCTGGAGAACGAGTTGGGGGAGATCTTCCCGGAGTCGGTCATCGAGGCCCAGCGCCGTTTCGTGCGGGCCGGGTTCTACAGCATCGAGGGCATGGGAAGGCTGGACATGCGCGACCAGCTGGCCATGCGCGGCCTGGGCAACCTGCGCGAGCTGAGGTCCAACCAGAGCGGCCTCTATTTCCGCATAGAGAACGCCTTCCTCCACCTCATGCTGGTCGGCCTGGTGCAGGGGCTGTACGAGCTTACCTATGACGTGGACACCCACCTGGAATGGAGCTTCTCGGAGGAGGGCGAGCTGGAGATATCCGTGACGCCGGTGGGCCAGGCAGGACGGGAAACGGCCAGCGCCTGAGCTTCTCCGGCGGCGCGACCCACCGGCAGGGCAAGCACGGCACTCGCGTACCCCATGGGTTTGCAGGCCTCTTCGTATCTCGCGGGCGTAGATGGGCGGGAAGGTTGGCGAATGCTTACACACATACCCTTCTATCCAAGCGGCATTTCTGGTTTAAGGGGGGCACGGTTGCCCGCTCCGCTGGATGGCGTTACCATATGCGCATGAACGGGGAAAAACTGCCCTACGGCACTGCCTTCGCCTACCTGTTCAAGTTCAACTGGGCGGTGGGGGAGAGGATACTGCGCGCCCTCCTCCTCAACCGGCGCGCCCCGGAGGTGGGGGCCATAGAGCGTGACCTCCCCTACGTGGAGGAGGGGAGTCGCCTCCAGAAGCTGGACGTCTTCATCCCGCCTTCCGAGCCCCCTTACCCCGTCCTGGTCTACGTCCACGGGGGAGGGAACCACGTGGGCGACAAGCGCACCTACGACCGCATCTGTCGCGTCTTCGCCTCATCGGGTTACCTGGTGTTCAACGCCAACTACCGCATGGCACCGCGTTTCGGCTACCGGGAGCAGCTGCAGGACACGGCGGCGGCGGTGAACTGGGCCTACGCGCACGCGCAAGACTACGGCGGCGACCCGGGGCGGGTCTTCCTGGCGGGGGACTCAGCCGGCGCCTATCACGCGGCCATGTACGCGGCGGAGGCGCTGCACCCTGACCTGCGGCGGGCCCTGTCCATCCCCACCTGCATTCCCGCGTCATGCATCCGGGGGTTACTGCTCTTCTACGGTGTGTACGACCTGGTCACCGTGGGCGACACCGGCTTCCCCTTCGGGCGCATGCTCATCACCGGGTTCCTGGGGCGCGACCCGGGGTTGTTCCGCGAGGGGGCCGAGCTGGCTTCGCCCGTCCGCTACGTCACCCCGCAGTTCCCGCCCTGTTACCTGGCCACCAGCGAGATAGACCAGCTGCACTCCCAGACCCTCGACTTCGTGCGCGCGCTGGCGGAGAACGGCGTGGAGCATGAGCTGTTGAATCTTACCAGGAGAGAGCACCCCCTCACCTACCACGGTTTTCTCAATTTCTGGTACACGCGCGGCGCCGCGCTGGCCATGGACGGCGCCCTCCGCTTCCTCGAAAGCCACGGGTAATAAGACCTCCCCGCGTCGACAGGCGGGATCAGGCAACGGGATGTTGCCATCTCGCCGGTAGGAACGGCAAAGGCGCGGAGGAGATCGCTTCGTCGCTCCGCTCCTCGCGATGACGTTCCATCGAGGCTCCCCGCAATGGCGTTTCGGGGCAAGAATTAGATGCACATCCAGCGAGACGAGTGTTCATGCCAGATCCGCTCCGTGTTTTCATGGCGGGATACTCATGCGGCGGGAGGGTGGGGCTCCTCCAGGCAACGGTGACCACGCACCCGGTACGAAGAATGAAGGCATCGACAGGCAACGGTGTCCGACCGTGCGTATCAGGCCTCGGCGCTTTCCCGCAGGCGCAGGGCGACGAGGAAGGCTGCGACGAAGGCGAGGGCAAGGAACACCATGGCCCAGAAGAAGGACTCGCCGGGTCCACCGGTGGCTCCCTTGATCCCTTCCATGATCATGGTGATGACCACCCCGCCGGCGTTCCCCAGCAGCAGGAGCATGCTGGTTGCCGTGCCCGTGAGGGCGGCGCCGGTGGTCTCCTCGGCGAGGGCCAGGAGCACGGGGAGGGCGCTCAGGAGGAAGAAGCCCAGTACGCCCCCGACGATGAAGATCAGGGCGGTGTTTTCCAGGGCGCCCACGAGGAAAAGGGTGGGCGCCGCCGCCAGGGCAGCGAGGACTATGAAGGGCTTGCGCCGCATGATCCTGTCGGATATGGAGGGCAGGACGATGCAGCCGACCACGCCCGCCAGCACGATGACCGCGCCGATGTTCCCCGCCGTCCCCGTCCCTATGCCCTTGGGCTTGAGGATCTTCTCGATGAGCTGCATGAGGCCCACGAAGCTGCCGTTGCCGATGAAGATGATCAGGCAGAGGAGGCGGAAGTCGTGCAGGGCGAAGAGGGAACGCAGGCCCTTCAGGTTGATGGCCGCCTCCTCGCCCAGCGCCTCCTTCTCCGTGCGCTTGGGAGGCCTGGGGGGACGAGCCCTTCCCAGGAGGGCGAAGAGCACCAGTCCGGCAAGGGAGATAAGGCTGTAGATAAGCACCACCCAGCGGAGCGAGCTTATTTCGTTTTCGCCCAGGGCCTTGAGCAGGGGGGGCGTGGCGGCCAGGGCGACGATCATCCCCAGGAAGAGGGAGAGGGAAGCCAGCCCGTTGGCCAGCGCGGATTCGTCGGTGGGGAACCAGGTGCTCACCATCTTGGTGATGCTGTTGAGCACGAAGGGCTGGCCCAGCGAGATGCCGATCATGCCCACGAGCACCAGGGCGTAGTTGTCCGCGAAGAGGCGCAGGAAGGAGAAGGCCGTGGTAAGCAGGGCCCCGATGAGCACGGCGAAGCGGAAGCCCTTGCGGTCGATGATGAAGCCGGCGGGGATGGAAACGGGTATGTATACGAGGGGGAACATGGTCGCCAGCAGGACCACCCTGAACTCGCTGACTCCCATGAGCTCCTGGGTCTGCGAGGTTATGGGGGCGTAGTTCAGCCACATCAACTGGGTGACGGCGGCCACGAGCATGAAGGAGGCCAGGACCACCCAGCGGAAACCGTAAACCGCGTGTTCTTCTTCCCGCTCCATCTCACCCTCCTCGAGGACGCACCACGGGCCTTCATGTTTCGACAGACTTTCCGGGGGCGGAGAAAGCCACCCTTCCCTCACCATAATCTTCCTACAATACTTCAAAGGACCGCGCCCCGTTTCCTTCCGGAACCCGTGTGGATGGAAAGCCCATACCTCCGGGGACAGGAGCGCACAAGAAAAGACACGAGAAAATGCATAAGAAAAGGCAGAAGAAAAGGCAGAAGAGAAGGCAGAAGAAAAGGCAGAAGAAAAGATGCATCCCCGGAAAGCCCGCGCTCCGGGGCGCCGCACCGCTCAGCCGCGTTTTCCTCTTTGCGGGAGAAAGACGGGAGGAAAGAAGAGGAGAAAGACGCGGAGAAAGATACAGAGAAAGACGCGGAGAAAGATACAGAGAAAGATGCGAAGAAGAGCCCCGTGGAAGATGCCGGGTATGATCACGGGGCGCCCCTTGATATCCATTTGGATATTATGACAGGAAACGCCTCCCGCAATATAATCATGGTGGTTCTTGGCCGAACGCAGCCGATTCGAGGGAGGGTCGAGATGACGGGGAAGAACTCACGATTCCGCCTTTCACGCTTTAAAAGAAGAATGGTGAGCGACAAGGTCCCTTATTATCCGCCTCCCGGGAAAAGGCTTAGGAAAACCAGGATGGCTTTGCTCGCCATCCTCTCCCTGCTCCTGGTTTCCATGGCCAGCTGCGGTGTCTATTCCTGGCGTTTCACCAGCGCCGTGCGGGAGCTGGTCCCGGGGGAGATCACGGTGGGTGATCTCGCGGATGGAGAATACGAGGGCGAATACCGCGTGTTCCACGTCTACGCCAGGGTGCGGGTGTGGGTGGCGGAAGGGAAGATCGTGGAGATAGAGCTGGTAAACGCGGAGAAGATGCAGCGGGCCGATGCGGCCCGGGTGCAGGAAACCATGGCACGCGTGGTGGAGGAGCAGTCCCTGCAGGTGGACCTGGTCAGCGGTGCTTCCGCCAGCCAGAAAGCGGCCCTCAAGGCGGTGGAGAAGGCCCTTTCCTCGACCCCGTGATACTCCATAACGGCGGACGGCCCGACGTCTCCCCGCTGGGGGCGGGCATAGGGGACCGCACGTTTCCCCGGGACTCGGGCCCTGGTCGGCCTGATACCATGGCAGTTATTTCCAGGTAGAAAGACGGCGCAGACCCGCGGAGTATGCCTGGTGTACGGCCGCCGCCCGTATTACAATCTTATCGACGGGAGGGATGCCGGCAAAGAGGAAGGAGTGATGGGGGATGCATAGGGGGGGTACCTCTTACGGCGGGAGGCTGCGCGGCTTTACGGCCCCCGCGGTTCGCGCGCTCACGGTTCTTTTCGTCGCCCTGGCTACCATGTACGGCTGTCTTTCCGGTCCCGGAACGGGAGCTACGGCGGAGGCGGCCTTCCACCCCGAGGGTTCCCTGCCCGAGGTGGCCAAGAGGATAAACCAGCTAATCTACCCCACCTTCGGCTGCCCGGCCATACTGCCCCGTGGAGAGGAACTGGTCATAGAGTGGGACTGGCGCAAGAGCGTGGCCGCGAACCCCCGGCCGGAGCTCGCGCAGGTCGACCGCCCGCAGGACTGGGAGGTATGGATCACCACCTCCGTGGCCGCCAACGTGCGGAATTACGACGGTTCCGTCCCCGGGGAGGCCGAGAACCCGCCCGAGGCGTGGTACCGCTATGGCGGCCCCTCCTACGGGACCTACGAGAGACCGGTGCACAGGACGGTAAACACCCGCCGCCTGCCGGTGAAGGGGGTGAGCCGCGGCCCCAGCCGGCGCTGGCCGGAGATCTTCGGCCAGGCCGCCTTCGAGGTGGACCACATCGAGGTCGCGTTGCCCGTGAACGTCCCCCTGGACCTCTACGACGTGCACGTGCGCTGCGTCTCGGACCGCGTGGGCCCCGGGTTCCTCGTGGAGGACGCGCAGCCCCACGCCCTGCAGGTAATCGAATCCTTCGGCGACGATTTGAAGATCGTGCACATCACGGACACCCACGTCTACGGGCCGGAGATCAAGAACGGCCTGAACCTCGACTACAACTCCTTCGAGCTGCGGGAGCCCCGTCCCGGCACCCCGCCGCGCATCGACCTCGGCTTCCTGGGATACCCCGGTTTCCCCATGGACCTGGACGGGGACGGCAAGCGCAACGAGGGCGCCATCTACCTGCAGGAGGAGCTGCAGGCCATCAACCTCATGGATCCCGACTTCGTGGTCTTCACCGGCGATTCCGTGTTCGCGCAGAAGAACTTCAACACCTACCCCAAGGATACCCTGCTGTGGGGCGACGTGAACGGAGACCCCGGCACGGAATACCGCTTCGAGTACACCTGGTGGTACGACGAGCTCCTGGCCTTGAACGTGCCCGTATTCTGCGTGCCCGGCAACCACGACAGCTACTGCTGGGACGGGCACGAGGCGGCCCACGACGACGGCCAGGAGATATGGCAGGACCTCTTCGGCCCCCTCTACTATTCCTGGGATTACGGGGACATGACCTTCCTTGCGGTGAACAGCATGGACTGGGATAAAATGGATGCGGACGGCCCCGAGCCATTCACCCCGCAGGACATGAACCCCCTGCTGTGGGCGGTGGCCGTGAACCTCTACCCGGAAATGGCCCAGGACTACGATGACCGCAACGGGTTCCTGGTGGACCTGCACAGGATACTCCTGCCCTTGAGGATCATCACCCCCCACAAGTGGCACGGTCAGGTGCGGGGCGGCGGCGACCCCTGGGACTGGCAGGCGTGGCCCTGGGGTCCCGACCCGGGGGAGGACGGGTTCGACGGGCAACTGGCCTGGATCGAAGGCGAGCTGGCGCGTGCCGAGGCGGAGGGAAAGCGCCTCAAGGGCGTTTTCCTGCACCACGACCCCCTGCGCCCGGCCGGTGCGCCGCCGGAAACCTGGGACAACACCAAGGAGTTCGGCCTCCTCGAATTGTCCGCGGGACAGGGGGAAGGTTCGCAGGCGCTCATGTACCTGCTGCGCAGGCACGAGGTCGCCTTCGTGGCTTCCGGCCACACCCACAGCGACGCCATCAACGCGGTGGACTGGGAGCCCTACGGGGACGGCCCCGGGCGGGTGGTGTCCATAAACACCACGGGCGCCGAGCCGCCCGTCGACGGCAAGTCCCTCCTCATGGACAAGACCTCCGAGAACTACGGCGGTTACCGCCTCATCACCATCCGGGACGGGGAGCTCCGGGAATGGGGTTTCGCGGGAGCCGGCGGCGATGCCGAACGCAGGTGGTCCATCCCCGGCTGGGAGGGCCTGCGGGTGGGGGCGGGGGCCGTGAACGGTTACGACGTCTACCGCACCAACCGCCCCGTGCTGCAGTGGATGGAGCAGGAGGACTCATCCAATCCCGCCTACCGGCGCCCGCACATCGTCAACGGTGAAGGCGCCTTCGACCGGCCGCTCCCCCTGGACGGCACCGGGCCCGGGGGAACCGGGCCTTACGACGACGTGACGTGCAAGGTGAAGAACACCCTCGCCCAACCGGGGGCGGTCCTGGACCTCTCCGGTTGCCGCATCGAGTTCCCCATGCGCCGGCTCTCCGGCGGCGGGTATTACGCCGCGCAGAACGGCACCATCCTGGAGCAGTACGATACCGATTCCGGCCTGCGCATGGTGGTGGTGAAGGCGGACGTCCCAGGCGGGAGCGTGCTCCCGGTGCGGGTCTACGCCGCGGGCAGCGACGGCGCGAAACCGGTCGTCGACGAGGCCTCCGTCAACGGCGGCGCGTCCACCGTGCCTTCCCTGGACGTGACGCTTACCCTGCGCGCCCACGACGAGGGGGCCGGGCTCATGGACCTGCGCGTCTCCAACCGCCGCGACTTCGCCGGCGCGGAGTGGATCCCCTGCCGGGACGGGAAGACCGTCACCCTTCCCTGGAGGCTTGCCGGGGGTTTGCCGGGGAAGAGGCGGGTCTACGTGCAGTTCCGCGACGCCGCCATGCCGGGCAACGTGCGCACCGTGAGCCTGACGGTGCGCTACCTCCCTTCCGGATGACGGACTGCCCGGGCGAGGGAGGCGACCCGGGCGTCGGGGCAAGGCGTCGGGGCAAGGATATGCGGGCCGCAGCGGTGAGGAGGTAAAGGCGTGAATCCGCTGGAAAGGATCATGAATCCGCGGTCGATAGCGTTTTACGGCGCCTCCAACAACCCACTTAAGATGGGAACCATGCAGCTTGCCAACCTACTGGAAAGCGGTTACCGTGGCGAGGTCTACCCCATGCATCCCAGCGAGGAACGGGTGATGGGCTTACAGGCCTTTCGGGACCTGGAGGAGATCGGCAGGGAGGTGGACCTGGCGCAGCTGGTCCTGCCCACGAAGGTGGTGCCGGGAGTACTGGAAGAATGTGGGAGGTACGGCATCCGTCACGCCATCATCATTTCCGGCGGGTTCGCGGAGACCCTCGCCGAGGATGGCAGGCGTCTCGAGCGGGAGATCAGGGAGATAGCGGCGAGGTACGGCATCCGCTTCCTGGGGCCCAACTGCGTGGGTGTGCAGAACGCCCTTTTCCGGCTCAACACCACCACCATCCCGGATCCTCCCTTCGGGGGAGGCTTCGCCGTCGCCTCGCAGTCGGGCGCCTACACCTCCATGCTCAACCCTTACCTCCGTTCCCAGGGGATTAGGATATGCCAGACCGTCAGCGTGGGGAACGAGGCGGACATCGATATCGTCGATTGCCTGGAATACTTCGCGGAATGCGACGAGGTGCGGGCCGTCGGCCTTTACGTGGAGGCCGTGAGAAGGCCCCGTGATTTCATCTCCGCGGCCAGGAGAACGGCGGCGCGCAAGCCCGTCCTGGCCGTTTACGTGGGGGGTAACGAGGCCGGCTCGCGTTCGTCCCTCTCCCACACCGGCGCGGTCACCGGTCCCGACGGGCTCTACGACGGCCTCTTCCGGCAGGCGGGAGTCATGCGCGTGGAGGACATGGACACGATGATCGACTGCCTCTGGGCGCTCTCGACGCAACCGCTACCCCCGGGAAACCGCATGGCGGTGATCACAAACTCGGGAGGCCCGGGCACCTCCCTCGCCTATAACCTGGAGAAGGCCGGCTTGCGGGTACCCCTCTTCTCTGAGCGCCTGCAGGAGCGTCTGCGGGAACTCGCGGGCACCATGAGCGCTGTCGCCAATCCCGTGGATATCACCTTCACCACCAATATCTACCTTTACAAGGACCTGCTGGAGGCCGTCTTCGCGTCCGGCGAGGTCGACGGCGCCTTCATCTACGGGATATTCGGGGCGGCGGACATGGGCGTGAGTATCAAGAAACGGATGCCGGAGCTGGCCCCCATGGAGAGCGCCTGGGACGAGAAATTCCTGGCCTTCCTGCCCCACCTGGCGAGGGTGCCGCACGAGCACGGCAAGCCGCTCCTGGCGATGTCGTACCTGGGCACGGGAAGCGCGACCGTCCGCACCCTGGTCGAAAACGACCTGCCCGTCTTCACCTCGGCTTCGCGAGCGGTCAGGGCCATGAAGGGCCTCCTGCACTACCGGGAGCTGAAAGAGCGCCTCGCGGATGCGGAGGAAAGGGTGTCGCGGGCCGCGGCGAGCCCGGGGCCGCGTTGACGCGCGCCGGCCGCGCGCACACGACGGTGGAGCGCTCGTGTGAGCAGGGGTGCCGCGTCTGTTATAATCAGCGCATGGACAAGGAGAAGGCGGGACCGATCGGCAGGCGTGAGCGCAAGAAGAAACAGACGCGCGACGCCCTGGAGTCCACCGCACTCAAGCTCTTCAAGAAAAAGGGCTACGATAAGACCACCATAAAGGAGATCACGGAGACCGTGGACGTTTCCCTGCGCACCTTCTTCCGCTACTTCGATTCCAAGGAGGCCGTGCTCTTCGGAGACTGGCGCGATCAACTCAACCTGGTCAGGGAGCTCATCCTCTCCCGTCCGCAGGGAGAGCCGGTGCTGGCCACCCTTTACGCCACCGCTCGGCTCCTGGCGGAACTGGACCGGGACAGCGAGGAGCGCATCATGCTCATACGCAGGTTGGCCAGGGATTCGCGCCGCCTCGGCGATTACGAGCGCAACGTGATCTACCCCGGTTTCGAGGACACGGTCTGCCAGGCGCTGGCCCAGAGGATGAACGTCGATCCCGCATCCGACCCCCGCCCCCGCCTCATCGCCGCCATCGCGGTCGCGGCGTGGACGACGGCGCGCAGGATCTGGATGGAGAGCGAGGGCAAGAGGTCCGTGTTCAGCCTGCTGCAGGAGGTCTTCGACCTCATTGAGCCCGGCGGGGAATTTCTCGGGGACCTGGGCCGGGAACTCGAGGCCTGAGCGCGTTCCCAGCCCGGGTCTTTCACCCCTTCCCTCCAGCGGCTGGGGGACTCCACGGCCGCAACGGGCGGAAGCCGCCGGCCCCGCCACGAGCGGTTAAGGCCTTGCGATGGTCCCCTGCGCTACCCCTCTCGCGGGCGGGATGGGTTTCGCGCGGTAGCTGTGGTAGGATTGAAAGGAAGTGTTGCTTGTTCAGCGGCATTGAAGGGGAAAACGGACCGGGAGGGTGATGATGCTCAGGGGAGGCTGGCCACGCGAGGGCGTCATAGACGAGTGGTTCGAGGGAGCCCTGGAAACCGCCTACGCACGCAGGTACCCTAACCTCTACGCCATCTTCAAGGAGGGTCTGGCGAGGTTTCCCGACGAGGAGATCTTCGTCTTCCCGACCCTGGGGCAGAGGTACACGCGGCGCCGACTGGACGAAGCGGTGAGGAAGGTCGCCGCGTCTCTCGTGGACGATTGCGGCGTGAAGAAGGGCGACCGTGTGGCCATGATCCTCCTCAACAACCCGGAGTTCTGCATAAGCTACCTGGCCATCGCCGCCGTGGGCGCCATCTCCGTGGTCATCAACGCGCGCCTGGAAACGGAGGAGCTGGCCTTCCAGCTGCGGGATTCGGGCTCCCGGGTGGTCATCGTGGAGAACGACCTCTACGAGAGGGTGCAACCCCTGCGCGGCAAGCTGGAGAACCTCGAGGTCTTCGTGACCACCGGCGACGAGGGCATGGACGGTACCGTGCCCTTCACCAGCCTCATGGCCAGGGAGGCGCCCCCCCACATCGGCGTGGAGGTGGGCGAAAAGGACACCTGCAGCATATGTTACACCTCAGGGACCACGGGTCGCCCCAAGGGGAGCGTCATCACCCACCGCAACGTGGCCACCAACGCCCAGGCCCTCCTGAGCTGCATGCCCTACCTCATCCCCGAGAAGTACACCATGGAAGACATATACCAGATCAAGCAGATGATCTCCGTGCCCCTCTTCCACGTCACCGCCCTGCACACTCTCTTCAACCTCTGCCTGCTGGGCGCCGGCGCGGTGGTGCTTCCCGTCTTCCAGGCGGACCAGGTCATCGAGAGCATGGTCGAGGAACGGGTGAACTTCTTCGTGGGCGTGACCGCCATGTTCTGGCTGCTGCGCATGCAACCCAATTACCATAAACTGGTAGAGGCGGGGAACATCGAGGTGATGTTCCAGGGCGGTTCCCCCATGCCCCCCGAGCTGGGGGAGCTGATGCTCAAGGATTTCCCGCACGCCAAGATAGGGAACGGCTTCGGGATGACCGAGACCACCAGCATCGGGGCGGGCTCACTCCTGCCGCCGGAGGAGGTCATAAGGAGGGGTTCCTCCATCGGGTGGCCGACCCCGCCCACGCTCTTCAAGGTGGTGGACGACCGCCTGCGGGAGGTGCCGGTGGGGGAACCGGGGGAGCTCCTCATCAGCGGCGCGGGCGTGTGCCGCGGTTACTGGAACCTGCCCGACAAGACCAGCGAGAGCTTCGTCATCGACGCCGAGGGACGCAGGTGGCACCGCTCGGGGGACGTGGTGGTGAAGGACGAGGAGGGTTTCTACACCATCGTGGACCGCAAGAAGGACATGATCCTGCGCGGGGGGGAGAACGTCTACTCCGTTGAGGTGGAGAACCTCATCCTCATGAACCCCAAGGTCCTGCAGGTGGCGGTGGTGGGCGTCCCCGACCAGGTGCTGGGGGAGAAGATCAAGGCCGTGGTCTTTCCCATGCCCGGGCACTCCATAACCCCGGAAGAGGTGGTGGAGTACTGCCGGGGAAAGATAGCCGACTACAAGGTGCCCGACTTCGTGGTCGTCTCCGATATGCCCCTGCCCATGAACCCCGGGGGCAAGATCATGAAGGAACGCCTGCGCGACCTGTGAGGGGCCGCCGCCGCGGAGCCCTCCGCATCGCGGAGCCCTCCGCATCGCGGGATGGGCGTATCACCGGACGGGACAGGTAAAGGGCCGGCCCCCCCGAGCGCGATGTACCCGCTGCGGTGTACGAGAGTCCATGCGGGGATATGGGCCGAAAAGGAGGGGGGCCGGCCCGGGTTCCTTGCCCTACGGCATGATGTTGGCCAGGGAAAGGGCGAAGGACATGTCGCCGTCCATCTTGATCTTCCCCTGCATGAAGGCCGTGGGGCCGCTCATCTCGCCGGTGGCCATCTTGGCGAAGTCCTCCGCTGAGGCAGAGATGGTCACGCTGGGGGAATCCGCGCCGTTGAACTTCACGCTCACCGGCAGGGTCCAGTCACCGGGCATGGCCAGCTCCAGGCGCAGCAGGCCCTTGGAAGTGCTCGCCGCGTCGTACTGCTTGCGGCCGGTGAACGAGGTGACCATGTCCACCAGGGGACGGATGACGTCTTCGGGGATGACCACGTCGAGCATGGGATCCGCGATGCCCCCAGGCGACACGGTTATCTCCCGGGCGTCCTTGACGGCGAACCCGTAAACCAGGGTCTTCTCGCCCTTGATGGTCAACTGCACGGTGAAGTTGGTCCCCTCCATGTTCGGCAGGGGCTTTTCCTCCAGCCGCTTGGAGATGAGCGAAGGAATGTAGGATTCGAGATATTCCTGCAGGCCGACGACGTTTTCCGCCACCTGCAATCCCCCCTTTCGTCTTTCCCTGGACGGGCGCTTCCCCCGCGGTCAAGTCTCCGCGACCCCTTATCCTCCGCGGCGTTTCACGCCGTCCGCCGGGGCGCGGCGAACCAGGGGTCGTTCTGCCTGTCCAACCTCTCGCCACTTGCCTCGCAATACGCAAGGTTCTTCTCCTCCAGGCGCCGCAGCGCCCGCAGGACTTCCCTGCGGCCCAGGCCGAGGGATTCCGCCAGTTCGCCCGCGTCCGCTCCGGGGCATTCCTCGAGATAGGTCAGGATGCTCTCGGCGTGCTTCTTTATCTCGCGGACCTTCTGGCTCCCCTTCTCGGTAAGGCCTATCCTCTCGAGGGCCCTCACCTCCTTCCTCCCCGCCAGGAAGGCGTCGAGGTCCTCCTGGCAGATGATGTATTTCTTCCCGACGCGAGCCGCCTTCAACTCCCCCTTGCGTATGTAATGCCTGACCGTCTGTATGTTCACGCCCAGGTTTTTCGCGACCTGGTAAGTGCTCAGGTAGTTGCGCATCGTACCCTCCAGGGAATAAATACGTTGTATCACGTTATGTAACATATACCTGATGTATATGTCAAGACCTTTTAAGCTTGTTTCAGATTTCCCTGCCGGGTATGGGGACTTGCCATGAACAAAGGGCATCTTGGGCGCGTACCCCGCGGGGGCACAGGCAGGGGGAACCCGGGAGGGGTGCTATCAAGGCGCGGGATGGAGTCAGGTATTGACCAGGCGCAGGGCGCGCATGGCCCGTTGCATGGAGGGGAATACCGCCACCCCGCCCGCGAGCAGCCGGTCGCGCAGCCTGCGCGCGAGTTCCTCCAGGGCGAGGTCGCGGTGGCCTATGGCGCGTGAGTAAAGCACGAGCACCACGGGCTTCCCCGTCTCCCGGCGCACCCTGACCAGCGAGTCCGTGGCGGCCAGTGCGCCTTCCTCTCCCACCAGGCCGTAGCCGAAGTTCAGGGCCAGGTCGAAGACGAGGATGTCCGTGTCCGGGTCACGGGCGGCCTCCCGCATGGCGGCCTCGAAGACGGAGGGATGGGTGAGCGGGGTCCCGATGTCCAGGGGGTTTCCCACCGCGGTACCGGGGTAGTCCAGGATGGGGCGCAGGCGCGACGCGGTCTCCTCCCCCATGGGGGGCACCGTCAGCCCCTCCGCCTCCGCGAGGTCGCCTGCATAGGCCCCCAGGCCCCCGCCTCCCCCGCTCAGCAGGAGGCGCCTTCCCGGCCTGCGCCCCATGTGCTTGAGGGCCAGGAGCACGTCGCATATCTCGTCGACGCCGCAGGCCTCGATGACCCCGCACTGGCGGAGGACGCCTTCCCAGATGGCCGAGGAGCCGGCCAGGGAACCGGTGTGGGAGGCGGCGGCGCGACGGGAGGAATCCGCCTTGCCCACCTTCCATATGACCACCGTCTTGCGGGAGGCGGCCTCCCTGAGGGCCTCGAGGAAGACCCTTCCATCCCGCACCCCCTCCAGGTAAGCGGCGATGGTGCTCGTGCAGGGGTCCGCGGAGAAATAGCGCAACAGGTGCGACTCGTCGAGGTCCGCGCCGTTCCCGTAGCTCACGATGGCGCTGAAATGTATCCCCAGGTCCCCGCAGGTGCGCCCCACGTGCACGGAGAAACCACCGCTCTGGGAGATGAAGGCCACGTCGCCCACCCTGTCGCTGAAGTCGTGGCCGGGAAGCAGGGTCAGGCGGTTGCGCGGGTTGTAGATGCCGAAGCAGTTGGGCCCGACGATGCGGAAACCGCCGCGGCGGGCCAGCGAGATGGCCTCCCTCTCCAGGGCCTCTCCCTTTTCGCCGGCCTCCCGGAACCCGGAGGCCAGCATCACCACGCCCTTGACGCGGAGGCGCGCGCATTCCTCGAGGATGTCCATGGAACGGTGGGCGGGGATGGCCAGGTACACTAGGTCCGGGACCTCGGGGAGGGAGGCGAGGTCCGCGTAGCAGGGAAGGCCCATGATCTCACTTTCACCTGGGTTGACGAGGTACACGGGGCCGGAGAAACCGTAGGTGAGCTGGGCGGCGGTGAAGAGCGAGCCGAACTTCATGGGTTTGCCCGAGGCGCCCACGATGGCCAGCGAGCGTGCGTTGATGACGGCGTCTATTTCCTCGAATTCCGTGGGCAATGCGACCACGTCCTCGCTTCCTGTGGGTCAGGCCCACTCCCTGCGGATTACCTCCATGGCTATCCTGTTGCCGGGGCCGTCCCCCCTGGCGACGTTCACGCTCACCTTCTCACCAACGGCCTCCGCGATCTCCGCCACGTCCCGGTGCGTGAACCCCGGGCAGAGCATCACGGCGTGGATGTCCTCCTCCTCGACCAGACGCCTGCACTCCGCGACCGCCTGCTCCTGGCCGCTGACCACGACCACCAGGAGCTTGTACTTCGGCGTCTCCACCACGGCCCTGTGGGTCGCGGGATCGGCGTCCGGCGCGTGGGCTATGAAGGCCGCCCTGAAAGCCATCCTCGTCACCTCCCCGTGGGCTGCGTTCCCGTATCCGCGTACCGGGTCCCCGGTTTCTTGATCTCCTTACCGGGGCGGATTTCCTGGGTTCCTTGCCGGGACCCCGATTTCCCCGGTTTCCTTAGATATTATCACCCCCTTCGGCCGGCGGCATCCAGGATTCCCTGCCGGCCGCTGACCCGGACCTCCAGCCGGCGATTGCATCCCCTGGCTCCAGGGAGGATACCCCCGGTCGCCCTGTCATACGGGTCCGGACGAGGGCGCCTTGGGGGGCCGGAAGCCGCGAAAGGTCGCCGCGTGGGTGCTATAATCCGGCCATGGGCAAAAAAGCGCTTGAGCTGGTGGAGATGACCGGGGAGGAGATCGATTCCCTGGACCGGGAGCGCACCGTCTTCGTGATGGTCCTCAGCCCCATCGAGGTGCACGGGCCCCACCTGCCCCTGGGGACCGACGTGATGATAGCCAGGGAGGTGAGGGACCGCGCCCTGGACAGGCTCGCCGGGACCCACCCCGGGCTGCGTTTCGTGGTGCTCCCCCCCTTCTTCATGGGCAGCGACACCATCCCGGGCTCGCTGGAGGTGGACAGCCGGGCGGTGAACCTTCTGCTCCGCGGGGTTGCCTCCTTTCTCGCGGACCGCGGGTTCCACTACCTCCTGGTGGTGGACAACCACGGGGGACCGCGCCACCAGATCGCCACCGCGAAGGCGGTGCGGCGCCTTTACCGGGAGAGGGGCTTCCACGTCGTCGCCCCCTTCCTCTCCTTTTACCGGCGCATGGTGGAGCTGGACCCCGCCCTGCTCTCCCGGCTCGGGAGGGGCCAGGGTTCCTGCGGGGACGCCCAGGATTGCCACGCGGGGCTCAACGAGACCTCGCTCGCGCTGCGGGCCATGCCGGAGAGGGTGCGCCCCGCCTGGAAGGAACTGGAACGCACCTCCATCAACCCCCGGCGCTGGCCCCACCTGGCGCTCGGCTCGCTGGGGAAGCTGCTGGGGCTGCTGGGGGCGAGGGAACTGGGCGGGGACCTGGCTTACGTGGGGCTCATGCTCTCCTGGGTCACGGAAAAGCACCCGCCCAACTACATCGGCGAGCCCCGCGCCGCCGACCCGGAGGCCGGCGAGCGCATGCTCGCCGCCTTCACGGACGAGGTGGTGGAGCGCATGGAGGCGGCCCTCAAGGGAGAGCCCCCTTACCACACCCCCCTGGGCTGGACGCTGCGCCTGATAGAGCCCAGCCGCTGAAGCCCGCGCATGCCCCTTCTTGCATGGGCGCCTCATGCGCCGGACGGAGCGCTTGACGGAGCCCTGCTGAGGTAGATACCCCCGTTCCCGCGACGCGGTCTCCCGGTGGGACGCCATGCGACGAAGGATCGTTTTGTTACGTGTTGTTACCTCGACGTACCTCGACGAGATCTCCCCATGCAACACCACTGGTTAAAAGGACACCTCGTCCTCTCGACGCGGTCTCCCGGTGGGACGCGGGCGATTGGGCCGGTACGCCACCGGGACGGGAGGAGCGGGTACCGAAGCAGGGGAGAGAAGCGGGCGCCGGGGCCGAGGCGTCGGGCTACCTGCCCGCGGCCAGTTCATGGAAGGCCGCGGAAAGCCCTTCCAGCTCGTTGCGCGAGAGGTCGCCGGTCACCGTGATCTCCAGGCTCCCTGTCGCCAGGCGCATCTCCTGGAAACCGAGGGCGGCGGTGTAGTAGGCCTTCGCCTCCGGACCCCCCAGGATCTCCTGCTGCGTGAGGTAAGCGCCCGAGAGGGCTCCCAGTCCGGTGGTGTAGGCGGCGAAGCCCTCCACCACGGGCACCTCCCGCACCTCGCACTGGCGGCTGCCGCTGCGGTAAACCAGGTAAAGCTCCCGGAAACCCTGGGGGAAGGCCACGGACCGCTCGGAGGGGAAGAGGTCGGAGGCGGTGGGGTCCCTCACGTACGCCCCCGCCAGCGCGAACCCCTCTATTTCCACCGTCAGGGGCGCGAAACCCAGCGCCGATGCCGCGTCCGCCGGGTCCAGGGGAAGGCACGCCCCGTTGCGGGTCGCTTCCCTCACGGGGAGGGAGGCATCGAAGCCGGGCGGGATGCCGGAGGGGAAGGGCTCCAGTTCCCCGTACGCGTCGATCCTGAAGTCCTGGTAAGAGAAGGAGATGCGCCTGTCCCCGGCGAGGGAGACCTCCTTGCGCAGCGGCAGGCCGCTCCCGGCGTCTATCCACAGCTCCGTTTCCGGGGAGAGTCCGGGGGGCGATTTCAGGTGAAAGGCGTCCTTGCCCCCGAGCGACGAGCGCGCGAGGACCTGCAGGCTCCCGCCCTGGAGGAGGGAGGCCAGGGAGGAGTAATAATCCGCGTTGCCGCAGAGGTTGTAGAGGGAGAGGTACGCGCCGGTGTTGCGCAGGGGAGGCACGTCCAGCAACAGCTCGGCCTGGAGGTAGGCGGCGCCGGCGTCATCGCTCTGCGTGCGCACGCGGTAGACCCGGTTGCCGGATTGCGCCGTGTATTGCAGCAGGCGCGCCTCCCCCCGGGAGACGTCGAGGAAGCGGTAGCGGTATCCGTCGGGAAAGCGCAGGAAGAACTCCTCCCGGTAGACGCTTTCCCCGTCCTCCGTGATGCAGGTGTAGTCGAGGGCGGTGAAGGTCCCGGCCTTTTCTTGCAGCAGCCCGATCACCCTGGCGGTGAGATCCTCGCCGGCGCAGCCCGCGGCGCCGTATATGGAAATTATTACCATAATAGATGGCACCACGATGGCCAGGAGCAGGCGGGATATCCCCCTCACGCGCTTTCTTCCTCCTTCGTCTTTCCCCTCCCTTACCTCGCTTCCCGCACAATTATACAATCCCTCCCGCCGGGGCTTCCCGCGTACGGAGCGGGCGGGAGGCCTCACGTCCTTTCGCCGTCAGGCGCTATCGGCACGCGCCGGGGAGCGGCGCTTGTCCGCGTTCGCCCACGCGGTCATCTGAGCGGCCACGTCCGATGGCACGTCCGTGGGGTACTTCCGCTGGCACTTCAGGTGGTACGTCCGCGGGCACGTCCGCCTACACGTCCGCTGGCACATCCGCGGGGCACGTCCGCTGGCACATCCGCGGGGCACTTCCGCGGGCACGGCGACGTGCCCGTTCCCTCGTGCATCCCAGTGGATGTTGTATAATCCGCTTAGCCCTGCCGGATGCCCCTTGCGGCGCGGCGGCGCCAGCGATGGAAAGGACGGTAGATAACGACGGAAACGGCAAACGGGAGGGACGATGGCATCCGGTGACCGAAACGGGGAAGGGGAAGCCTGGCAGGCGGCGGACATCCCCATGCGCTGGGATAGCGCCGGGGACGGCCCCGGGGTAGGGGGCGCGCCCTGGGTGGACACCCACGTGCACATCCTGCCGCCGCGGCGCATGCGCGGCCTGGTGCGCTGGGTGAAGAAGTTCACCCCCGGATTCCCGGTGAGCGAGGACATCTCCACGGAGGAGATCCTGGCCTCCCTCCGCTCCTCGGGCATCCCCCTCTTCTTCAACCTCGTCTTCCCCCTGTGGGAGGAGGAGACGGAGGACCTCAACCGCTTCAACCGCGACCTCTGCGCGGGGATCCCGGAGGCGGTGCCCTTCGGCTCCCTGCACATCGAAACGCCGGACAAGGAGGGGGAGACGCGGCGCTGCATCGAGGAATACGGCTTCGTGGGCATGAAGCTGCACCCCTACGCGCAGCGCTTTCCCGCCTTCGGCGAGGAGATGCGGCCGCTCTTCCGGGTGCTCGACGAGCACGGCAGGCCGCTCCTCGTGCACACCGGCTTCGACGCCTTCTACGGCATGTACATGGACCTGGAGGAGATGGAGCGCACCATCCGCGACCACCCGCGCATGCAGGTGGTGGCGGTGCACGCGCTCTTCCCCCGCTTCCGCCTAGCCCACCGCCTCATGGAAGAATATCCCAATTTCTGGCTGGACATGACCAACACCATCTCCTGCCTGCGCCTGCACCATCACCTGAAGTCCCAGGGGAGCTCCCTCCCGGATTCGGCCTCCAGCCTGGAGGTGGAGGAGGTGGAGAAGAACCTGCCCTGGTTCCACCGCCTGCTGGAGGACTTCTCCGACCGCATCATGTACGGCACGGACTTCCCCGTGGGGTTCGGGTACCACCCCGCCCTCCTGGAGGACCTGCGCTTCTTCGGGTTCGACGAAGGGATCGAGGAGGACCTGCTGGCGGGGGCGGCGAAGAACCTCCTCGCCCGCTGCGGTTTCGGCCACCTGGCGGAGAAGCTGCCCGCCCCGGGCGAGTGAGGCCGTCCCAGGAGCGCCGCGCCTTCCCCCCGCTGGGGCGGAAAAGCGCCTCCCGCGGACACTGCCGTGAAGCGTCGCCGCCTGTGCCCTTCCTCCCGCGATCGCGCCCCCGGCAGGGGTAGCGCGGCGTGTTCGCCTACCCGCGGTAAGTGGAAGACGTGCCGTCAGGGAGGATAGAATGTGAAGGGGTAAAAGCGTCGCGCTCGAGGAGGTGAGCCATGTCCGCCGTAAGGGATTACCTGAAAACGCAGCACCTGTTCACCATGAAGGCCTTTCTCTCGTCGGAGGAAAACCCCGGCCAGAGGGTCTGGTTCCACTTCGACGAGGAGGGCAAGGTGACCGGCCACAGCTTCGAACCCGCCGAGAAGGAATGGGACGGCTCGGGGCCTCAGCCGGTGATCACGCCCATGGGGCGCTACGAGGGCGAGGCCAGGCTCTCCGAGAACTGGGCGGAATACATCGCGATGGCGGAGGAAGAGGAGAGGAAGCAGCGCGGTTCCTGAGCGCGTGCCCCGGGTGGTGGTCCCCGAGCGGTGCGGGAGACGCCCGGGATGGAAAACTCGGACCGATGCAGGGAGCCGGGCTTTGATATGTCCTGGTCAGGCGGCAAGCGCCCCACGGGTAAGACCTTCTGCGAACGGTGCTCCCCCGGGACGGGCGAAGCATTCCCTGCTCCCGGCAGGGTCGGATCCAACCTGGGATTCAACGGGAAAGGCGCGCTCTCCCCGGGAACGTTTATCCCCGGCCGGCGCTCGAATATAATGGAATGTGGAGGGAGTAGGCCGGGTGGTCGCGGGTGCGCCGGCCGGCGCGCTCGAGGAAAGTCCGGACTCCGCAGGGCAGGGAGCTGGGTAACGCCCAGGCGGGGTGACCCGACGGAAAGTGCCACAGAAAGGGAAACCGCCCACCGCCCCCCATGGGGGCAGGGGCAAGGGTGAAAAGGTGGGGTAAGAGCCCACCAGCGGTCCCGGTGACGGGGCCGGCTTGGTAAACCCCTCCCGGAGCAAGGCCAAATAGGAGCCGATGCCGTGGCCCGCGGCGCTCGAGGCTCGGGTAGGCCGCATGAGGCCGCCGGTAACGGCGGTCCCAGATGGATGACCACCGCCCGGGGCATCCCCCCGGGTACAGAATCCGGCTTACAGGCCCACTCCCTCCCCTTTTTACCAACCCTGTCACTTGTTGCTGTCCATGGTTGTTGCTAGGATAGTGCGTGGGCTCCCGTTTAAAAGCCTGGAGAAGCGGGCATGCCTGGACAGGGACTCCGGGATTGCATAAAGAATCGGAAGCAGCCCGGGATCTTACTCAGGTCTGGCAGGCTGAACGTGTTTCAGGGTTGACGAAATAGGTTAAAATAATTAATCGATGGGCACGATATAAATATTTAGAATATAGAAAAGGAGGAAACGGAGAGCCTGAAGAATTTACCATAAGGTACACTCTCTTAGTTTTTCGACGGAGGCAGAAATGGCAAGACCGATAGAACCGACACCTACACTCAAGGGCAAGAGCATAGATCTCTTCTGTCAGAGTATCACCAAGGTGAAATACAGCCCGCAGAAAGAGCGACTCCTGAAGGAAGCGCGGGAAATTCACAGGGAGCTTAAGAAGCATCGTCAGCCCTTTCCAACTACCCTAAAGGGGCGTGATGGATGAGAATATCTCCCTGCAAGATTTGACTTCTGAACCACTATCCGAGGAGAATATCCCCTCGGATTTTGATTGTGGTGACGAAGACCTCAACGACTTTATTATCAATGACGCACTTCGCCACCAGAACGCCAATGTGGCCATGACTACTCTGGTAAAATACAAGGGGAAAACCGTAGGTTTTTATAGCTTGGCGACTGACTGCATAAGCCTCGCCAAAGAGGAAAAAGATAGAATTAAAAGAGAATATAATATCCCATACAGCGAATACCCTGCCCTTAAGATATGCAGGCTCGGCGTACAAAAAGACTTCCAAGGCAAGGGCATAGGTCGCACAATGGTCTATGACGTAATAGGTCTAGCTTTAGAGATTCAAGAATGGATCGGGTTACGCTTTATTTCGGTTGATGCCTACCAAGACAGTCGGGACTTCTACGAAAAACTTGGCTTCCTTGAAAATCACCATGAAAATGAAGCAGATCCTAGAGGCAAGACGATTAGCATGCGTTACGACCTGGAGCCCACTGTCTGGGAAAAGGGCGAATGGCCGTCATAGAAATTTTGTACAGAAATAGAGGTCACTTCCCCCACTCAAATTCAGGTCTGGTAGCTTGTGCATGCATGGCATTTACAGTAACGCAGCTCACTTCCTTGCCGGGTTATCCAGACGTGTGATTAGTGTAACCAAAAGGGCCTGTTGCCCAAGTGGCTGCTGATCTTGGAGATATCGCTAAAGCGAACCTGTGGCCCATCTCTCGGCTGGCTACGTCCTAAACTGTCTGTAAATTCTAAGCGGTCTGGACTACCATATCGGTTGTTATGCACAACCAAAGCAACCGACGAAAGGAGTCCAGACCTATGAAAAGAATATCACCGAGCGAGTTGCTGGAGAAGAAGGCAAAAAGAGCTCATAGAAGAGAACGAGGCAGAGAATCTGACAGCGAGCTGATAAGGATGGAGCGGGAAAGCTGATCTGGGAGGCGTTGGAGGCCGAGGTTTCGGAAGGGCTGAGCAGGGAGCGCTACCAGTGCTCAGGCGGGGAATCGCCCGGCTGGCGCAACGGCTACAAGCAGAGGCATATAGACTGCGCCGAGGGCAGGCTCGAGATAGACCTACCCCAGATGAGGGGGACGGGGGAGACCTTCCGCCTGGAGCTCTGGGAGGCGCTCAAGCTGCGCACCGACGTCTCGGAAAGGCTGGTGGTCGAGATGTACGCCGGCGGACTGTCCACCCGGGAGGCAGAGGACCACTTGTGCGAGATATCCCGGGGCGGGAAATCGCTTCTCTCCCGCTCTTCTGTGAGCCGCCTGACCGAGGTCCTGTGGGAGGAATACGAGGAGTTCCAGGGGCGGGACCTCTCCGGCCTCGATGTCGTCTACCTTTTCTCCGACGCCGTCTACGAATCGCTCCGGGCCCAGGCGGGCTTAAAGGAGGGAGTCTTGGTCTCCTGGGCCATCCTCTCTTGCGGCGCCAAGGTGCTCCTCTCCATGACCTTGGGCGGAAAGGAATCCTACGAGGACTGGCTCTCCCACTTCAGGGACATGGTCTCCCGGGGCCTCAAGCCCCCCTTGACCGTAACCACCGATGGCGCTCCCGGCCTCACCAAGGCGGCGGAGGCCGCATGAGCCGGAGGCGGAGAGGATACGCTGCTGGGTGTACAAGATGAGAAACGTCCTGGATAAAGTGCCTGAAAACGTCCGGCCCCTCCTCAAGCCCTGGTTGGAGGCTGTGCGGGACGCCCCAGACTACGAGGCGGGGAAAATGATGGCCCAGGTCACAGCGAAGAGGTTCTCACCCGAGTTCTCCTCCGCCATGAAGAGCTTCGCCGAGGACCTGGAGGCCTCCCTGGCCCACCTAAAGCTCCCCTCCGTGCACCGCAGGAACATCCGCGCCACCAACCTGGTGGAGCGCAGCTTTTTAGAGGAGCGCAGGAGGGCCAAGGTCATCCTGCGCTTCCGGGGAGAGAGGGAGTGCTTGAAGCTGGTCTTCGCGGTTCTCTGGCGGGAGTCGGAGCGCTGATCAGAGGGTGCGTTTTACGGATATAGAGCGCAATCTCCTTGACAAATACGTCGAGATGAATAAGGCGGTAGATGGGAGTCGCAAGAGGGCCGAAAGCGCCGGTTTCGCCGGCTCCGCCTGAGCCTCAGGCGAACGAACATCAACGGCAGAAAACAGGGAACATCATCAACAGGGCTGGGCTCCAGGTACATGGATCACCCCGCTGATGGCTTCGCGCGGCGTGGGTTGCCGGCCCTCGTATGATGATGCATGAAAGGTGTCATTCTTGATGGGTTTTTCTTATATTGGCAGGAACAACGATCGATATGGTATATGCCAGATCATGTTTACAGACGTTTTGGGACTTGACCCGTTTCCGCTGGCACATCGAGGGAATAGAGATTCGAGTTCTGAAGGTAGAAAGTCATGGCCTGGTGAATCGAAGAATCAAAGGGCAGCGGCGAGGTTCGGCACAGCGATGCGGGGAGAAGCTGCAGCTTGCGGGGATGGCGGGGAAAGGATGTAAACTTTAACCGAGGATAGAAGGCACGACCCGGGGGAGAGCGAATCAAGGAGCGAGAACGTGAGCGAGCAGACATATGCGAGGCTGAAGGAACTGCTGGACAAGATGCCGGGGGGATTCCCCGCCACCGAGAGCGGCGTGGAGATGAAGATCCTCTCCAAGCTCTTCTCTCCCGAGGAAGCGGAGCTGGCCGTTTGTTTGGAGCGGGAGCCCCGCTCACCGAAAGAGATCGCACGGCGGCACGGCATAGAGGAGGCGGAAGCGGCGGAGAGGCTCGCCTCCATGGCCTCCCGGGGGTTGATCTACAGGGAAGGGGAGGGCGGGGATGCCCGCTACCGCCTGGAGCAGTTCATCGTGGGCATATACGAGTACAACCTGGGGACCATGGACCGCGAGCTGGCGGAGATGGTCGAGGAGTACATCCCCTACGTGGGGCTGGCCATGGCAGGGGCGAAGACGCTGCAGACGCGATTCATCCCCGTGGGGTCGGCGGTGGACGCGTCCCACGCCGTCGCCGCCTATGACCGCATAAGGGACCTGGTGCGCGAGCACGAATTCTTAGGCGTCAAGCAATGCATCTGCCGCAGGCAGCAGGGATTGCTGGGACGCCGCTGCCATTACCCCCTGGAGATCTGCCTCATGTTCGGTGACTTCGCCCGCTATCACCTGGAGAACGGCTGGCCCGGCCGGAGGATCGGCGTGGATGAAGCCCTGGGGCTACTCGAACGCTCGGAGGAGCTGGGGCTGGTGCTCCTGGCGGAGAACGCCCGGGAGATCAGGTTCGTGTGCTCATGCTGTCCCTGCTGCTGCTCGGGCTTGAGGATAATGAAGGTCCTTCCCAACCCGGGGGAGATCCTGCACTCCAACTACCGCTCCCTGCTCAACGCCGATGCATGCGACGGCTGCGGGGTATGCGTGGAGCGCTGTCCCATGGATGCCATCGCGGTTGACGGCGGGGTAGCGGCCATCGACCCCCGGAGGTGCATCGGTTGCGGTGTCTGCGTGCCGACCTGCGGGCAGGGCGCCATAACCCTGGAAGAGAGGGAGGATGCCGTGGTCCCGCCCCGGGACAGGCTGGAGACCATGCGGCGCATCCTGGAGGAGCGGGGCCTGGCATAGGCGCATCCCGAAGATCTCATGAACACCGGGGACGGCGCGGTAGGGGGGGCGTTTTCCTTGTTCGGCCGTTGTCGTCTCGTTTTCAAATAGCCTCCACAGGAGCGCCCATGAGAACGCCTTCGACGATTTTCGGAGATTTTCGCCGAAATGGCGAATGGCTCCGGTTGTGAAGTGCGTTCCCTTGGATGAAGGGGCGGTCGAAAAAACAGGAATGTCTTTCCCCTCGAGGGATATGAGACGGGTTTCGCCCACCGCTTGCCCCGGCACCGTTGCGACTTTACGGAAGAACCCCGCCCTCCTCTCCGGCGCATATATCTCGACGGGGTATACCATCGCCGGTCTGGGCATGATCCTTTCCTCGCAAGGCTCCGTTGCCGGCAAAGAACCCTAATCCAGATGATAGGCCCTGCGAAGAGAGGCGGGAATAACAGCTACCCCGCGCTTGCCCACCCTTACGGCCTCCCCCCGGTTCATTCGCCACACCTCCGATCATCGGATTATCGGAAATGCTGATGAATTGCGACTTGCGGGGAAGGCGGGGAAAGGATGTAAACTTGGGTCGAAGGTTGAAGACGCGACTCCGAGGGGAGGAGACATGGAGAGCGGCGAGAGGGTCGAGAGCGGGCAGTGGGATGAGAAGACCTTGCGGAGGGCTGCCTTCTGCCGTGACAAGTGCACCCTATGCAAGCTGGGGAGGAAGAAGGGGAAGGGCATCTTCTACCAGCTGGTCAAGCTGGAGGCGGGTCTCAAGGTCTGCCCCTGGTGCCGCGCCTACGAGAAGGTGTACGGGGTACCGGCCTACCAGGAGCCGCCCGCGCAGTGATGGACCGCGCGCCGCTGACGCGTGAGGACTGGCGGAGGCTGTTGGAGGAATCCGGGCGCGTCCTCGCCCTGAACGAGGTGGACGAGGGGGACATCTACTACCACATGCCCTCCTACCACCACTACCCATCCCTCTTCGGGTGGGACAGCGGCTTCCACGCCGTGGCCATGCGCCACATCGACGCCCGCAAGGCGGCCCGGGAGCTGGAGACCCTCTTCCGCCAGGTGCGGGAGGACGGCCACCTCCCCCACGAGGTGCTGCTGCCCCACCGCACGGAGCACCCCCGCCTGCGCCACCTGCAGACCTGGCTGGTGCGCTGGGAGTTCGACCGCCGGGGGGCCTCCTACATGATCGACCCCCCCAGCTACCACTACGCCGCGCAGCTGGTGTACGAGAGCACCGGGGACCGGGGGTGGCTGAAGGGGCTGTGGCCCAACATGTGCCGGAGCCTTGACTTCCTCCTGGAGGAACGGAACGTCTTCGGCGACGGCCTGGTGACCATCTTCCACCCCTGGGAATCGGGGACGGACATGTCCCCACAGTTCTTCAGCGCCATGGGGCTGGAAAGGGGAGAGATGCGGAGCCTGCTGCGCTCCGATCTCTACCCCACCGTCCTCTTCGCCTTCAACCGCGTCCACGGGTGGGATCCCGGAAAGCTGGCCCGGGCCGACCGCTTCGTGTGCCAGGAGCTCACCGTCAACTGCCTGACCGTGCGCGCCTGCCGCAGCATGGCCGAGCTGGCGCACGAGCTGGGTGACGCGGAGAGGGAGAGGCGGTATGGGGAAAGGGCCCGGGCGATGATGGAGGCCCTGGACGAGCTGTGCTGGGACGAAACGGTGGGTTGCTACTTCCCGCGCTTCGGCTTCCGCGATCCCCGCCTGGCGAGGAGGAAGACCGCCGATTCCCTCATGCCCCTCTTCGGGGGCCTGTGCGGCGGCGAGAGGGCGGGCCGTCTCATCGAGGACCACCTCCTGAACCCAAGGGAGTTCTTCACCCCCTACCCTGTTCCCTTCAACCCCCTGGACGAGCTGGAGAGGGAGGGGAGGTGGGTGGAGAGCCGCCTCTGGGCCGGCCACTGCGTGTGGGTTAACTTCTGCTGGATGCTGGCCATCGCCCTGGATGAGTACGGGTACCGGGACGTGGCGCGGGAGATCACGCGGCGGGTGGTGAGGATGGTGCTCCGAGAGGGTTTCTGGGAGTTCTACGACTCGCGGGACGGGTCCGGCAGGCGCATCCCCGATTTCTGCTGGCCGGCCCTGGCCCTGGACATGGTGGCCCGCTTCTGGCCGGAAATAACCGGAGACAACCAGGGAGAGCGGTAAGAGCGCTCGCCCCGGGCCCCGTGGATCAGTGTCGCTTCACGCGGTGGGGAAAGGCGTCGCTGAGCATCCCCGTGCGCAGGTAATCGAGGTAAGCCCTGCGTTTCCTGGCCGCGGATATGTACATGGGGATGAGGAGCCCGGCCACGAGCAAGGTGAACCACGAGCGGAAGGCGAGGGCTATGCCCACGTTCATGATGGTGCGGGCGGCGATCCTCTGGTGGCTGATCTGGGAATATTGCCTGCGACGGGTCGTGGGTGACATGCGGAAATCACGCAGCTGGCGCAGGTTGATCAGCAGCCCCAGCAACCAGACCATGCAACCGACGGGAAAGGAGACGTAGTTGTGGATGGAAAGGGACCATCCCGCCACCAGGCTGGTGATCACGCTGAGCCAAATGGCGATGAAGTGCACGAATACTATCCAGTTTCCCTGCGACATAGCTTTTTTATACCCTCTGGTATTAAACTGGAAACAGGCCCGCGGGCGCAAGCCGGGACCTCGTTAGGGTTCGGGGCAGACTGAGCAAGCTGGGTTGCATTAAACCGGAAACAGGCCCGCGGGAACAGGAAGCACGTGGGTTGGCTGGACAGGACCTCTCGTGGGCTGCAAGGGGCGAAAAGGTCATCGTTCTGTCCCGGGCGAAGTTATACCCGGGCTTGCCGGCCTCACGTGAGGAGATTTACGCGGCGCCGCGGCGCTACGGAGGCCGGGGCAGGCGAAGATGTCGGCGCCGCTCGCTATCGGTGCCGGTAGGAGGGGAACGCGAAGAAAGGAGGTTGCGTGAGCAGGATATCCGAGGTGAAGTCGCGGGTGCAGCACCTGATGCACTTGACCGCAAGGATTCGCAGCCAGGTCGCCAGGCTCAGCGGCCCCGAGGGGAAGCAAGTCAAGGAGAAGGCTAAGGAGGGGGGCAAGCGCATCGGTATAGGGGTGGCCATCGCCATCTTCGGGGTTTCGGTGATAGCGGTGGCCGCGGTGTACATCCTGGCGGTGCTGATGCTCCTCTTGAACATCGCCCTGGACCGGCTGTGGCTCTCCTCGCTCATCGTGGTCATCGGCGCCTTTCTCTTCGGAGGCGTGGTGGTAGCAGTGGGCGTGAAGACCATAAAGAAGGGCGCCAGGGAGATGCCCGTGGTGGGATCCGAGTTCGTGGAGGAGATCAAGGGAACCACGGAGGAGATGAAGGAGACCGTCGGGGAGCTGCAGGAGATCGCCAGGCAGGAAGCCGAGGAAAAACAGAGGCAGGTCCAGGAGGTGATACGGCAAGTGAAGCCGGTCCTTCCCTACCTGGTCGGCGCCTACCTCGGGTATCGGGTGGTCAAGGGGGTGGTGAAAGCACGCCGCAGGAGGCTGCTGAAGATGGTCAAGGAGTTGGAAGAGGCGTAACGAGACCCAGGGAGAACGTGGCGGCGGGCCGGATGCGGGCCCGCCGCTTTTTTCTTGCAGACTCTTGACGCATCTCCGCGTTCGCCTCGCTCCCACGGCGCTTGCCCGGAGGGAAGGTCGCCCGCCCTGCCGGGAGGGCAGGAGAAGGTGAGGCGAGGGAAGACGAGGGGCTTACTGACTTGTCATGGGTGCGGGGTATCATTCTCTCAGGAGGTGAAAGCGCGGTGACTTACTCGCACAGCCAGCTGGAGACCTTCGAGGCCTGCCCGCTCAAGTACAGGCTGCAATACCTGGAGCGCATAAAGGCGGGCCGGCGCGGCATCGAAGCTTTCATGGGCTCCGTGGTCCATGCCACGCTGGAGAAGCTGTACAGGGACCTCCGCATGTCCCGCCTGCCGGGTCCGGAGGAGGTGGGCAGGTATTTCCTCGACCAGTGGGAGGCCGGTTTCGGTGACGACATCTTCATCGTGAGGAGCGAGTACCGGGCCGAGGATTACCGGGAAACGGGCCTGCGCTGCGTGCAGGAATACTACGCCCGTTATCACCCGTTCACCGGCGGTGTCCCCATCTGGCTCGAGAAGATGGTCAGGATTCCCCTCTACGACGCGGAGGGAAGGCAGATCGATTTCGTGGGAGTCCTGGACAGGCTGGACGGGCTGGAGGAAGGACGCTACGAGATCCATGACTATAAGACCTCCCAGACACTGCCCACCCGGGAACAGTTGGAGAAAGACCGGCAGCTCAGCCTCTACCAGCTCGCCGTGGAGAAGGCCTTCCCCGATGCCCGGGAGGTGGAGCTGGTCTGGCACTACCTGGTCTTCGGGCGCGAACTGCGCCTGAAGAGAGAGCGGCGCGACCTTGACGGGGTGGCCGCCGCAGCCGTGGAGGTGGTGCAGCGCATCGAGAGCTCCCAGGAATTTCCACCACGGGAGAGCGAGCTCTGCGAGTGGTGCGAGTTTCAGGAGTATTGCCCCAGGCGCAAGCACCTTTTCATGACCGCCTCCCTCCCCGTGCGCGAGCTGGGGATGGACAGGGGCATACAGCTCGTGGACCAGTACGCGGAGTGGCAGGCGAGAAAGAAAGAGGCGGAGGACCAGATAGAGCTGCTGCGCCGGGAGCTGCTGGAGTTCGCCGACTTCCACGGCGTGGACAACATCCGGGGCAGCTTCAAGGTCCTGAGCATAAGGCGCGAGATGAGACCGAAGCTGCCGCCTCCCGGCAGCGCGGAAAGGGAGGCCGTGGAGGAGGCGCTCAAGCGTGAGGGCGTGTGGGAAAAAGTCAGCGTCCTCAACGCGCAGAAGCTCGCTTCCCTGCTCTCCAGCGGTTCCCTCGACGAGTCGCGGAGGGCACGGCTGGAGGAGGTGATCACCTGCGAGGAGGTGCCCACCCTGCGGTTGAGGAAAATGGAGGGGCAGGCTTAGCGCACATGCTGGGCTGAATCAAACGATGTCATCGCGTGGTCGCGCGTTACAAGAAAGTCATGGCACGGTGGCGCGAAGGCGTGTTCTTTAGAATGTCATTGCGAGGAGGCGCGAAGGCGTGTTCTTCAGAATGTCATTGCGAGGAGGCGCGAAGGCGTGTTCTTCAGAATGTCATTGCGAGGAGGCGCGAAGCGCCGGCGAAGCAATCTCGTACGCATAATGGGACATGTTGCCCGGCAGCGCCTTCACGGCGGAGACGTTTTTTCCGGATGAGATCGCTTCGTCGCTCCGCTCCTCGCGATGACAGGTAAGGACGTCGCGATGACATTCAAACCCCTCCTCGCGATGACATGCTTCTTTGAGATTGCTTCGCTCCGCTCGCGATGACAGGTAAGGACGCTCGCGATGACAGGTAAGGACGCTCGCGATGACAGGTCCGAGAGCAAAAGGAGCTTTTCGGGGCGGGCAGGCGCGCCCGCAGGCGGGGTGAATATAGTCTGTGCCAGAAACGAGAGATTCTGGGCCAGAAACGAGCGGCTTCAGGCCAGGAAAGCGATGACCTCCTCCGCCACCTCCCGCGGAAACTGCCCTATGAGGCCGTGACCTCCGCCGGGGAACTCCAGCAGGCGGCTGTTCGGTATCTCCCTCGCCAGGATACGAGAATTTTCGGGCGGGACCAGGATGTCCTCCGATCCGGTGATGATAAGGGTCTCCTGCCGGATATCCTTCAGGCGCGGGAAGTCCGACCAGGTGACGATGGCGTTGAACTGGGCGAGGAAACACCGCGTGGGAATAGGCGCCCTGAGCACGGCTCGCTTCATCTCCTCCGCGGCCACCGGGTTCGCGTCGATGAAGGACTGGGGGAAGAGCAGCTTTAAGGTGGTCTCGGCCATGCGCTCGAGGTTCATGCCCTCCTCGGGGAGGAGCATCTTCAGGACTTCCTGTCCGGGCTGCACGTGTTCCCTGCCGCCGCAGGTGGTTACCAGCAGCACGAGCTTCCTGACGCGGTCGGGGTACTGGAGGGCGAGCTCTTGGGCGATCATCCCCCCCATGGACATCCCGAGCACGTGTGCAGAGGCCCAGCCCAGGTGGTCCATGAGGCCCGCCGCGTCTTCCGCCATCTGCGCGATGGAATAAGGTCCAGACGGCTTGCCCGACCTGCCGGCTCCGCGGTTGTCGAAGGTGACCACGTGAAAGCGCTGCGACAGGAGTTCCAGGAGGAGGGGGTCCCACCAGTCGGCGTTGCCGCTCAGGCCCATGATGAGCAGCAGCGGCTCGCGGGAGCGATCGCCGGGACCGTACTCGCGGTAGTATATCTCCAGTCCGTTGACCTCGACCGATCTTTCACTGTAAGCGACCGCCAAGGCGTACCTCCCTCTTCCCCGGACAGCGAAAGACCGCTGACCCTGCCTGCCCGCGCTGCCGTATGGCATGTTGATGGGGTTAGTTTAACGCCTGTGGGGAACGGCCACAATGACCCTCCCGGTCTAGCCCTCCACGCCAGCCTTCTCAGCGGATGCCTCGAGCCGTCCCGATGTCCGCGCGTAGAAATAGAGGAGGCCTGCGGCCGCAAGACAACCGCTTGTCACGTACATCGCTGCGTATCCCCAGAGGTCGGCGAGGGGGCCCAGGGCGATGCCGCCCAGGCCGATGCCGCCGTCGAAGACCGCCATGAATATCCCCAGGGCGAGGCCCCTGGAATCGGGCGGGGTGTGGTCGAGGAGTAGCGCGGAGAGGGTGGTGGGCAGGTAGGCGAACCCGACGGCGTAGATGAAGCTTCCCAGGATGAGCAGGGCCAGGTTGGCGGAAAAGGCGAGTACGATCAGCCCGGCAAGGGTCACGAAGGCGGAGAAGAGGATGAGGGGTCGGCGGGAGATGCGGTCCGCCCTCTTCCCCACGCCCAACCGGAACACGATGAGGGTGGCGGCGAAGACCGTGAAGAAGAGCTCGCCCTGCTCGATGCCGTGTTCCAGCGACGAGAGGACGATGAAGGTCTGCAGGGCGCCAAAGGTCATGGTGAATCCCAGTACCGCCGTGTATATGGCCCGCTGCAGGCTCGTGATGCGTGCGTGGCGCTCCCTGCCGGGGCCCGTTCCTTCGCCCTGCGCACCGCTCTCCCGGATTATCAGCGTGGAGAGGAAGGAGAGCACGGCGACGGATCCCGCGACGAGGTAGAGGGGCGTGAAGCCCCAGCTCTCCTTCATGGCCTCCGCGGCCAGGGGAGCCAGGGCGATGGTCACGTCGACGGATATGTAGAAGAGGGCGATGGCCTGCAGGCGGCGCCGCGGAGGAGCCAGGTCGCCCACCATGGCGTAGGCCGCGGTATGGAAGGCTGCCAGGCCCAGGCCGTTGAGGAAACGGATGATGAACAGGGGGAGGGCGGACCCGAAGGCTGCGTAGAGGAAGGTGGAGGCCCCCAGCAAGGCGGTCCCCCAGGCGAAGACGAGCTTGCGGCCATGCCGGTCCGCTGCTCGCCCCAGCATGGGGCGCAGCAGGGCGGCCACCGTGGCCATGGACATGATGGCCCCGATGAGGGCATTGCTGTAGCCCCTATCCTCCAGGAAGACGGGGAGCACGGGGATGATCATGTATATAGAAAAAAATGCCAGGAAATTGCTGACGCACACGAGCACGAAATCCCTGACCAGCAGCCTTTCGCCGTGGTCATCCCCGGCGGCAGGCGCATGCGCTTGCAACCCTCGAGCCTGGTTCATGAGAAGTTCTCCGTGATATAGACCTCGCCCTCGCCGTTGACGAAGATGCCGATCCCCTCTCGCGAGAAGGGGGTGAGGATGTTCTCGCGGTGTCCGGGGCTGTCCATCCAGCCGTCCACGGTGGAGCGTGCCAGCTTTTCGAGGTCGTTGAACGTATAGGAGAGCACCTCCCCGCTGAGCTGGTCGTAGGTGTAGGAGGCCACCACGTTGTTGAGGAAGAGGTTTTCCCCTCCCACGTAGACCTGGTCCCCCACGCGCGTCTGCAGGGTGTAGCCGTTCTTGCGGTAGCGGGCGGAGAAGTCCTCGCCCTCCGGGCTGACGTGGTCGAAGTAGTCCCGGTCCGACATGTCCTTGCTGTGGGCGTAGGCGATCTGGGCCAGCTGCTGGTCCCACTGCAGGTCGCGCAGGCCGCGCTTCTTCCTCTCCTCGTTTATGTACCTGTGGATCAGGGAGGCGAGCTGGGACGCGTTGTCCCTCACGTACCGCACGTGCTCCGCGAGCTCCAGCGCCAGGCGCGCGCTGTCCTCGGCGTTGCGTTCCTGCGTGCCGGAAACGCTGCCGCCGAGGCATCCGCCGGCTGGAAATGCCAGTAGCGATGCGGCAATGAGGAAAACGATCGTCGGGAGAAGGGTCCCGCGAAGCTTCACCTGTTCCCACCTCCGTAAAAAGATTCTACCAGATGGGAAGGAACGCGGCCGCGCGGTCACGCAGCAGGCGCGCTTCTGCGGCGGCGCGCCATCGCAACGGTCGCAGCACGTGCCATCGCAACGGTCGCAGCACGCGGCATTGCATCGCCGGGCGGTCGCCGGGGTGGAACGCGGCCGCGGGCGACGCACAGGGCGCCCGGGGCGCCCATACGCTTATAATATGAGCGTGGCACGAGAGAAGGAGACACGGGCGCGTTACTTCACGGGAGGGAGGCCGGCCGAAGGGGCGGAAGTTAAAGACGGGAGGTCCGTGTCGCGAGCGAGGGAGGGATGGATATGAGGATAGCTCTGGTGGGAGCGGGCTCCATGGGCACCGTCATCGGCGCCCTGCTCACGCGGGGAGGGGAGGACATCGTCCTGGTGGACGTGAACGAGGCCCACGTGAGAGCCATGAACGAGAAGGGGGCGCGTGTAACCGGTCACATGCAACTGACCGTGCCGGTGCGGGCCATAACCCCAGCGGAGATGCAGGGGATATACGATCTGGTCATTTACGTGGTGAAGACCACCTACGACGACGTTGCCCTCCCCGAGATCCTCCCTTACATCGGGGAGGAGAGCGCCGTCATCACCCTGCAGAACGGCGTTCCCGAAGACAGGGTCGCCGCGGTGGTGGGGAGGGAGAGGACACTGGGAGGGGCCATCGGCTGGGGGGCCACCCTCCTGGAGCCCGGGGTGTCGGAGCTGACCAGCGAGACGGAGGCCATGACCTACGATATCGGGGAGCTTGACGGCACGGTGACCGAACGGCTGCAGGCGATCAAGGCCATCCTCGAGAAGGCCGGAAAGCCGGAGATCACCACCAACCTGGCCGGTATACGCTGGACCAAGCTCATGGCCAACGTATCTTTCAGCGGCGTCGGAGCGGCCCTTAACTGCACCTATGGGGAGATCCTCGACAACGAGAAGGCCCTGGTGGCGGCGACGTCCATCATCGTGGAGACCATCAAGACGGCGCGTGCCCTGGGTATAACCATGGAGCCCATGCAGGGCGTGGATCCCGGCATCCTCCTGGACATCATCAGGGAGAGCGAGGAGAACGCGCTCAACGTCATCCGCATGGTGTGGGGCAGGCACCGCGACCTCGTCGCCAGCATGCTGCAGGACCTGCGCAAGGGCTTGCCCTGCGAGGTGGAGACGCTGAACGGGTATCTCTCGGCCAGGTCGGCGGAAGTGGGGGTTCCCACCCCGGTGAACGACAGGGTCACCGACATCATCCGCGGTATCCAGGAGGGGAGATATCCCCTGAGCTTCGAGAACCTGGACATGATCGAGGTGAGGCCCCTGCAGGAGATAATATGAGCGAACGGGTACGTGCGAAAGGATACGGGCGAACGCGGTCGGGGACCGGTGGGGCGTGAATCCTGGGTGACCCGGCGGAGGGGACCGCGTCGCTAGCGGCGGTGCCGCCTCCGCGTCCCGGAGTGAAAGTCCCGGAGTGAAAGTCCCGGAGTGAAAGTCTCGGAGTGAAAGTCTCGGAGTGAAAGGTGGAAACATGAGCGAAGAGGGCGGCCTGCGTGACCTGAGGGAGGGCATCTTCTCGCTCCTAAACAACTCACCCTTCTACCGCCACCTGGGCATGGAGGTGCTGGAGATGGGCGAGGGGCGGGCGAGGCTGCGCCTGGAGGTTAGGGAGGAGCACAAGAACCTCTACGGCATCCTGCACGGGGGTGTTCTCGCCGCCCTCCTCGACTCGACCTGTTCCATCGCCGTGGGGACGCTTCTCGGTGAGGGCGAGGCCGCGGTGACGCTGGACCAGCGCATCAACTTCATTTCCAACGTGAGCGGCGGGGTCCTTTACGGCGAGGGGAAGGCCCTGCACAAGGGGCGCTACACCGGCGTGGGCCAGGGGGAGGTGAGGGACGAGGAAGGCAACCTGGTCGCTGCGGGCATGACCACCGTTTTCGTGGTGAGGGCGGGGGAGACGCGTATCCGTGATTCGCGGGACCCCGTAGACGAGCGCATCAAGCCCGAGGGTGCGTGAGCGTTGATGCCGGGTGACCCCACGGTGCCACGCCGTGAGGGTTGGGGGCGGTGAGCAGATTCTGCAAATGCGTGAGCGTTGATGCCGGGTGACCCCACCGCGCCGCAGGCGATGGGCGGCTGTTTGGTCCCCGGGACGATGATCGGGGGCGATGAAAAGGGCGCGTTGCGCACGCGCCCTTTTTCCGCGATCCCTTTCGCCGCGGCTAGTCCCAGATGTATTTCTCCTTATCCTCGCCGGGAGTTTCCGCGGACGCGGCGGCCCCGGCTTCTTCCTCGACGGGCGCGGCCTCTTCCTTTGCCACCTCGGCCTGCTCGCTTGCCGCCTGGACCTCCCCTTCCTCCACGGTCTCCGGCTCTTCGCTCACCGCCTTGGACTCCGACGAGATATCCGCTTTCAGGGTGCATTCCTCGTACTCCCCGAGAAGCTGCCGGCTCTTTTCGAGCAGCTCGCGCATGCGCGGGATCTGCTCCATGATCTGCTCGCGTACCGAGGCGACGGAGGAGATGATGCGTTCCCTCTCGCGCTCCATCTCTTTCACGATGCGTTCACTTCTTTCCTGGGCCCTCTTTATGATGGCCGCTGCCTGGCTCCTTGCCTCCTGCAGTATGTTGCCGGCGCTCTTCTGAGCATTGGTAAGCGCCGTCTGCAGCATCTTCTGCATCTCGTCGAACTGGGAGACCTTCTGATGCATGCGGGCGATGAGATCCTCCAGCTCCTTGTTCCGGCTTTCCAGCCTTTCCAGCTCGTCCGCCACGGAGTCAAGAAAGGAATCGACCTCCTGCCTGTCGTAGCCCCCGGTGCTGACGACGCTGAATTCCTTAAGATGGATGTCCATTGGGCTGATCGCCATTACCATCTCCTCCTTCAGAAGATCCGATCCATCGCCTCTCGTGAGGCAGTCCCCTTGCCTCAAAACCTAAGTATAAATTCTGCACATAGATTTCGCCACCACATGGCCATGTCATCGATAATGAACGAATCCCACGGATCACGACATGCCCCGAAGCGGAGCCTTACGGCAGCTGGCACGTTAGAATTCTCACCTGCCATACAATATAATTCTTTCTCGGCAAAGTAAATCCTCCAGGCATATGCAACGGCACGACGGGAAGGGCGGCGGGGTGCTCGCGCCGAAAGCCGGGGCGGCAAGGAGGGGGGTCGTCAGGGTTGACACGAAGGCCGTATATAATGGATGTTTAATAAGATGTAGAGTGCCTGGACCTTCACG
Organism: Actinomycetota bacterium; assembly: GCA_014360655.1. Taxonomy (NCBI): domain Bacteria; kingdom Bacillati; phylum Actinomycetota; species Actinomycetota bacterium. The sequence goes on along the minus strand of JACIXC010000001.1, from coordinate 309,129 downwards.
GCAGGAAATGGGCATCACCCGGGCGGCGAGGACCCTGTTCGCTGCGGGACACGGAAATGACGAGAGAGGGCCGGCACCTTCGCGCGTTGTCATTGGAGAGGTCTTTCGCGGGATGACAAGGGGAGATGGCAGGTGAAAATCTTCAAGCCTTCCAGGACAAAGCTGATCAAGCCCAATATCGAGAAGATGGAGGCGAAGAGGGATGTCAACGGGCTGATACAGACCCTCAAGAGCGAGGACGTCAACTTGCGCATCAACGCCGCCCTGGCGCTGGGCAAGCTGAAGAGAGCACGCGCGGTGGCGCCACTTATCGAGGCCCTGCATGATCAGGACGAGGACGTCCGCTGGGCGGCGGCGTGGGCCCTGGGCGAGATAGGAAAACCGGCCGCGAGGCCCCTTATCCAGGCGCTGAGCGACGAGGACAGCGACGTCAGGTGGAAGGCGGCATGGAGCCTGGAAAAGATAGGCAAATCGGTCGTCGATTCCCTGGTACAGGCGTTGAGGACGGAGGAAGGGGAGGCGAAGGCGAAGGCGGCCCTGGTGCTGGGGTCCATAGGCGACGTCAGGGCCGTGCGCCCGCTGGTGCAGGCCCTGAAGGAAGAGGACGACAACGTGAGATGGGCGGCGGCGTGGGCCCTGGAGAAGCTGGGCGCTGTCGCCTCGAAATACCTCATCAACTCCCTGGGATCCGAGGAAGCCTCGGTGAGGAAGGACGCGGCCATCGCCCTGGGGGTGATACGCGACAAGACGGCGGTGGAACATCTGCTGGCGGCGATGAAGGATGAGGACAAGGAGGTGCGCAGGGAGGCGGCGGCGGCCCTGATAAGCCTGCACGAGCGCAGGGCGATCCCGGCCCTCGAACGTTATATGCGGGAGGGCGAGGACGATGTGCGCAAGCTGGCCGCGGCGGTCCTGGCCAAGCTGGACTGGCAGCCGGTCAGGGATGAGGACAAGGCCACCTTCTACCTCGCCAACCGCCAATGGGAAAAACTGGCTGAGCTGGGGCCAGATTCCATGCCATCGGTTCTGAGGGCCTTGAAAAAGGAGAGCTGGGAGGCGAGGAGCAAGGTGGCATCCGTTATAAAGGCGCAAGGCGCGCTCCTGGTGGATTCCCTTGCCGACGTCCTCACCGCGGAAGACGAGGACATCCGCCGCGAGGCGTCGTTGCTCCTCAAGGAGATGGCGGACGAGAGCATCCTCGACATCCTGCTGAAAGCCCTGGACAACAGCGACTGGTTCGTGCGCCGCAGTGCGGCGCTGGCGCTGGGTGAGGTCCAGGAAGAGAGGTCGGTAGAGACCCTCATCGGGGCCCTCAAAGACGAGGACGAGGACGTGCGCAGGGCGGCGGCGTGGGCCCTGGGGAGACTTGGCGTGATAGCGGTCGAGCCATTGCTCGAGGTGCTGAGGGAAGGCGGTGTCGAGGAACGGAGGGGAGCCGCCTGGGCCCTGGGGGTCATCGGCGACGAGCGCGCCTCCGATGCCCTGGTGGAGGCCCTCAGGGACGAGGACGAGGACGTGCGGCGCGGGGCGGCATGGGCCCTTTCGGAGATCGGCGAGAGCGCCGCGGCCTCCCTCTCTGGTGTGGCGGATGAGGAAGGCGTGCGGGTGATGGTCGAGGACATATTGGGCAGGGTGGAGACCGGCCGCGAACCTGCGCTTGCGGAGGAGGAGAAGGAAGCGGTGGAGGTGGCCCAGGAGGAGGCCCCCTTCCTGACGCCCGCGGACCTGCTGGGGATCACGCAGGAGATGGTCGCTCCCGCGCCGGAAGTGCCGGAGGAGGAAGAGGCGGGGGCGCTGGCCGCCTCGGAGGTGCTGGGAAAACTCGGTTGGAAGCCCCATGAAGAGGAGGATAAAGCGGGCCATTACATCGCCAAGCGGGAGTGGGATAAGGTAACGGAGCTGGGTGAATCCGCGGTCGATGCGCTGATCCAGGCATTGGAGGACGAGGACGAGGACGTGCGGGGAAGGGCGGCATGGGCCCTGGGGGTCATCGGAAGCGTCTACGCCGTGAACGCGCTGGTCAAGCGCCTCGAGGATAATGTCAGGGACGTGAGGGTAAAGGCGGCGGGAGCCCTCAAGAAGATCGGATACCCGGCCGTCGACGACCTTATCGATGCCCTCGTGGAAGGAGGGGACGAGCTGCGCAGGGAGGCGGCGAGGGTCCTGGGTGACATAGGCGACCTGAGGGCCATACCGCCGCTGGTAAAAGCCCTGAGCGACCCGGACGAAAAGGTCAGGGGAAGGGCGGCGAACGCCCTGGAGAAGATGGGCGAGCCGGTGGTGGAGGCGCTCCAGGACACGCTGCAGAAGGGGGACGAGAACGCCCGCGCGCTGGCGGCTTCCGTCCTAACGAGGCTGGGGTGGAAGCCCTCGGAGCTCGCGGTATCCGCGGAGGAGCTGCCCGTGCCGGAGAAGGCGGTAGAGGAAAGGGCGAGGGAACTCATCAAGGAGGGGAACTGGGAGGAAGTCGCCACCATGGGCGAGGGTGCCCTGGAGCCCCTGCTCGCAGCCCTCGGAGATGGGGACGCGGAGGTGCGCAGGGGTGCGGCTTGGGCCCTGGGCGTCATCAGGAACGAGAGGGCCACGGAACCCTTGATTGAGCGCCTTGGGGACACGGACGTCTCGGTGCGGCGCGGAGCCGCCTGGGCCCTGGGGGTCATCGGTGACGCGAGGGCCGTGCTCCCGCTCACGGAGGCGCTCTCGGACGAGGACGCGGAGGTGAGGCGTAAAACGGCCTGGGCCCTCGGGGAGATCGGAGACGGAAGGGCGGTGGATTCCTTGACGGCGGCCCTGAAGGACCCCGACGAGGACGTGCGCAGGGTCGCCTTCCTGGTTCTGGAGAAGCTGGGCTGGAAACCTGTGGAGGAGGAGGAGATCAGGAGGCTCATCGCCGACCGGGAGTGGGACAGGCTGGCCGGCATGGGAGACGTGGCGGTGGAATCCCTCATCGATGCGCTGCGCACGGGAGACGGCGAGACGCGCCTCAAGGCCGCCTGGGCCCTGGGGGAGATCGCCGACGCCAGGGCGCTCGATCCCCTCTTGGATGCGCTGCTGGACGGTGACGGCAGGGTGAGGGAGAAGGCTGTCTGGGCCCTGGGCCGGCTGGGCGACGAGAAGGCGGTGGATGGATTGCTGAAGGCGAGGGAAGATGAGGACGAGGGAGTGCGTGACGCCGCCGCGAGGGCGCTCGAGGAGATAGGATGGCGTCCCGTTCCCGTGGAGCCGCTGGTCGTGGAGGAGGCCCCCTTGCCGGAGGCCGTGGAGGCCGCCGCTGTCCCCTTGGCGGAGGAAGCGGTGGAGGAACGGGAAGTTGCCGCGGTGGAGGAAGGAGCTCCCGTTGCCGCGGTGGAAGCGGAGGAAGCCCCCGTCCCCGTCGCGGAAGTGCCGGAGGCCGTGGAGGCCGCCGCTGTCCCCTTGGCGGAGGAAGCGGTGGAGGAACGGGAAGTTGCCGCGGTGGAGGAAGGAGCTCCCGTTGCCGCGGTGGAAGCGGAGGAAGCCCCCGTCCCCGTCGCGGAAGCGGAAGCGCCCGTCCCGGAGGCGGCGGTGGAGGAAGTAGCCCCCGTCCCCGTCGCGGAAGGTGCGGAGGCGGCCGAGCGCTTGATCGCGCAGAGACGCTGGCGGGAGGTGCTGGAACTCGGAGGGGGAGCGGTGCCCGCGCTGGTAGGCGCGCTAGCCGATCGCGACAGCGGCGTGCGCCGCAAGGTGGCCTGGATACTGCGCGAAATAGGCGAGGCTGCGGTGCAGCCCTTGCGCGCGGCGCTTCAACACCGCGATGAGGCCGTGCGCGTCCTCGCACGGGACATACTCAAGAAGATGGGCTGGGAGACAGGGGACGAAGAGGCGAAGGCGGAGAGCCTGCTGGCCCAGGGAAAGTGGGACGACGTCACGCGCATGGGCAAACCGGCCCTGAAGCCGCTCACGCGCGCCCTGAAGGATGCGGGAGCGGACAAGAGGAGGAGGGCTGCTTCCGCGCTGGGCCTGCTGGGCGATACGGAGGCGGTGCCACCCCTCATCTCCGCGCTGGCGGACGAGGACAGGGAGGTGAGGTGGAGGGCCGCCTGGGCCCTTGGAAAGCTGGGCGACAGGCGGGCGGTGGCGGAGCTGGTAATGAGGCTGCGTGACGGGGACGCGGACGTGCGGGCGAAGGCGGCCGAGGCGCTGGACAGGCTCGCGTGGGAGCCCGCGGACGATGCGGAGAGGGCGCGCTATTTCATCGCCACGCGTCGCTGGAACAGGATCGCCGGGATCGGGGAAGCGGCGGTGGAGCCTCTCGCATCCGTGCGGGAGGACGAGGATCCCGAGGTGAGGGAGATGGCCGCGCTTCTCCTCGAGGAGATCCGGGGCGCGCAGGAGCTGGAAAGGCTCCTGAGAAGCGCCGGCGAATGAGGGTTTCAGGCGGGGAAGCCCCTACCGTTTCCATTCTCCAGGGGGTGGAGATCACGGAGGCGTTCCGCACTGCACGGGCATGCCCGGCTCCGATTCCGCACCATGGCATGTCGGGCTGACGCGAGGGGTCGTTGCCTTGCGGGGACAAGGGGGTGCCGCGCCGCGCTGACCCGGGGAAGGATTAAACGAACGCGGGCAAAATAATTATATGATAATGATGAATAACGATGACCAGGTCGGGTGAGGCGTTAGGGCGACCCTGCGCGCGCAAGGAGGTCCTCCCGGGAAAACGCCGCAGCACGCGGGTTGCCGGTATGTGAGGGGAGATGTGAGATGGAGCTGCGGGATGCGGTGGACCTGTACCGCGAGGTGCTTAGGCGCTACTCTTCGGGTTTCTCCCTGGAGGAAGTGCTGGGAGCCATCGCGGAAGCGGTGGGGGGAGAGCGCGCGGTGCTTTTCTCGCGCAAACAGGCCTCCTCCTTCCTGGAGCCCAGGCTGGCCTGGAACCTGGACGCGGGTGCCAGGGAGGCGATCAGGGGGAGGCTGCTGCCCGTGGAATGGGTCTCGCGCCAGGCCGCGCGGCGCTTCATCGCCGTGGACAGGAAGGGGCTCGCCGAGCTCGGCCTGGAGGAGATCACCGTCACGCCGGTCGAGCACGTTCTCCTCTTCCCCATCCGCAGCCACGCTTACCTTACGGCGGTGCTCCTGGTCGCCCTCGCCCCCCATGCCCCCCTCCCCGACCCCCAGTCTTTCAAGGCGGCGGCGGTCAGCGTCGTGCTGGAACGCATGGTGGAGCTCTTCGCCCTGGAGGACCGGCTGGGGGAGATCGCCGGGGCCAAGGAAGGCCCGGAAGTTGAGCTGGGGATACTTTCCGATTACGTGATAGGGAGGACGGACTGCGTGCGGGCCGCCTCCCTCAGCCTCGATCTCCTCATCAAGCTTTTCAACGTGGACGGGGGGACCGTCCACCGCCTGCGCGGTCCGGAGGAGGAGAAGATGGCCGTGCTCATCGCCTCCCGTGGATGGGGCGGCATGCCTGACCTGATCGAGCATCTCTTCGAGGAGAACCTGCCCGAGCTCCTGCAGTCGCTGCGCCGTTCGGGGGACAGGGAGCTGAGCCTGGACGCGAACCGCATCAGCGAGTTTTTCCCCGCCGTCAAGCCGTATTTCCACGCCAACCAGGTGAAGTCTTTCCTGCTCACCCCGATCTTTCGCGAGGATCAGCTGGTGGGCATCCTCACCCTCTTCGGGCGCACGTACACGGCCATGGGACCGCAGGACATGGAGCTGCTTGTCCAGGTCACGCACCGTCTGGGCGAGCTCTTCGCGGAGGAGGGAGTCTCCACCCAGCGGGAGGCGCGGAGGTCATCCGCGTGGGATCTGCCCGCCATGATAGAGGACCTGACCCGTATCGCCGAGGAAGCTGCGGACAGCGAGGGGTTCCTCTCGTCGGGGCTGCGCAAGGTATGCGTGGAACTGTCCGCGCGCATGGGTTTCGCTTACATGGGCGGGCGGGGGACGGAGGAGAGGTCGTTTCTCTGGTATGCCGACGCCGTATACGGCGGCGAGAAGCTGTTTCGCACTACGGGCGGGCTGGAAAAAGCTGCCATAGGCCTGCAGCGCATGTCGGTGGTGAAACCCGAAAGCCCCGCCATGGAGGAGATGCCCGCCTCGGAGCTGGCGACGGCCGGCGGCCTGACCCTGCTCCTGGTCCCGGCACGCGCAGGTACGAGGTTCCTTCTCTGCGGCTTTTACCTGCCCGGCGACAGCAGGTTCACCAAGTCGGAGCTGGACTCCCTTCCCTCCCTGGCGGGGTTGATGCTGCACCTTGCGGGAGGCGTGGATGAGAGGCTGCGCGCGGAGGAGTACCGCCGTTCGCTCGAGATGCTGGCGGAGCTGGAAGGAGAGCTGGCCGCGTGCGACGATCAGGGGAGGGCCCTGCGTATACTGGCACGCGGAGGGAGGGAGCTCTTCGGCTGCGACCGCGCGGTGGTCGCGGTGATAGACGGTGAGGCGCAGAGATTCGAGGGCGTGATGGACTGCGGCACGGGGGAGGAAAGCCTTGACATGACCCTCCTCACGAGGCCGGAGATGGTGGAGGCGCTACAGGGGAATTGTTCGCTGCGTAACGGCGTCCCCGCTGGGGAGAGCGGTGAAGGGGATTCGGGATGGCGCATAGCGGTACCCCTGGCGGGGAGAAAGGGCATTCTGGGCGCCATCCTCTTGGAGCGCAACGACGGCCGGGAGGCCTTCCGGGAATTCCACCTGAGGCTGGCCTGTTTCCTTGCGGGACAGGCTGTTTCCGTGCTCGAGTCCATGCAGGAAAGGGCGCGCAGCGGCGACCATCTCCAGGTGAGCAAGATACTGTTGCGCATCTCCAGGCGTCTTTCCGCGGCCGTTTCCCTCGAGGAAGCGTGCGGGGGTCTCTACAGGGAGCTCGAGAGCGTCGCCTCCGTTGACCTGTTCCTGGCATCTTTGCAGGGAAAGACGGGAGCAAGGCACGTGGGATGGATGAAGGGAGAAGCCCTGGACGAGGAGGAGTTCGCCGCCATCGTCGACCCCCAGGGAGCGCTCGCCCTTTCCCTGGCCCGTAGCGGGAAACTGGTGAGGAACAACCTGAACACCTTCCTGTGGGGGCCGGGAGAGGACAGGCTGGCACTGCGGGGGATAAGGTCCTACGTCGCGGTGCCCCTTCTCGGAGAGGGCATCAAGGGTATCCTGCTGGTAGGAAGCGTCAGGGGAGGGGCCTTCGCGGAGCGGGAGACGGAGTTGATAGAGAGGGCGGCGGGCCTGCTCGGCATGGCGGTTTCCGTTCCCCTGCGCGTGGAGGCCCTGCAGGCCCGCATCGGTCTTCTGGAGGACATGTGCCGCCGCCAGGAAGAGAACCTCAAGACCAAGACGGATCTTATCAGCATGGCCTCACACGAATTGCGCCACCCCCTCACCCTCATCATGGGCTTTTCGGAGGTGCTCCGCGAATACGGGCAGACGCTGGACGGCAGGGAGAGCCGGGAGATCATAGAGAAGCTGCGCAAGGCCGCGGACCGCCTGCGGCGCAGCGTCATCAACATGATGGAAGTCTCGCGGCTGGAGTCGGGCAAGCTGGCGGTGGACCTGGAGGAAGTGGACCTCGTGACCATGGTGGGGAGCCTGGTGGAGGAACTTCGCGCCAGGTCCTCAGATAACGTCGTGGAGGTGGACATAGCGGAGGATGCCGCCAGCGTGATTGCCGACCGCGACAAGCTGGAGATCGTCCTCTTCAATCTCATGGACAACGCGGCCAAGTATTCGCCTCCCGGTTCCAGGATCGAGGTCTTCGCCCACAGGGAAGGGAGGGAGGTCGTCCTGGGGGTGAGGGACGAGGGACAGGGCATCAGCGAGGAGAACGTGAACCTCATATTTCAGCCTTTCCGCAAGGGGGAAGGAAAGGAAGGGGGCACCATAAAGGGGATGGGGCTGGGACTCTACATCGTAAACAAACTGGTGGAAGCGCACGACGGGCGCATCGAGGTGAGGAGCGAACGCGGCAAGGGTTCCGTCTTTACGGTGCATATCCCTCAGCCCGATGGGGAGAACGCGCTTCCCCTCTATGACGGCGGTGCCCTGAGGGCCTGAGCGGGCGACGGCGGCGCCGGAGCAGGGAAACGCCGTGTTTCCGGCGTGGCCAGCTGTTTTATATCACGCGGAGGGGCGGCTCGCCTTTGCGGAAGATTTATCACGCGGTTATCCCTTAGAATAGAGATACACCCTTGCGGACCGGAGGGGGAGGCCGAGCTTGAGGATAGCGTACACCAGCGATCTCCACGTGGATATCTCGCAGCGGAACTGGGAGCTCGTTCCCTACCTCGCCGAAGTACTCAAGATCGTGGACCCCGACGTCTTCGTCATCGCGGGGGACGTGAGTCCCGAACTGGGAGACCTGGAGTACGCCCTCGATTGCTTCGCTTCGCTGCGCTGCCCGAAGCTCTTCGTCCCCGGCAACCAGGATATCTGGGTCCTTTCAGAGGAGATGCAGAACCTGGGGCACGACTCCTACGAGAAATACTACTTCTACCTGCCCGAGGTCTGTCGCCGCAACGACTTCGTCCCCCTCTGGATGGAGCCCCAGGTGTACAGGGGAGTCGGTTTCGCGGGCAGCATAGGATGGTACGATCACACCCACGGCACGGGGACCGCGGCGGTCGCCTTTCCCAGAGATTACCATTACCTGCTCGACAGCATCTGGAATGACATGCGCTGGGCCTGCTGGACGGACATCTCGACCATGGTGGCGGAGGGAGGGGCTCCCGTCAAGAGGGTGGATTTCGAGGTGGCGCGCGAGTTCAACTACCGCCTTGACCAGGATATAGAGGGCCTCAGCCGCGAAGCCGCGGTGCGGGAGGTGGTGGTGATCACGCATTACCCGCCCTTCGACGAGCTCTCCGTGGAGGGCATCCCCTTCCCGGGATCGCGGGAGACCGGCGGCGTGCTGTCCTCCCACGACAAGGTGACCGTTTCCATATCGGGACACATCCACGATCGCAGGGACATCGTGGTGAGGAACATACGGGCGGTGCGCTGCCCCGTCGGCTACCTGAGGAGGGAACACCAGAAATACCAGGAAGTGGTGAAGAACTGCCTGGAGGTCATCCACCTCATAGACGGCGAGGACCTGCTCCCCAGGGAACGGGCGTGAGAGTCGCCCGGGCGACACCCGAGGTCGCACCCCATCCATTGCCTCAGGCAACACCCCGCGCCTGGCCCCGCGTGTTGACCCGGGGCGTCATGACCCCGATGACGGTATGGTGCAGATGAAGCGCAGGATTCGCTCCCCCACGTTCCTCAACTGGTGCAGCTCTTCGCTCTCGACGAAGATCGCCGTCCCCGGCTCCACCCGCACGGAACCCCCTTCCGATACCAGCTCGCCCTCGCCCGAGAGGATGTAGATCTCGTGTTCCCAGGGATGGCGGTGCAGAGGGGAGTAGCCCGCGGGGGAGACCTCGAAGACCCGCATGTAGTAATGGGGAGCGCCGTCCTCCCGCGATATGAGCCACCTTATGGTGACGCCCGCGCTCTCGCCGCCGGGATCCTCGGCGGGAACCTCGCTGTAATGGACGACTTTCATGCGTCACATTATATATGCGCACCGCGGGGGAAGGAAGGCGCGTAGGTCGGGCCGGGGCACCCCGGCGGCCGCCCCTCGCGTTTCCGCCTTTCCTTGGTCGGCATGGAAGCATTGGGGTATTATGTTTCCAGGCGGGCGGCGGTGCCCGGGGAAAGGAAGGCGGCATCCCGGGATTGCGCGGGATATCGGGAGGCGGTCTTGAAGGAGAAAAGGCGTCGTTCGGGCGGGCGGCGGTGCTCAGGGAAGGGAAGGCGGCATGAACTTCTATGACTGGGTGGTGAGCCAGAGCGGCAGGCTTGCGGCTCCCCTGGTGGGATACCCCGGGGTGAGGCTGGCGGGAAAGTCGGTACGCGGCGCGGTAAACGATGCCGAGGTGCAGCTGGAGGCATTGCGCGCCCTGCGGGAACGCCTGCGGCCCGACATAACCTTCACGCTCCTGGACCCGACCGTGGAGGCGGAGGCGCTCGGCCTGGATGTGGAGTTCTTCGAGAGAAGGCCGCCCAACCTCGCGCAGCAGGAACTGCCGCGCCTTGAAAGGTTCATGGAGCTGGACCCGCCGGACCCGGAGAGGACGGCGCGCATGCCGCTCTTTCTCAGGGTGGCGGAGGAGCTGCGGGCTGACGGGACGGGCCTGTGCGGGGCTTTCGTCACCGGCCCGCTGACCCTTCTCTCCCAGCTCGCGGGGACGACGGATATGCTCGCGGAGATGGGAAAGGGAAGCGACATGAAGGACGCCCTTGCCTTCGCAACCTCCGTGGTGGGGGAGTACGCCGCCGCCCTTGCCTCGCGGGCGCACGTGGTCATGGTGGTGGACCCGGTGGCGGAAGCCCTCGATACCAGGGTTTTCCGCACCGTTTACCGCCCTTATCTCAGCGCCCTTTTCGGCATCATAAGGTCGGGGGGAGCGTGCGGGATGCTGCACATATGCGGCGACGTGACGCACCTCCTGGATGAGATTGGCAGCTGCGGCGGAGACGGCGTGCTCCTGGATGCGCGCATGGACATCGCCCAGGCGGCGGAACGCCTTCCCAGGAGCGTCGTCGTGCTGGGCAACCTGGACCCCAAGAGGGTTGTTCACCGCGGGACCGCCGAGGACGTGCGCTGGGAGACGCGGCGGCTGCTCAGGAACACCAAGGCGATAAGGAACTACGTCTTCTCCACCGGATGCGATGTGCCCCCGGAAGCGCCGCTGAAGAACCTGGAGGCGATGATGGAGGAAGTGCGCTCCTGGAAGCGCATCCCCTAGGTGGATACGCGGAAGCGGATTGGTGTCGCGCCGACCCGGCGGGCCAAAGGGCAAGCTGGGGAGGGCTGACGGCGGGAGGCGGAGGGCGAACTCGACCGGCCCACTGGCTCAGTGCCACGAGGCTTCCCTGGGAGCCTTACCGGCAGATCGCTTTTGGACGTGGATATGATGTGCTCGCGTAACGGGAGGCTTTGCCGCCGGGCGAAAGCCGTGATCCTCGCGGTGGTCCTGCTCACGGCGTGCGGCGCGGTCGGCTCGGGGGACGCCGCACGCGCGCAGGAGCCCGGTCCGTCGCCCGGTTTCCCCGTCCTCCTGACGAACGGCGCCATCTATCCCTGGGACCATGACGCGGGCCGCATCCCCCCCGCTTTCCGGGTCGACGGGTACCGGTCGTCCGGTCTCTATCTCGTGCAGTGCGCGGGGAGCATCGAGGGATCGTGGCTGGAGGCGGTGCGGGAAGCGGGGGGGAAGGTCTGCGGCTACATCCCCTACAACGCCTTGCTGGTGGCCGTGGACAACCGGCAACGCGCAGGGGTGGAGGGCCTGCCATTCGTTTCCTGGACGGGAATATACCAGCCCTATTTCAAGGTGTCCCCGTCCCTGCAATTGCAGCTCTCGCAGGGACGCGAGGCGACGGTGGCGGCCCTTCTCTACGACGGTTCGTTGCTGGAGGAGACGGCGCGGGCGCTGCGCGACATGGGCGTGGAGGTCCTGGAGGGGGAGAAGGACGCGTGGTGCGGCATCCTGGTCATGCGCGTGGCGCCGCACATGCTTGACGAGGTGGCCGCCCTGCGCGCCGTGGAGTGGCTGGAGTTGTACACCGGCGGTACCCTGGCCGGGAACGCGGTCGCCTCGCCGCGGGGCGCGTCGGCGGGCGATCTCCATCCCGATCACGCCGCTGCCGTCTCCACTCGGCCGGAGAAGGTCGCCCTCGCCGATAGCGGCCTGGCGAGCGCGGGCGCGGACGGCCTGCCGCAGACGCTCAGGAGCAGGGTGACCGGCGTCTACTCCTTCCGGGGAGACGAGGGAGAGGACGTGAGCGGGCACGGAACGGCGTTGGCGGGAGTTCTGCTCGCGGGCGACTCGCTGTCCTCGGAAGGCGACACGGCGCGCCCGAACCCCGTCGAGCTCGCCGTCTATGCCACCGGATACGGGATCGGCCCCCTGCCGCAGCCGGCCTCCATGACCGCGCTGCTGGAGAGGGCATACCTGGAGGGGGCGAGGTCGCTCCTCGACGGCAGCGTGCCTGAGGGCAGGGAATCCCTTTGTGCCTACGGGATCTACGGCTTTCAGAGGGATGCATTTGCCTGGGACCATGCGGACATGACTATAGTGGAGCCGGCGGGGAACGAGGGCACCGATGCTGACGGGGACGGGGTGGTGGACAGGGGGAGCCTGCTGGGGGGAGCGGCGGCCAAGAACGTGCTTGCGGTGGGGGGCTGCGAGGGTGCGGGCCGCGCCGGGAGCTACCGCGTCCCCACCTACGGCGAGTTGGAAGGCGCCTTTGCGGGGCGCTTCCCCGCCTCTCCCCTGAAGGAAGACAGGGCGGAAGGATCGACCCCGGGGATGGCCGCTTTCAGTTCGCGGGGTCCCACCACGGACGGCAGGATAAAGCCGGACCTGGTCGCCGCCGCGACGGGAGTGGTCACCTTCGCCGCGGCGGGAACCGCGGGTCGTCCCGCTGCGTTTCCCGTCGGCGACCGCACGTGCGTGGTCTACGGCACCGGCGTGGCTGCCGCGCTGGTGGCGGGAAGGGTGGCCTCCTTGAGGTCCGAGCTCACGGCGGCGAGGGGCGTGCCCCCGTCCGCCGCCCTCGTGAAGGCCTTCCTGGTGAACGGTGCGCTGGACCTGTATCCCGGCCAGTACGGCGAGGCGGGCTTGGAGGTGCCGCGCGCGCCCAACCCGGTGGAGGGATGGGGGAAGTGCGACTTCACTGCGCCCACGGACCGGGAAACCTGGTTAAGGGTCATCGACGACGGCGAGGGGATGCGCAGCGGAGAGTCGCGCGTTTTCCGCGTTGAGGTAAAAACTGGAAGCCAACTCAGGGTGACCCTGGCCTGGTCGGATTACCCCTCCCTTCCCCAGGCCAGGCTTCACCTGGTGAACGACCTCGACCTCAGGGTCATCGATCCCGAGGGAGGGTTCTCTTACCCGAACGGAAGGACCTCCCGCGATCCCCTGAACAACGTGGAGAGGGTGGTCCTGGACGTGTCCGGGAAACCGGGAACCTACACGCTGGAGATAGCCGCCGCGAACGTCCCCATGGCCCCACAACCGTACGCCCTGGTGGTCCAGCTCTTCTGAGGTCTTTCACGGGGAAAGGAGCCGACGTGGCGAAAGACGACGCTTACCGGAGATTGCGCGAGTTCCTGGACCGCATGCCCCTGGGATTTCCTTCCACCCCCTCCGGGGTGGAGATACGCATCCTGAAAGCGCTTTTCACGGAGGAGGAGGCGGAGCTGGCCACGTTGCTCACGCCCTTTCCGGAGGATGCGGAGGCCATCGCCGCGCGCGCCGGGCTCGACGCCGCGTACCTGGATAAGAGGCTGGAGGAGATGTCGCGCAAGGGGCTGCTGTTCCGCTCGCGCAGGGAAGGCCGTGCCTATTACAACACCGCCCCCTTCATGATCGGCCTCTACGAGTACTCGGTGGGAAAGATGGACGGGGAGCTGGCCGCACTCTACCGCGAGTATTACGAGTCGGCCTACATGGAGGAGATGGGCGCCAGCGGCGTCCCCGGCTTCAAGGTGCTCCCCCTCGGGGAAAGGGTGGTGGCCGACCTCACGGTGTACCCGTTCCTGGACCTGCTGGACCAGGTGCGGTCCGCGCGGGCTATCTCGGTGGCGGAATGCATCTGCCGCAAGGAGGCGGCGCTTACCGGGAAGGGCTGCGGTTTTCCCATGGAGACCTGCCTCAGCTTCGGGACGGCCGCGGAGTACTACATCGAGAACGGCATCGGGCGGGAGATAGACGCCGCGGAGGCCATAGATATCCTGAGGCGGGCGGACGAGGCCGGGCTGGTCCATGCGGGCGCCAACACCAGGCACCTTTCCAACATCTGCAACTGCTGCCCCTGCTGCTGCGCCTCCATGAAGGGCATCACCAGGAGGGGCATGGACAAGCGCCTCTTCCTTAACGCCCTCTTCGAGGCGGTGGTCGACGTGGAGGAATGCACCGGCTGCGGGTCGTGCGTGGAGCGTTGCCCGGTGGGGGCGGTGCGGGTAAAGGAGGTGGCGGTGGTCGACCGGGAGAGGTGCCTCGGGTGCGGACTCTGCGCGGGAAGCTGTCCGGGCGAGGCGATCTCCGTGGTGTTGCGGGAGGACCGGGAAGAGCCCTTCGCGCGCATGGTGGACATGGGCCTGGCCATCCTCAAGGGCAAGGCGGAACGCAGGGGTGAACGGCAGGGGCAGGGAGGGGCGTGACGGCGGGAGCATAGCCCTTGTGGCCGCGCCCCTCGGCCACGTGGGCGCGACGCCGGGGGTGACGCGTTACGCCTTATGATAAAATCTTTTCATAAAGAGCTTTTGCGGGAAGGGAGCCTGCGACGCCCTGCGACGCCCGTTTCATGGGCGCGCTCGCGAAAGGTCTTGACCCTTTCCGGCGGGGGTACCGGCTGTCGGCGGGCCGGCATGATGCGGCCACAGGAAAAAGGAGGTGCGCGCATGGGATACCGGATCGTACAGGGATTTCCTTCCACTTCCAACAACGATTACCAGCTCAACGTGCCCACCATCCTGAGGCACGCGGCGAGGTCCTACGGCGAGGTGGAGGTGGCCTCGCGCAACCTGGACGGAAGCGTCTTCCGCTACGACTACCGGGAATGCTACCGGCGGGTGTGCCGCCTTGCCAAGGCGTTGCAAGGCCTGGGCATAGGCCCCGGCGACAGGGTGGGGGTCCTGGAGTTCAACACCTACCGCTTTGCGGAGCTGTTCTATGCCATCTCCGGCCTGGGAGCGGTGCTCCTGCAGATAAACCCACGCGTGTCCATGGAGGACCGGGCCTACGTCATCAATCACAGCGAGGCCAAGCTCGTATGTACCTCCGACCTTCTCGTGCCGCTCATCGAGCCCATCGCGCCGGAGCTCAAGACGGTGGAGGGCTACATGCTCATCACCGACCGCCCCAGGGATTCCTTCCAGACGCAGCTCAGCCCGCTGTACGCGTACGAGGAGCTGCTGCAGGGAGCGGACGCGGAGATGGACTGGCCCATGGTGGACGAGAAGGCTGCCTGCTCCGCTTGCTATACCACCGGGACCACCGGCAAGCCCAAGGGCGTCTACCTGTCCCACCGCGCCCTCTACCTCCACACGCTGGCCGTGGCCATCAACCTGAACCTGAGCCGGAACGACGTTATGATGCAGATAACCCCCATGTTCCACGTGTTGGGCTGGGGAGCCTTCATCACCGGGCCCCTGGTGGGGGCGAAGCTGGTCTTCCCCGGGATGTATACCCTGGAGATGGCCAACGTGCTGGTCGACATGCTCCTGTCCGAGGGGGTCACGGTGACCTGTGGGGCGCCGGCCATCTTCATGCCCATGCTGGAGTACATCCGCACCATGGACCCCAAGCCGGATCTCAAGGGATGCCGCATGGTCTCCGGGGCCAGCGAGCCGCCCCTGGCCATGATGAAGGAGTACTGGGAGCTGGGGAAGGCGGACGTCATCCACGCCTACGGCGCCACGGAGACCACCCCCCTGGTTTCCATAAACTTCCTCAAGCCCACCCTGGAAGGCCTTTCCGAGGAAGAGAAGTGGGACATGAAGAGGAGGCAGGGCATCCCCGTGGTGGGCATCGACGTGAAGCTCGTGGACGAGGAGGGGAAGGAGCTGCCCTGCGACGGGCAATCCGTCGGCGAGCTGCTCATCAGGGGCCCCTGGGTGACCGCTTCGTACTATAATGACCCGCGCAGCGCCGAGTCCTTCACCGAGGACGGGTACTGGAAGAGCGGCGACGCGGCCACCATCGACCCTGATTGCTACATAAAGATAGTGGACCGCTTCAAGGACCTCGTGAAGAGCGGGGGCGAATGGATATCCACCGTTGACCTGGAGAACGCCATCGTGGCCCACCCGGCCGTGCTGGAGGCGGGGGTCATAGGCATTCCCCACCCGGAGTGGGAGGAGAGGCCCCTGGCCCTGGTGGTCCTCCGGGAGGAGTACAAGGGAAAGGTCTCCAAGGAGGACATCCTGGGATTCATAGCCCCCAAGTTCGCCAAGTGGCAGCTTCCGGACGATGTCCTGTTCGTGGACGAGATCCCCAAGACCTCCGTGGGGAAGATCGCCAAGAGGCTGGCGCGCGAGGAGTTCAAGGACCACTACAAGGGCGGCGCGTAGAAGAAGGGATGCGCAACCGCCACAGGCGGCAGGCATGCTCGCCCTGCTGAAAAACGCCCATTGAAAGGGTGGTGCGCCCGGAAGGACTCGAACCTTCAGCCTTGGGATTAAGAGTCCCCTGCTCTGCCAAATTGAGCTACGGGCGCACGCGATATATTATGAGAGCCGCCGCCCCAAAAGGCAAGACGGAATAACGCAGCGACGGCCGAGGTTCCCATGGGGAGGCAGGTGGGCGCGGTCGCGGGCGGCGCGACGCGGAAGCGCGGAAAGAACTACCGCCCCCGAAGGGGCGGTAAAGACAAAAGCACGTTCCTGCCTCGGATATGCTGCTTTCCTACTTCTTGCCGGAAACCGCCTTCTTCAAAGCCGCGCCGGGCTTGAAGGACACCACCTTGGTGGCCTTGATCTTGATGGCCTCTCCCGTCCTGGGATTGACTCCCTTGCGCGCCGCGCGCTTCTTCACTTCCCAGGTGCCGAAGCCGACCAAGGTCACCTTGTCGCCCTTCTTCAGGGCGCCGGTGATCATCTTGATCATGCTGTCCACGGCCACCGCGGAGTCCTTCTTGCTCATCTTGGTGTCCTTGGCCACGGCATCGATGAGCTCCGCCTTGTTCATGTTTCACCTCCTTCTGACAACGGCATTTTACATACAATTATTCTCTTCAGGAGAAATTTTCCCTTTACAGCAGAAAAATAAACCGGTGGGCGGGAAATTCCGCTTCATCACTACGTTGCTCGCCACCGCCGTCGCGCCCCGCAGGGAGAGCGTTATGGGACAGGTGGCGGGATGCGAGGTGGGGACCGACCCGTCGACGCCGCAAGACCCCTTCCCGGTGGGCGGGAAATTCCGCTTCATCACTACGTTGCTCGCCACCGCCGTCGCGCCCCGCAGGGAGAGCGTTATGGGACAGGTGGCGGGATGCGAGGTGGGGACCGACCCGTCGACGCCGCAAGACCCCTTCCCGCCGCGGTCACGCTCTTGCCGCCCCGCGCAAGGGCGCGCCGACAGGGGATTATTCCTGGCTCGCCTCGCCGATGGCCTCGAGTGCCGCCTCGATTGCCATCAGCACCCTCTCCCGCCCCTCCCTTTCGCGGGTGGCGAGCAGCGGCTCCACGGCCCTCTTGCTGCCGATCCTCCCCAGGGCTTTTACGGCCTCCAGGACGTCGCTTTCCACGTCGCTTTGCAGCAGGGGAAGGAGGCAGTCGATGGCGCGCAGGGCGTGCATCTCTCCGAGGGCGCGGGCGGCGACCGCCCTGACTCCCGCCGACTCGTCGGCGAGCATCTCGCTCACGGGGACCCAAAGGGTCGGCTCGCCCATGCCGCCGAGTGATTCCACCGCACGCAGCCTCACGATGCTCGCCGAATCCCCCAGGGCCTCGATGAGATAGGGGATGGCGCGCCGGTCCCCCAGCTTACCCAGCGCCCTTACCGCGCTGTAGCGGAGGGAAAGGCTGTGGCTGCGCGTGGTCCTGCAGAGATCCGGAACCACGTGGACGTCCCCGATGTCCGCCAGCGCGTCCACGATGAACTGGCCCACGCCCGGGGTTTCCTTTTCCAGGCGGTCCAGGAGATGGCGGACGGCGCGCCGGTCGCCGATGAGGCCCAGGGAGCGGGCGGCCCCCTTGCGCACGTCCGGGTTATCGTGCGTGAGGGCCTCCACGAGGAAGGGGAAGGACTTTTCGCCCTGCGCGGCCAGGAGGTCGGAAGCGGTCAGCCGCATGTAGGGTTGCGGGTGGCCCATGGCCTCCACCAGCCCCCGCAGGTCGCCCTTGGCTGCCAATTTATGTAAAGATTCGCGGTCTTTCATAACCCCTATATTCTAACATCTTCGCCTACTGCCCGACACCCAGCCTGCGGGCCAGTGGATAGGGCAGTCCCGCCGCGATGATCTTCTCCTGCGTGGCCGTGAAATCGTAGTCGAGAAAGCGGAACTCGATGAACATCTCGTCGAGGTCCAGGAGGGCGAAGGTGGCCGCGGGCGTTCCGCCCCGGTACTGCCCGCAGCTTCCCACGTTGAACATGTAATGCGCACCCGGCTTGATGGAGAAGCGGTCACCGTCGCGCACCGCGCTCTCCTCCACCCGCCTGCTCTCGGGGTCGAAGGCATAGGCCGCGCAGATGTGGGTATGCCCGATGCAGCAGAGGAGATTGCCGGGGGCCGGATACTCCATGATCAGCGACTTGAAGGCGTAGGCGGCCTCGAAGGAGTCGAAGATGTACTCGTCGGGATGGGAAGGCGACCCGTGGAAGAGGAGGAAGGAGCCGTTCACCTGCAGCGTGTCGGGGAGGGACACCAGCCATTCCCGGTGACTCTCCGGCAGGGCTTCGTAGGTGAATCGAAGCGCTTCCAGGGCCAGGGGGTTCATGTTGGGGGGGAGGCCTGACTCCAGGTCCGCGAGGCCCCGCTCGTGGTTGCCGCGGATGCAGCGCACGCCCCGCTCCCGTACCGTTTCCACGCAGGGAACGGGGTCCGCGCTGTACCCGATGATGTCGCCGCAGCACAGAAGGGCGTCCACGCCGAGCCGGTCCGCTTCCTGGAGCACTGCCTGCAGCCCCTCCAGGTTGGAGTGGATGTCGGAGAAGACCGCGTACCTCAAACCCGCCCCCTTCCTTTCCGAGTAAGATTATATACTCGGGGCCCGGCGCCGGTTAACGGCTGTTTGCCCGCGGGGGAGATGGGGGATTGTGGCCCACCGCATAACGAGCGCCCGGCGCCGGTTAACGGATGCTTATACTCGGGGCCCGGCGCCGGTTAACGGCTGTTTGCCCGCGGGGGAGATGGGGGATGCTACCCGCCGTCAGCGACACAGCGGGTCGCCGCGGCTTTTCGCCGGGTGGACTGACATGACCCCGTGAAGTTATCATCTACCTGAGGAAAGGAGCGAAGATGAAAAGGTCGTTGTTGTTGCTGGTCCTGGCTTTTCTCCTTGCGGCGGCGCTCGGTTGCGGAGGGAGATCGGAGGGGGAAACAGGCCAGGTCGATGCTCTCGCGCTCTTGATGCGATCCAGCGAGGCCATGTCCGCCCTTTCGGGATACCGCATGAGCGGCACCATGGAGATAGGGATGGGAGGAACGGAAGCGGGCGGGGGCTCCCTGCGCATGCAGGTCGCCGGCGAGGTGGACAACACGGGGGAAATCCCCGCCCAGCACATCACCGTGGAGATGGGGACGATGACCAGCGAGGCCTACATCGTCGGTGGTTACTATTACCAGGACGTGCCGGGACAGGGGTGGATAAAGATGGACGTGGCCCAATACCGCACGCAGAACATGGGTATGGGCATGGTCGACCCCCAGCAGTGGAAGTCCATCGCCGAAGCGGCGGAGGACATCACGGTGGAGGAGGAAGCGGGAGGGGTGGCGGTCATCTCGCTGAAGCTGGGGGAAGATTTCTTCCGCCTCTCCTTCCAGCAGTACCAGGAGTCCCTCTCCGATGAGGAGAGGGAGCGGATGCGGGAGTGGCTCGACCTCATGCAGGGGGGCATGGAGGGCTTCAGCGCCGAGATCCGGATGTGGATCGGGGAGGAGGACCACCTCGTGCGGCGCATGCAGATAGATTACCGGATGGAGAACCCGCAGGTGGGATCCCTCACGGGAACGATGAACGTGGAACTGTCGGATTACGGGGCCGAGATCCGCGTCACGCTGCCGGAGGGGGCCGGGAACGCGAGCGAGTTCTCGCCCTCCTCCATGAACTAAGCGAGCGCGGCGGGGGCCGCGAAGCCCCCGTGAACGGCGGCTTCGGAGCGTCATGGGGACCGGTCATGGACTGAACGAGGCACGCACGCGAGAAGGGCATTGTCCGCCCCTTATAGGCAGGGAGGTAACGCATGTCTGATTACGCGGAGGGAAAGAGCCGCTGGTGGGGGTGGGGCGACCTCGACCAGAGGTTCGACGTGGAGAACAGGGAGAACATCATGCCCTTCATGCGGGAGAACCTGGGCATGAGCCTGGACCGCGACCGCTTCACCGATCCGAGCCTCGACGAGATCGAACTCCCGGCGCCGCGGTTGGGGGACGCCGTCCTTGCTTCACTCAGGGATCTGTGTGGCCCCGAAAACGTCTCCGTGGACAAGTTCCAGCGCGTCAGCCATTCCATGGGCAAGAGCTACCGCGACCTCCTGCGCTTCCGCCAGCGCCGCATCGAGAGGCCCGTGGACGTCGTCGTGTGGCCGCGGGAGGAAAGGGAAATACTGGAAATATTCCGCCTCGCCGAGGAAAGGAACCTGGCGGTGATACCCTTCGGCGGCGGATCGAGCGTGACGGGCGGAGTGGAGCCCATGGGCAAGAAAGAGGGCTTCATCAGCCTGGACATGGCGCGCATGAATCGCGTGCTGAGGGTGGACGCCACCTCCCACACGGCGCTCATCCAGGCGGGCGCCCTGGGGCCGGAGCTGGAGGAGCAGCTCAACGGCCACGGCTTCACCCTGGGCCATTTCCCCGAGAGCTTCGACCATTCCTCGCTGGGGGGCTGGCTGGCCACGCGCGCCTCGGGGCGCCAGTCCACCGGCTACGGCGATATAGAGGACATGGTGCTGGCGCTGCGCATGGTCACCCCGCGGGGGGTGGTGGACACGCGCAAGGTGCCCTCCAGCGCCGCCGGACCCTCCATCCTGCAGCTGTGCGTGGGCTCCGAGGGATGCATGGGGGTGATAACCGAGGCGTTGATGAGGATCCGCCCCGTGCCCCGGGTGTTGGACTACAGGGGCCTCCTCTTCCGGGATTTCGCCGCGGGCGTCTCCGCCGTGCGGGAGATGATGCAACAGGGGCTCGTTCCCACCTGCGTGAGGCTTTCGGACCGCACCGAGACCGCTTTGGCCAAGGCGTTCCGGTCCACGAAGGGGCCCAGGTGGAAGAGGAGGGCGGAGGAGGCGGCGCTGCGGCTTCTCGCCAGCCGCGGCTACTCCTTCGACGACGGCGCCTTCATGGTCATCGGCCTGGAGGGGGAGCAGGACGACGTGGACTACCAGCGCTCGGGCATCCTGCAGCTCTGCCGCAGGCTGGGTGGCTTTCACCTGGGGACCAGCCCCGGCAGGCAGTGGTACCGCAGCAGGCACGAGACCGCCTACTTCCGCGAGCAGCTGATAAACTGGGGCGTCATGGTGGACACGCTGGAGACGGCGACCACCTGGGACAACCTCCTCCACCTTTACGGCGAGGTCTATGCGGCCCTGAAACGCGCCCTGGAAGAGGGCGGTTCTAAATGCATGGTCGCCTGCCACGTCTCGCACGCCTATCCCGAGGGCGCCTCGCTCTATTACACCTTCTTCGCCCCCATGGCCGCGGAGGGGGAGGAGGAGGCCCAGTGGGAACGGGCGAAGAGAGCGGCTTCCGAGGCCATCATGGAGCACGGCGGGACCATCACCCACCATCACGGTATCGGATACGAACACGCCCCCTGGATGCGCAGGGAGGTAGGGGAGATATCCATCGAGGCCCTGCACGCGGTCAAGAAGGTCATGGACCCGGCCGATATTATGAACCCGGGAAAACTGTTGCCGTGATGCGAAAATGAGCGAGATACCGGTCTTCGTTTACGGCACGTTGAAGCCGGGCGAGAAGATGTTCCGCCACATCAGCCACACGGTGAGGAACGTCGTGCCCGCCTGCGTGCCGGGACACCTCTACGAAACGCCCTTCGGCTACCCCCTGCTGATCCCGGCGCCGGGGGAGGAGGAGCCGCTGATCAGCGGGGTCATCCTCCTCGCCCTCGAGGGTTGCTACGAGGAGATGTTACGCATCATCGACGTCATCGAGGGGGAGGCGGGTTTCGAGAAGGGTGAGATGGAGGTCATCCTGGAGGACGGCAACCGGATCCCCGCCATCGTCTATTTCTACCGCGAGGCGCCCCCTTACGCCCGACCTTACTACGGCACGGACTGGCCCCAGGTGACATAAAGGATCCGCGGAGACGCCCGGCAGGCGGGTTTTCCCGGGTACGGGGAAGGGTGATGGGCGAGCATCCCCCGCTTCCCGTCGCGTGGGTCCGACGCGGGTGGAGGGCGCGGTCCGGCAGCTCTTCCAAGATGCATCCAAGATGGAATGAGCCGCTTTGAACCGTTTGGCTGCCCGCAGGGTCGCTGCAGGTTGGAGATGGCGCAAACCCGCAGATGGGCTAGTACCGTGACCGTTTGGCTGCCCGCAGGGCCGCTCCGGGAGGTCTACCGACGGCTTACTCCGTGGGCTCGAGGGGCAAGGCCAGGTAGAAGGAGAGCCCCGCCTTGCCGGACAGGTCCATGCGCAGAGTACCCCCAGCCTCGCTAGCCAGGCGGGAAGCCAGCCTGTACTCCATGACCAGGGTGGCCATCTCGCCCTCCGACTCCGCGGGAGGCCAGCGGTCGATGGCCGAGGCCTTTTCCGGGGGCAGTGACAGGTTCGGGCAACGGACGTGCAGGGCCACGCGGTTATCGCGGCGCGAGCACCAGGCGGAGACCATCTTGCCGTCCTGGGAGCACCGCAGGGCGATGTCCAGCAGGTTGTAAAGAAGGTCGAAGAGGCGGGAGGGGTCTCCCCTGAGCGCTGGAAGTCTCTCCAGGAAGCGCAGGCTAAGGGTGACGCCCCTTTCTTCGTGGACCCCCTGCAGCAGGGAGGCGACTTCGGAGAGGACCTCGGAGAAGTCGAGCTTTACCCCCTCCTGGGGCACGGATTCCCGTGCCAGCTCCAGGATGCGCATGAGGTCGTTTATCATCACCTCAAGCCGGGTGGCGGAAACCCTTATGTAGTCGAGGAAATCGCGCCTCTCCCGGCCATCCAGTTTATCCCAGTACTGGACCAGGGTGAGGGCGTAACCGATGATCGATGTGAGCGGGTGCTTTATCTCGCGGGCCGCGATGGCGGCCATGCGGCGGGATTCCTCCGCGCGGTGCAGCAGCAGCGACATCTTCTCGGCCATCTCCAGGCGGTCTTTCTCGCGCTCGTCCATCAGCCGCGCCGCCTCACGGCGGTCTTTCTCTGAGCCCAGCAGGTAGCCGGCGAGGAGGCAGAGGGGAAGGCTGAGCAGCACGGTGATCACCGCGGCGGGGGAGTCGCGCAGCAGGCTCGCGGGCGTGCCCTCGGAGATGAGGTAGTGGAGGAGGAAGAGGAGGCACAGGTACGCGGCGGCGAGCGCGAAACCCGCGATCGCATAGCGGTACTTACGCCGGTGCATTTTCCGTTAACCCCCGGAACTGCCGGTATGGTCACGTCTCGGGGCTTTGCCCCGGATAGACCGGCATACTCGCTTCCCCCCTTAACCTTTTACCCAGAAAACGGGGGCGCTTAACCAACGCGGTCACATCCCCGGTCTTCGATATATCAGCCGGTGAGGCTCTTTTCGTCTCCTGGTCTTCTATCTTTCCCCCTTTGCCCCCTCCTCCTGATTCTAACTCGGTGTCCCCTCCGAGGATAGAAGATGTGACCCCTCAAAGCGCGCTAGGTCCCGGAAGCGCCGGGGATGTCAGGTGGATGCACCTGGGTGTCCACGCCGATGAGCCGGCCTTCCCGGTAGAGCAGGACCGCCTTCTCGTAGACGACGAAGACGTTCTCCGGCAACAGGCTCTCCTCCACCTCGTGGGTGAAGAGGGGCTCGCCGAGCATGGCCGTGGCTTCCTCGGCGGTGAGCAGGGGGCCGAAATCCTGGGGGCGCAGGGAGGTGGGAGGGTATTCCGCCGACTTGTCCTCGACGGGTTCCTCGCCGAAGAGGCGCCCGTTGTCGAAGTCCAGGGCCTTGCCGCGCGCGTAATAGATCCATCTCTCCACGCGGTCCCTGGTTTCGGGGTCCATGGAGATGAAGAAGTGGTCCGGGTAGCCGTAGTCCGCCACGGCGCGGCTCTGGTCGGCGGAGAGGCCGGGAACGAGTTCCGCGAAAGCGCCATTTGCATCCTCCTCCCGGAGAGGCGGCACATCGCGCTCCCCGCAACCCCACGCGGCCATCACCAGCAACGTGAGGGTGACGGCGAGAGCGAGGGAGGCGGGGAGGCAAGACCCGCCTTTCGCCTTGTGGCGATGCGTTGACCTCTCACCGTCAGGATTCATACCAAGATTATATGTACAAGAAGGGCGTGGATGAAGTGGTAGCGGGCGGGGTATCCTCCAGGTGGAGACCACCGTGCGCTGCGCTCGGGATAAGCGCCTTGGTGATGCTCATCCTGTTCCCGACCCGTCCTCGCGGGTAGAAAGCAAAGGAAAAGGGCCCCGGTTTCCCGGGGCCCTCGGGTTCACCCCCGCGGTGGTATCGATCTCAGGGTATCAGTTGGTATGCCAACAGCCCTACCCACCAGAGGCTGTAAACAACGGGAGCAAGGAGTGTTCCGTCCATGTCCAGCATCCCGAAGTTCTTGTTGATGTAGTACTTGCCGGCCTGGCCGTTGATGACATAGTGCCCCTTGTTGTAACCGTACGGCGGCCAGGTGCACAGCTTGTAGAAGGGACAGGTCTGGTTCCAGCCCCGGGCATCCTTCACCCAGACCTTGTAGGTACCGGGTTTCAGGCCGCGGAACTGGTAGTAACCCCACTTGTTGGTCGTTTTCGTGGCCACTTTCCTCCCGTACCTGTCGGTGAGCATCACCGTCCAGCCCTCGCACGTCGGCTCATAGAAGTCCCTCGCCAGGTTGGCGTTCATGTCGTGCCACACCGTGCCGGAGATGAGAACGGTGGTGGACTGGATGCGGAAGGCCTGGAGGTCGGCGCTGTCGGCCACCTCGAAATACCAGCGGTACCAGAGGTTCGAGGAATCCAGCGAGATGATCCTCTCCGTGCTGCCCACCGGGTTGAAAGTCTGGTCGGTTATGATCTCCAGCTTATAGTAGGTCTTCACGCGCAGGTCGGCCGTCACCGGGAGGCTGTCCCAGCCCACCCAGCCGTGCTCGGCGCGCCAGATGAAGCCCCCGGCGTGGGTGCTCTGGCTGTCGTAGAACTGCCACTCGCCGTTCTCGTCCTTCTTGTAGAGGTTGACGATGATGTCGTCCACGCCTTCCATGCGGGAGTTCGTCTCCTTGGGGAGCACCGCGTCGTCCCAGACCATGGCCTCGATCCTTCCGATGTTCTCCACGGGGAGGGCCGAGATGCTCCTTATCTCGAAGGCGCGCAGGTCGGCGTCGTCGGCCACCTCGAAGAACCAGCGGAAGTAGTTGTTGGTGACGTTCAACCTGACGATCCTCTCGGTGCCGTTCAGGGCCTGGAAGGTGTCGTTGGTCACCAGCTCCAGCTTATACTGGGTGGTCGCGCGTATGTCCTTCACCACCGGCAGGTTGTTCCAGCCCACCCAGCCGTAGGGCACGAGCTTGGAATAGCCCCCGGCTCCGGTCACCTTGCTGCCGTAGAGGTCCCATCCGCCGTCCCTGTTCTTCCGGTACAGGTTCACGGTGATGCCGTTGATCCCCTCGGAGCAGGAGTCCGTGGTGTCTTCGAGGATGGCGTCGTCCCACACCACCGCCTCGATGAAGCCGACGTCTTCCGTCAGCAGGGAGACGCCGTCGACCTCCAGGGCTTGCCTCTTGTTCTTGTCGCTTACTTCGAGGTAGCGGCAGTTCCACCAGTTGCTGACATTGAGGGGCACGATCCTCTCGTCGCCGTTCAGGGGCTCGATGTCCTCGTCGCAGACCAGTTTCAGCTTGTACTTGGTAGTGGTTGTTAAGTCGACCGTCACGGGGAGCTCTTTCCATTGCACAAAGCCGTAAGGAATGGCCTTAAGGGTAGTGGAAACCCCGCCCCCGGTCACCTTGCTCCCCCAGAGCTTCCACTCGCCGCTCTTGTCCTGGACGTAAAGCTCGACGGTGACGCCGTTGATGCCCTCCTGCGCGGGGTCCGAGACCTCCTCTATTATGAAGTCATCCCACACCACCGCCTCTATCACGCCCGTCTTGGACATGCCCGTGGTGTCGATAGGGGCTTCCGTGGCCGAAACCCCGGTCCCATCCCCGCCTGCGGTTCCCTCTTCGCCCTCCGCGAGCACCAGCACGGAACCCGTCAGAAGGAACCCGGCGAGGAGGGTGAGGATGGAGATAAAGACTACCCACCTAGCGCTTCTTTTCATCCGCCGCAACCTCCTTCAACCTCTTTATTCCGGCCGCGCGGGCCGGGTGCGCCTCTGCGGCCGGTGGAAGGACTTCGCGAGGAAAGAGGAATGGACGATGGCAAAGTGCTTTCATGCCGAGAGGTCTGCCTCGATGTCTACGCCGAGTGAGCCCTGAAGACTTCCCCTTGGATTCCCCTGGAGGAAAACGCCGAGCTCTTTTCGCCCCTCTTCCGCCCTTTTCGTGAAGTCCGCCCGCTTGGCCTCCTTTTTTTGTCGCTCTGCGCCCGATATGAAAAGTCCAACCGCCCACGGCGGTCGGATCAATTAACGCGTAAACGTTTGTAAAAAACTCCCATTATCGCCGCCACACTTTTTGTCGACATTATGCCCGCTCACCTCGCAATTCCCTCGTAAAGAAGATACCACAAGGTAACCATACAGTCAAGAGAATTCAGTTCACGGAACCACCCCGGTCAGGGACCGCCGCACCCGGTAGGAAAAGCCCTCGCGGCACCCTCCTGGACACAACCTTCGGGGCCTGCCCCGCCTGATCCTCCTCGCGCAGCTTCTTCTCCAGGAAGCCGGGCTTGCGCGAGCGCATGGTGTAGGGCTCCATGAGGAAGGGGATGAGCAGGACCAGGACCACGGCGACGGCCAGGAGAAACGCCTGATCCTCCTCGCGCAGCTTCTTCTCGAGGAAGCCGGGCTTACGCGGGCGCATGGTGTAGGGCTCCATGAGGAAGGGGATGAGCAGGACCAGGGCCACGGCGACGGCCAGGAGAAACGCCTAATCCTCCTCGCGCAGCTTCTTTTCCAGGAAGCCGGGCTTGCGCGGGCGCATGGTGTAGGGCTCCATGAGGAAGGGGATGAGCAGGACCAGGGCCACGGCGACGGCCAGGAGTATCCACTCGGGGACGGAGGTGGATTCCCCGCTGCCCCGGGTGGGGAGCGACGGTGTCTCCTCTGCGGCGACGCGCAGGGAGGAGAAGGCGGAGGCGGGGATCACCCGCGTTCCCTCGATGTGGCCCCGGAAGAACGAGGACCAGTCCCGCCCGCTCAGGGTCTCGAGGAGCGAGCGGATGTCCGCGTTCCCCAGCCCGCCTTCCTCCCCGCCCATTTCGGCGAGGCGGGCGAGGAACGATACGAGATCGAGTTCCTGCGGCTGCAGGGCGTGGAGCTCGGCGTCCAGCGCCGCGCAGGCAGCGGCGCCGCCGCAGATGAGGACGGCGGCCGCATCCCCGTCGGCGTTGGCCTCGAAGCCGGCTTGTGCGAGGGAAACGGGCTTCCGCTCCGCGGCCTCCCGGTAAAGCTGGTAGCGCCGGCTGAAGCGGTCCCAGAAGAGCGCGCCGCCCCACGTCCCCGCCCGGTAGGGCAGCAGGCCCTGGAGGTACCAGGCGGCGCCCTCGAGCAACCACCTCGCCTCGGGTTGCAGTAATAGCGAGCGCCGCAGGAGGAGCGAGGCCGCCTCGCGCACGGAGGCCTCCAGGCAGGCGTCGGAGAGGATGTCCACGCCCGCGGGGGCCGCCAGCACCGCGGTGTGGCTGAAGGGTTCCGGCAGGAAGAACACGTCCTCCACGCGGTCGCCCTCGCCGCGCAGGAGCGCGACAAGGACCACCCCGTCCCGCGATGCTTCCCCGGACGCCTCCCCGCCGGACGCGAGCACGCTCCGCAAGCGGTCCAGGGCGGAGGCAACCTTGTCCGCGAATTCCTCGAGCGTCCCCGCGGCGGGAGAGGAGGCGGAGGGAAGGGCCAGCACGAGGCCTTCCCGCTCCAGCACGGTGATCTCCCCGGCGAGGAGGGGATCGGAGAGGAGTTCCCCGAGTTCGTGCGGGCCCTCCCGGCGCGGGACGGCCGTCGTCCAGCCCTCGGGGAGGAGCACCTCCAGGTCGACCGGCGTCTGCGGCGGGAGGTCGGGCCGCACGAAGACGGCGTAACCGGGAAGGTAGGCCAGGTCGCCCTCCAGGAAGGGGAAGTAGGGCCAGCGCGCGCCGCTCGCGGCCAGGGACGAGATGTATGTGGTGCCCGCCTCGTACCCGGAGAGTCTCACCCGGTAGCTGAAGGAGGCCTTGCCGTCATGCTCCATGTACCAGGTATTGCCCTCCCTGCGTATGGGCAGCTCCCGCCCCGAAGCGTCCGTTGCCCTCTCCTCGCAGACGTGCGAGGACAGGTCGGCCGCCAGCCCCTCGCCGTAGGAATCCTCCATGCGCAGCACCGCCACGCCGGATTCTCCTTCCAATTCGAGGGTCACCGAAAGCGAGTCCACCGCGCCTTCCGAAAGGTCGACGCGGAAGAGAAGCGAGGGCGCTTGCGCCGCTCTTCCCGGGACAGGGGGGGCTGCCGCCGCCAGGGCGAGCGCGGCCAGGAGGGCTGCCATGAACCGCATTCCCGGTTTCTTCATGCGCGACTCCGCTTGACCCGTGACCTTATCCTTCATGTGCGACACCAGGCAACATTATCCCAGAAATCCTGCTGCGCATGAAGGATCGTGTCGCTTGTCGCGGGGACCAGGACATTGCCGCGGTGCCGGAACCGGTTACAGGCGGGAAAAGAGCCAGGAGATTCTCGGGGAGGGGGGAAAGACATGTGCCCCCGGGGCGCGGTGATCGCCGCCCGGAGGGATCACAAGAAGGGGTTCCTCTGCGAGGTGCGGGTATCGTCGGTGTTGGATGGCCGGATACGCGATGCCGGTCATGGACATGGCACCCAGCACGGGAAACTCGCCGATGGCGACGCATCCTGTTTCCCGGGCGAGAGCGAGGTTGAAAAGGACGCCTGCGGGGAAGGCTGTACCTTTCCGCCATCCCGCGGTAATTTTCTTCCATCGATCGGGAAATACCGGCATGCAAAAGATGCGGGTTTAACGGGTCGCATGGCTCCGTCAATGCGGGAGCGAAGGTGCCGGAGCTCTCACCTGCAACTGGATCGTTTTCGGGAGGAAGAGATTGACAAGCTCCATGCGGACATCGATACGCTTGCCATCCCGCAGGAAGCGTCTGCGTGTGCGCCGGCCGTGCAGGCGCCGCCCCTCCATCAGCGCGAGGCGTTTTACTACTTGTTCCGCCTCTGCCAGCGGGTTCGCTTCAGGAGTTTCTTGTGCTTCTTCTTGCGCATCTTCTTGCGGCGCTTCTTCACCACCGAACTCACAGACGACCACCTCTTAGCTCGCTCTGCTTACATGACCGCATTCATTATACAATAACCCGCGACGAGGCCAAAGACCGTGTCCGGTTCCCATCCACATCCCGGGGATTGCACGTGCCGGAGGTTTAGCCGGGGAAGAGAGCCTCCCACGAAAGAGAGCTCCCGGCGGAGCGGATCGCGAAAATCGCAAAAGAAACGACCTCCCGGCGAAGCGAACCTCGCACGGGGCAGACATCACGCAAAACGAACATCACGCAAAACGAACTTCACGTAAAACGAACATCACGGAAAGCGAACGACCGGGAAAGCGACAAGCCGAGAGGCGGACGCCCTAGGACCGGTAGAAGCGGTGCAGGCGGCGCAGGGCCGCGTCCTTCTCCCGCCCCTCCACGCGGGAGGCGCGCAGCGCCCGTTCCAGGAAGGCGATGGTAGCGTCGTAGGTCTCCCGGTCCACGGGGTTGGGGTGGCCGTCCTTGCCCCCGTGGGCGAAGCTGAAGCGGGCCGGATCCCGCCAGCTCAGCGAGGTGCCGTAGACGAGTTCGGAGATGAGGGCCAGTGCGCGCAGGGTCTTCGCGCCCACGCCGGGCATGCCCAGCAGGGTGGCGAAGTCCTCGGGCTGGCGCTCGTAGGTTCTGAGGAGCACCCTGCGGATGTGATCCGGGTGCAGGTCGCGCAGGAGGACCTGGTGGCGGGCGGGAAGGCGCAGGTTGCGCAGGCGCTCCAGTTCCGCGACGGTTCTATCGGGCTTGCGGGAGGAGAGCTCGCCCAGGGCCTGGCGAGTCTCCCGGCTCTCGGCCGCCACCAGGTTGAGGGCGGCGCCCCCCAGGCCCTGGGAGCATATGGCGCTGTGCGGTTCCTCGGTGAAATCCCTCACCGCGAAGGACAGCCAGTGGTAGCGGCGGGCGTAACCGTTCGCCTCGTTCATGCCCTGCTGCACCACGGCCCAGTCCCCCTCGCGGGTGAAGAGGAAGAAGTGGTGGTAGATCTGGTAGCCGTCCTGCAATGCGTTGCTGTCCACCTTGGCCGACATGCGGCTGGCGTGCACCAGGGAGGGGATGGCCTCACCCAGGCCGGCTCGCTCCCCCCTTTCCTCTATCTCGCTGGGAGTGCGCCGCGAAGCGGCGCCCTTGCCCCCGGCGGCGAAGAGGCCCAGGTAGTCACGGTGCCGCAGCGCCTCCTTCACGGCACCGCAGGTGGTGGTGGTCACGCCCGAGCTGTGCCAGTCGAAGCCGAGCACGCACCCCAGGGCCTGGAACCAGTGGGGATCGGAGAAGCGTTCCAGGGCGGCGCGCGGCCCGTTCTCCTCCACTATCCAGGAGAGTATCTCCCCCGAGAGGCGGACCATGCGCTCGAAGAGCCAGCGCGGCGCCTTCCCACCGTGCAGGGGAAGATGGGCAATGCCGGTCCTGGGCAAGATATCGCCCCCTTTCAAATCCTTTATAACACCCGCAGGTGACGACATCCTCTCCCCCGCGCGGTAAAATGGTCCCAGGTGCCTTTAAAGTGCCTTTAAGGTGCCTTCCCGGGCGGGGAGAGTGCGCATGAGGGAATTCATCAGCGGCAGGTTGGTGAGCGGCGGCGGCGTCTGCGAGGGATGCGGCAGAAGGCTGCGTGCCGGGGAGAAGGTCTATTCCCTGGCCGCCGAGGTGGACGAGGTAGGGGAATACCTCTACTGCACGGGATGCCGCCCTGCCGACGACGAGATCCCCAGGGGCGTGTTGAGCCTGCAGCCCGCGCTGGCCGTCGAGGAGCCGGGGGTGGAGGAGCGTACCCTGGGTATAGAGATCAGGGCGGGCTCGCTCTGCACGCGCTGCGGCCACTGTTTCGAGGCCCAGGAATGGCTTTTCGTGGGGGTTACGGAAGGGCTGCACGCCGGTTTCGTCTACTGCACGGAGTGCTACCTCCAGGAATGTGACGAGGAGGAGTGACGGTTCAGCGGCTTTTCGCATGCGCGCCGGTTTCACCGATCCCGTCCCTCCCGAAGGGCGAGCACGGGGCAAAGCCCATCACGACTGCTGTTTCCCATGACCTTGACCACCCGCTTCCGTCAGCGCTGCCCGGCGCAATGGCTCGGCCGGGAGGGTGAACCGCCCTATAGAGAACGCCTCTTGGTGGACTGCGCCAGGTCGAGTCCCCGTATGTAGCGCAGGGAGGGGAACTCCGAGAGCACCATGAGCCCCAGGACGAGCACGGCGGTCACCAGGTAGGTCCAGGGCGATATCACGGGGGTGAAGGAGAAGAGGTCGCTCTCGTAGAGGCGCATGGCCTGTTGCATGACGAAACGCGCCGCGACATACCCCGGCAGGAGCCCCAGCAGGCCCATGATGGCGTTCTCCAGGGTGAGCGACAGGGAGGCCTTCCAGTGCGGCACCCCCAGGGTGAGCATGGTGGCCACCTCCTGTTCC
Source organism: Actinomycetota bacterium (assembly GCA_014360655.1). Lineage (NCBI taxonomy): Bacteria > Bacillati > Actinomycetota > Actinomycetota bacterium. The sequence goes on along the minus strand of JACIXC010000001.1, from coordinate 277,518 downwards.
CGCTCCATGATGTTGATGGTGGAGGTGTTGAAGACCAGGGTGAACGCCATGGTCAGCCCGAAGATGAGCATCACCGTGATGAGGATGTACATGAGCGCCATGTACGAGTTGATCTCCGCCTGTATCTGCTCCAGGTCCACCAGGGCGAGCACGCCGGGCATGGAGTTGAGGGTGTCCCGCACTTCCCGGTAGTAGCCGGGATCGATCTTCAGGTAGAAGGCGGAGGAGCGCATCCCGTAACCCAGCAGGTCACGCACCTCGTCCACGGGGGCGTAGATGAAGGATCCCATGGGCTCCATGATGAACTGGGATACTATGAAGTCGCGTTTGCGCCTCCCCGAGGTGACGGTCACCGCGTCGCCGACCTCCACGCCCAGCTGCTCCCGGTAGTTGCGGCTCAGCAGGCAGTGGTTGGGGGTGATGAGGACCTTCCTGTTCCTCTCGTCGAGGAAACCGCGCATCACCGTGTCGGGAAGCACGCCCATGACGACGCTCTCCACCTCGTTCCCGCCGTTGCTTATGGTGCAGGGGTATCCTACCGTGGGTTCCACCTGCGTTATTCCGGGAATGTTTTCCAGTTTCCTCTCCGTCACCCTGGTCTGGGGTTCCAGGAAGAGCGCGGCGATCTCGAAGGTGAAGAGGCGGTTGAAGGCCATGTCCATGGTGGCGTGCACGGTATCGTTGATCCCCAGGTTCATCATGACCAGGATGACGGCGAAGACGATGCCCACCACGGTGAAGGCGGTGCGCCTGCGGTTGCGGAAGACGTTGCGCAGCGGCAGCCTCCAGAAGACGCGCAGGCGGGAGAGGGACGGCAGCACCCTTTCCGCCAGGGAGCGCTTGCCGTAGTGCGCCACGTCCACCACCCCGCGCAGGGCCTCCGTGGGCTGCACGGAGGCGGACTGGCGGGCGGGTATCAATCCCGCCAGGCCGCAGAAACCCATGGCGAGGAAAGTCCCGTAGACGAAGACCTGCGGGTAGACCCCGAAGTGGACGAAGGGGATGCCGATGGTGTCCGCGTAGATCTTGGACACCAGCGCCGTGGCGGCCACCCCCAGCAGGCTGCCCACGATTATCCCGAATGCCCCCACGATGAAGGCGAAGGAGAGGTAATGCCGCAGGATGGAGCGGGCCGGGTACCCCAGGGCCCGCATGAGGCCGATGATGGACCTCTGCATGCGCACCATGCGCGAGAGGATCATGTAGATGCTGAAGGCGGCGATGGTGAAGAAGAGGATGGGGAAGAAGAGGGCGAAGTCGTGGAACTGCTGCACCTCCATCTCCATGAGGCTGCGCGAGATCTGGTTGTCGCGCGTGGTCACCTCCAGGATGGTGAAGGGGGCGAGGACTTCCCTGACCTGGGCCTGCGTGGTCTCCAGCAGCGAGTAGTCCTTGAGGAGGAAGGCGAACTCGTTATAGGAACTGGAAGAATAACCCAGGAGATAGCGGGCCTGGTCCTGGTTCATGTAGAACACGCCGTAGACGGAAGCCGAGGTCATGGGGAACTGGCGGCTGCGGAAGACCACCATGTACTCCGGGCTGGAGACCACCCCCGCGATCCTCACCGGCAGCCTGCTGCCACCCTTTACCGCGTAGATGACGTCTCCCTCGCCGAGGCGGTTGAACTCGGCGAAGTGGCTCTCCACCAGGCAGGTGAGCTCCTGCTCGCGTGCGGCGAGCTTCCTCCCCTCCAGCATGAACAGCGTGTTGACGTAGGGTTCCTCCGTCGGCACGCTTATGACCTGCCCGGTGATGCGGGTCCCGTCGGCGAGCTCCATGCCCAGGGGGTCGCTTATGCGCGGGGTGAGCATGGCGATGTTGGGCAGGGCGAGGAGCCGCTCCACCGCCCTCTCCGGCGCCTTCTCCACCCGCACCAGCAGGTCCTCGAAGTGCAGCTCCTCGTAGGTGCGCTGGTATGACTTGGAGAGGTTGAGGTAGGACATGTAGGAGGCGGTGAAGAGGATGATGCCGATGGCCACCACCGAGGAGACGGCGAGGAAGCGGAACTTCGCCTGCCTGAGCTCCCGTACAAGTTTCCTGCGCAGTAGCCTCATCCCGTCACCTCTACCTCACCCGCGGAGCCCGCCCCGCCCTCTTCGCCCGTCACGGGGCCGTGCGTCCCCTCGGCTTCCGTCCCGTGGACATGCGATGATGCCATCGCATGGTGTCACCGCAATTGGTGTCACCGCAATATTATTGCTCGACTCCGCGGGGAAATTCCATGAGCGCCGGTGCCGGGCGGGCGAGGACCCGCAAGGGGGCGGTTCCCGCCTCTCGGGTACTCGTCCCGTGCCGGAGGCACGGAGCGGGAGAGGGGCATGGTGCGGCTGGAGGGGGTGTAGCGGGAGCGGCCACGGCCCCGTTGTGAAGGGGAAGACGGCGCCGCTCGTACATCTCGTATATAATCGTCTTGTGGCATGCGGAGGAAAGGAGGCCCCATGATCCCCTACGACAGCTTTCTCATCGACCCTCCCTGGCTGGTGTCCATCGGCTGGCTCTACGCCAGGCTCACCGGCAGGCTGGTGAAGGACGAGGAGAAGAGGGAAAAAGCGAGGAAATGCCTGGACATCGCCACCCTCGGCGCCTTCTACGTCACCAGCATCAGCCTCTACTTCAACCGGGAGTGGACACGGTGGATCTGGGAGATGTGCCGGGCGGAGTCCGGGCGGGACTGGATGATCAACTCCGGCGTCTTCAGGTTCGACCACGAGAACGTCTCGCCCCGCGGCCATGCCCTGGCGGCGGCCATCTTCGCCACCTATCCCCTGTGGCTCAAGCTGGGATACGCGCTGGCGGAGCGCCGAAGCCCCGCCGGTGGGTAGGGGGAAAGGCCCACGCCCCGCTTCCCCGGGGGAGGTTATGGAATGTCGGGGGTAGCGGCACTCCGGGCGTGGGGGAGTGAACCCCCGTGAAGTCCGGGTGGAGGTACCACCTCCTCCTCCTCGCCGTGTGCTGGATATGGGGTCTGGCGTTCATCGGCGTCAAGGTGCTGGTGGAGGAGGTCTCCTACCTAACCCTGAACCTGGCCCGTTTCGTGCTGGCCAGCCTGCTCTTCGTCCCCATCCTCGTCCTTTACCGGCGTCGTCGGCCGCGCCTGAGCGCGGGCGAGTGGACCCTCGTCTTCCTGGCCGGCTTGAGCGCGGTCTACGGGTACCACCTCGCCCTTACCTACGGAGAGACCATGATCCCCGCCGGGACCGCCGGGCTCGTCGCCAACACGACCCCCATCTTCGCGGCCGTCTTCGCGCGAGCGGTGCTCTACGAGCGTCTGGGAATATGGAAGATTATGGGAAGTGTGGCCGCGCTGGGAGGGGTGGCGGTGATCACCTTTTCCGGGGGCGATGTGCACCTGGGAGGCGGGCGGGCGCAGGGCATCCTTTTCGTCGTGCTGGCCGCCGCCTCCTGGGCCGCTTACACGGTGCTCCTCAAGCCCCTGGTTGAGGAGCATGACCCGCTCTTCGTCACCGCCTACGCGGTCTTCCTGGGGACCCTGGCCCTCCTGCCCCTGGCGCTGGCCTGCGGTGACTGCGTGGGGGAGGTGGGGAGGATGTCCGCGGCCGGATGGGGATGGCTCATCTTCCTGGGCATGGGATGCACGGTAGCCGGTTACCTTCTCTACTCCAAGGGCCTGGAGGGATTGGGTACCGCGCAGGCGGCTTTCTACCTCTACCTCATCGCGCCCGTATCCCTCTTCTGGGGATGGCTGCTGCTGGACGAGAAGGTGAACGCCGGCCTCCTCGCGGGCACGGCACTCATACTGGTGGGCTTGCTGGCCGTCGGCTGGGAGGAGAGGAGGTCGCCGCGCATCACCGCGCCGGGAGCCACGTAACACCCCTTGCTCACGGTATACCTTGCCTTGCCGATGAGCGCCGCCGAGGGGTCTACATGGGAGGTGGGCGCGATGCGCGGTGCCCTTCCCTCGGAGCTGTAGGTGGGCATGGGAACCTCCCTGCCGCCATGTGCCGCCGACGTCGTCGGCCGGGAAAACCCGCTCCCTCTTTCCCGGTTCCTAAAACCTGCCGCCCGCCGCGTGTTAGCGGCCAAGGGGCCATTTCCCCCGGCGCCGTCTATCCTTCCCCCCGCCTTCTCACGGCCTCGACGAGGCCCAGGGGCCCGGTCATCATCATGTCGCCTCCCGGGGCGGGGTAGTAGACGCCCAGCCCCGCTCCTTCCAGGAAGCCCCTGCGGGGGCCGGTGACGGCGATGAGGTCGAGGTTCTTCATGCCCGGGGCCTCGCCCAGGTAGAAGAGGCCGTGCCCCTCGGCCATGAAGGGATCCTCGTCCCGCGCCTCGCCGTCGCAGAACCTCTCGAGGTAGGCGGCGAAAGAACCCGCCTCCAGCCTCCTGGTATGGTGCTCCAGCAGCCCCACCACCCTGCCCGCGCGGAGGAGGCAGGCCAGGGTATGGCCGTTTCCGGCGTTGACCAGGAGGAGGTTGCCGCCGGCGTGTTGAGCCACCCGCGCGTCCGCCAGGCAGCCGGCGACGGCGGCCGGGGAGGTGTCCATGACCAGCACGCGGGAGGAGGGGAACTGCTCCTGCAGGCGCCGCGCGGCGGAGCGCATGCGGGGGAAGGTGTCCGGCACATCGTGGGCCAGGTAGGAAAGGGAGGAAGGGCGCGGGTCCTCCCGCATGCGCGCCATCATGTGGCGCAGGCGCGTCTTGCGGTTGGATTCCCCCGCGCGGTAGGCGCCGTGGTCCTGCACCGCGGCGGCCACGGCATCCGGGTCGTCGGGATCTTCACCGGCGCCTCGCAGGAACTCGCACAGGGGCTCCAGGTCCAGCTCGTCCAGTTCGAGGGTCGTCCCCGAGAAACCTGGAGGGGGCGCCTCCGCGATGGAGACGCCCAGGGACGCCACGTCGTCGAGGTTGTTGCGGATGGAAAAGGCGGCCTCGGGGGTCATATGGACCTTCTTCCCCGCCGCCAGCGCCCGCTTCACGGCTCGGGAGAAAGGCCCCCCTCCCACGGTGCATCCGCGCAGGAAGAGCTCCCCCGTTTTCGCCGCGGCCCGCTCCACCCGTGAGGCGAGGATGCGGGTGGGGCTGGGGAGGATGAGGCGCGAGCAGTTCTCCAGCTCCCGCCGCGAGTCGTAGAGGAGTATGTCCTGGGTTCCCACCCCGATATCCACGGCCAGTACCTTCATCCGCGCACCCCCGGTTCCTTCCGCTCCGGCGGCTTTCTCGAGCCTGCCCCGTCGATGCCGGGCGGAACGCCCTGCCCGTGCGACCATCGCCCGGCACGTGCGCGACCCCGTGGTCGTAAACGTTTCCCGCCTGTAGGAACATCTCACGAGCGGGAAAACGCACATCCCATTATAAACTCGCAGGCGCCGGCAGGCCGATATCTTATCTGGAACGTTGCCGGGCTGCAGTTTCGTGAGGGCGAGGCCGGCATGGACCCCTGTGCGGCGGCATGCGGTCGACATGCGGACTGGCCGCCGGAGAGGCGCAAGGCGGCGCGTTGCCCGTGGTCAATGGTTGCGGTTACCATAATTGGGGCGCGCGGAGGCGAAATATATCGGTATGCGGGTATCAAGCCGGGCTCGCGCCGGGTCGCACGGCGGGTGATCGCGGGAGGACCGATGGCTTTTGACAAGACAGCGACGAGAAAAGCCGCCGAGGCGCGCCTTTCCATCGTGGTGCCGGTGTATAACGAGGAGAAGAACATCAGGCCACTCCATGAGAGGCTGACGGCGGTGCTGCAGCCCCTGGTCAGGGAGTACGAGATCATCTTCGTGGACGACGGCAGCGTGGACGGCACGCGCCGTGTCGTCGAGGAACTGCACCGGGAGGACAAGCGTGTGCGCCTCATCGGCTTCACGCGCAACTTCGGCCACGAGATGGCCACCACCGCCGGACTGGACTTCGCGGACGGCGACGCCGTGGTCATCATCGACGCCGACCTGCAGGATCCTCCCGAGGTGATCGGCGAGATGCTCTCACGCTGGGAGGAGGGCTACGATGTCGTCTACGGCCGTCGCGTGGAGAGGAAAGGCGAGCCTCTCGGCAAGAGGCTTTCGTCACGCATCTTCTACCGTCTCATGAAGCGCCTCACGGAGGTGGATATCCCCGTTGATACGGGCGACTTCCGCCTCATGGACAGGGAGGTGGTGAGGCGCTTCCGTCTCCTGCGGGAGAGGAACCGCTTCGTGCGCGCCGAGATAGCCTGGCTGGGCGGTAACGCCGTCGAGGTCCCCTACAAGCGGGAGCCGCGCCTGGAAGGGAAGACCAAGTACTCGACCCTCAGGCGCCTGCGCCTTGCCCTGGACGGCATCACCTCTTTTTCCGCCGCGCCTCTCCGCTTCATGAGCTTCCTGGGGTTTTTCATGTTTCTGGTCAGCCTGGCGGCCATACTGGTGGTGTTCGTGCAGAAGGTGTTCTTCGGGCTGGAGGTGCCCGGCTACGCTTTCCTGGTCATCAGCCTGTTCCTGCTCAACGGCACGGAGATCTTCTTCATCGGCGTGCTGGGCGAATACCTGGGAAGGATGTACCGGGAGGTGCAGGAAAGGCCGCTATACCTGGTCTCCACCATGCTGGGTTTCGAAGGCGAGGGTGATGGAGAAAGCCCTGTACAGGGAGATGTATGAGCGCGAGAACGACTACTGGTGGTTTGCCGCCAGGCGGCGCATCGTCCTCTCGCTCGTGGATAGATACGTGAAACCCGCGCATACCCCGCGCTTCTTGGACGTAGGTTGCGGCACCGGCTCCATGCTGCAGGCGCTGGAAGGGCGCGGGGGGGCGGTGGGCGTGGATGCGTCCGAGGAGGCGCTTGCCTTCGCCGCCACCCGCACGAAGGCGGCGCTGGTGAAGGGGGAGGTGCCGGAAGTGCTGCGTTCGCTGGAGGGGAAGTTCGACTGCGTGCTCCTTCTCGACCTGCTCGAGCACGTCGGGGACGACCGGGAGACGGTGAGGGCGGCGGCCGGTGTCCTTGATGGAGGTGGGGTGATGATCATCACCGTGCCGGCGCACCCCTGGCTTTACGCCCCCCGGGACGCCTACCACCATCACCTGAGGAGATACCGGAAAGGGGAAGTGAAGCAGCTGGTAGCCGGCGCCGGGCTGGCCGAGGTGTTCACCTCATATTACAACGCCCTCTTCTTTCCGGTGGCCGTGGCGCAGCGCCTGTGGAGCAGGGTGAGCGGCGGGGAGCCCGGTCCGGACATCAGGCCCCTGCCCAGGATATTGAATGGGATCATGGAAGAGGCGTTCGCCGCCGAACGTTTTCTGCTGGGACGTATGCCTTTGCCGTGGGGTCTCTCGCTGGTCGCCGTGGCGCGGAGGAGGCCCGATCGATGCGCAAACGCGAGTTGAAAAGGATAAAATATAAAGTTGCGGTCGCCATTTGCCGAGAATCTATTAGAAGCAAATGGCGAGATGCGAGGAAGGAGGTGGGTGGCGCCAGAGAAATCATTTCAACCGGCTTGATGTCAGACCATGCGGAAAGGAGGTGAGAGAATGCACAGGGAAGGAGGTTTCACCCTCATCGAGTTGATGATCGTTATCTTAATCATCGGCATCTTGGTAGGTATTGCGGTGCCGGTATTCCTGGCGGCCAGGGGCAACGCGCAGGAGAAGACCTGCAAGGCCAACATGAAGACCATCAAGACGCAGTCCAACGTCTATGCGGCCAGCCATAACGGGACCTATCCCACGGCACTTGGTGACCTTGCTCCATTTATCGAGAACCTGGCCTCGATCACTCATTGCCCCGATACCGGGACGATCAGCTATTCTTTCTCCACGTCGCAACCGCCGTTCGCGAGCTGCAGCGAACACGGGTTGCCGCAGTAGGAGAACGGCTGTGCGCGGAAAATGGGGGCCGGAGCCCCCATTTTCCATGTCCTGGGAGGGATGTCGACGTCCTCCTATCGAGTGCATCCTCCGCGAACATGGTCGGGAACGACCGCTTCCGCGAGGCCTCCTTGCGGGTTCAGGTCGCAGAACCTTTTCCGGCGGTTCTCGAGGAAGAGGAGCAGGAGCAGGAGCAGGGTGGCCGCGCATACGAGCAATCCCTGGTGCAGGGAGCTGGGCTTGTAGATGAACTCGACCACGTGCTCCCCCGGCTCAAGCTCCACCCCCATGGCGGCCAGGTTGACGCGCAGGACCTCGCGTTCCTCGCCGTCGACGTAGACGTGCCACTCGGGATAGTAGGTGTCGTTAAGGATGAGTATCCCTCCCCCGGGGGTGTTCGCGTTTATCGTCGCGTGGCCGTCATCCTTGCTCACGATGTCGGCCGTTCCCGCGGGCTCCGGGCCGAACCTCACGGAGGGCTCTTTTTCGAGCACCACCCTGCCACGCGCCTTCGCGGCGTCCCAGAAAAGATCGACGACCATGGAGTAACCCACGGCCTCCTCCGTATCGATCACCAGGTGATCCTGCGCCATGCGCGCAGCGGGCAGGGGATCTTCCACCTCGTATACGTGCAGGGTCGCTCCGTCAATGCCGGAATCGCGCCTTTCCACCTCGTGCAGGCCTTCCGTGGACAATTCCAGCGGGCTCAGCACGTACCTCACCCCGTAAAGGGCCATGATGTTGACGCCGGTGCGCGTGAGCTCGCCCGTCCATCCACTTCCCTTGGCGTATAGGTAGAACGCGGCACCGTCAAGCATCTTGAAACGGTAGATGCCGTAATCTCCGTACTGGGTGAAACTCGGCAGACCGAAAAGGATATTGTGGTTGGGCGGAAGGAAGCGCTGGTATGCGAGGAACGCGTCCTTGTCTCCCAGCCAGCCCCCCGCTTGCGCCATGGTTTCCTCCCACAGCTCCTCGGCGCCGACCATCTCCATGCGGTAGGGGCCGCCCCCCGTATCGTCCAGGCGCTCGCGGAGCCAAGCCGCGACGTCGTTCTCCTGCAGCATCCTCCTGGCGTCGATGGTGGAGACCTGGTTGCGGAAAAAGAATCCGAGGTCCGTGACGAGCACGAGAAGGGCAAGAAGAGCGATCACCATTCGCCATGTTCGGCCGCCCCGTGGGCGCGAGAGGAGGATATCCAGGCCTCTTCCGGCAAGCGCCGCAAGGGCGAGGACCACGATCACCAGGAACCTCTGCCAGAAACGGAAATACCCGAACCCCGGGATGTAGCGCCAGACGAATTCCGCGAGGGGCGTGTATGGGCCCAGCGAGAGCAGGAAGGCGACCGTTCCTGCCGTAGCCCACATGGAGACGAACCCATCCCTTTTCCCGGTGAAGAGCAGGGCCAGCAGGGCGAGGACCAGCGTAAGGAGGCCGGGGTAGGCGATGTTCTCCCAGAAAAGGTCCTGCTGCAGATCGTAGGTGTCGCGCGCAGGGTTTCCGAAGCGATAGGGCGAGACGAACATGACCAGGTTCCTGGGCTGCATGGGCACGCCGGTCGACCATTCGAAGGAGCGGCTCAGGGAGCGGTCCGATACGGAATACCCCTTAAGCATGGGAAGGAGCTGGGGGGATGCGATGCCCAGGGCGACGAGCAGGGAGATGACGAAGAGGAGCAGGGGCAAGGCGAAAAGCCTTTTGTTCAAGAAGATATTATTGCCGTTCCCGGCGTGTGTCTTGAGCAGGGAGGCCAGGCGCCAGAGGAAGGCGATGCCCGTTAAGAGCAGCGTGATCATGAAGAACTGAGGGCCCCCGGCGAGCAGCTGCATGGCCAGCGCGAGGGAAGTCAGGAATATGTGGGCGAAGTTTTTCCGCCGGAAGCTCTTCTCCACGCCGTAAACGGCCAGGGGTATCCAGCAGATGCAGTTCACCATGTAGGTGAATTTCAGCCTGGCGACGACATAGCCGGAAAAGGTGAAGGCGACGGCTGAGAAGAAGGAGGAGAAGGGGGATATGTCATAGACCCGGAAAAGCAGGTAGGAGAAGGCCAGGCACATGAGGAGGCTGAGGATGATGGTGAGGTTGAAGGCGAGGATGGGGCTGAAGGCGTAGAACAGAAAGAGGTTGAGAGGATAGAGAAGACCGCTCTGGCCCTCCGCCAGGAGGGGGAACCCGCAGCCGATGAGAGAGGTGTAAACGGGGAGATCGCCCTGCTTCAGCTCCCGGGACAGCAGGTACCTCACGGGAAAATGGTATTCCGTCACGTCCGAATTGACGATATCTCCCTGGTATATGATGCGGGACGTGCTCCACAGGGGAAAGGTGAAAAGGGCAAGCACCAGGAGCATGCCCAGTACGACCGGCAGCCTCCTTCCGTCAGTGATTCTCCGCGGCATTGCTCAAAGCCTCCAGGGCGTCTTCGAGAGCCAGCAATTTCCGGGCATAGGCCCGCTTGTTTCTCTCTTCCGCGTTCACCACCTCGCGTGACAGGACGTAATATCCTTCCATGTTCCCCGCTTCCCGCTCCAGCGCGGCAAGGACCGGCAGCACGTCGTTCGAGGGGACCATCGCGTAGGCGAGGAGCAGGAAGCTCTTCGCCTCCGCGGTGAGGCCTCCTTTCTCCAGGTACTCTCCCGTGGCCATCGGAAAGGACGCGATATGCGTTGAGAGATAGAATTCCCGGCGATTTGGTGGATAGAATTCCACTCCCAATCCCTGGTATTGAAAATTCTTCCAGATAGCGATCTGCTGCTGCAGGTATCGGGCGGCATCCTCGCCAGCGCCCTTGGGTACTATTCTATAAGTGACCCCCCACGGCACCAGGTCGTATTCGCCCTCGAGCTCGGGCACCTTGGCAAGGAGGTGAAAAGAGGGGATTTGCGGGTTGTTCCTCACGATGTAGTCTATGATGCCGGCCCTGAAAGTACCGAAGCGCGTGTAACCCTGCGACAGCAGCTCCTCGAGCCTGGGATACTTGAGATCGGGGTACCATTTCTCCACGGTCTCCGCGTACCAGGGAGAGAACAGGAACGGCTGGACTATGTATACCGCTTTCTTCTCGGCTTCCCCGCTGACCTGCTTGTATTCCGCCAGCTGGATGGCTATATCACCGATAACGAAGATGACCGAGCCTTCCTCCACGGAGGCCATCAGGTCATGGACGTAAGCCTCCCCGAGGGCATCCTCCCTGAGGTTGACGTCAGTGGCGGTCGCTCTTGCGGGGATGAGGAAGGGGAGGGCGAGGAGCAGGACCAGGACCAGGAGCAACATCGCCTTGAGATCAGCGCGTATTTCCGCTCCCCGCAGGGCCTGCCCGCACAGTCCCAGGAGCCCCGCTGACCCCTCGGCGATGAAGAACGCGAAGATGATGGTGGGGAGCAGGTAGAATCTCTCCACGGTGGAGATCTGGAATATACTGCTTATTTTCACGTTCGCCATGTAGGGGAAGACGACGCCCGATAATATGAGGCCGAAGAGCAGGGGCAGGAAGTCACCCAGCCTTTTCCGGGCTGCATGGATCATGCCGATGGCGCCCAGCAGAAACCCCATTACGTGTACCTGGTTTCCCAGGGTCTTGACGAAGTCGAGGACGAGGTCCAGCCTGTTCACGGCCTCGGGGCCCAGCCAGAGCCTCGAGGTGCCGTAGTGCCTCCGCGTTATCACGTCGAGGAAACCGCGCAGGCTGGAGGGATCGCCGAAGTTCATGTAGGGACCGCGGGATGCGCTCAAAGGGAGATAGATGTAAGGCGACAACCCCGCGAGCAGGGCGAGCAGGCAGAGCAGCACGTAGCGCGGTCTTTTCAGGACCTCCACCAGCGGTCGCAGGATGAAGAGCAGGATCATGGGGAAGGCGAGGACCACCGTGTGATGATTACAGAGGCTGATACCGCAGAGGAAGGCAAGCAGAATAACGAACCTCATGGCACCCGCGGGATTTCCTTCCTGCCATCTTTCGCGGGTTCGTATGGCCGTGAAGATCAAGAGCATGACCAGCAGGTCGTTCAGGGGGAAAACCTCCGCGATCAGGGAGTAGAACCAGAACAGCGGCGTGAAGCCCACGGCTACCGTCGCTATGGATGAGGCGGCGCGGTTCCTCGTGATCTTGAGGGAGCAGGCGTAGAAGAAGTAGAGGGTCAGGGAGTGGTAGACGACGGAGGAGAGATTGACCCGGAAAGCTATGCTTCCGAAGGGAAGGCGGGTGAAAAGGAATCCGAGCAAGGTATAGAGCGGATAACCGGGAGGATGCGCGATGCCCAGGGAATAGGAGACGCCGACCATCTCGGCGGAATCGCCGGCCATGTTGGGGTGGTGGCTGCAGGTATAGAGGTAGAGAAGGAAGAAGAACAGCGAGATGGCCAGCCCGGCCAGCCTGTCCGCACGGGTGAGCCGGTAGGGGGCCGTGGAGTTGTTGTATTTTTCCAGCCAGAGGCGGAGCTTTTGTCTCGCCCGGGGAGGGACGAGCAAGGAGCCGGCCCCGCGGAACAGATTCGTTATCCGGGTCCTTGCCGAGATCAAATCTTCACGATGGTCCGCTTCGGGAGCGTTCACCTGATCCCACCTCTCGAGCCGAGACACCCGCTTGAGATCCCGTGTTCATCGCAAAGTATATTTCCATGCCGCAATCCCGTTTCCCTGTGACCTTTCATGTGTGTTCATATTCGGCCCGATGCGTGAGCGCACGTGGCCGCCCGGTGTTCACAAGAACCTCGTATACAGGCTCCAGAGGTATTCTCCCCAGAACAACGCCGCCAGCGCTCCGCAGGCCAGGAAGGGCCCGAAGGGTATGCGGGAGCGGCGCCCCTTCCTGCCCGCGGCCATGAGGCCGATGCCGACGAGCGAACCCAGCAGGAAGGCGAAGAAGAAGGCGACCAGCTGGTAATAACCCAGGAAGATGCCGGTGAAGGCGGCCAGCTTGGCGTCGCCCATCCCCATCCCGCGCGGGATGAGCAGGGCCAGGAGCCCCAGGGGCACCCCGCCGATGGCCAGCCCGGCCAGGCTGCGCAGGATCATGCCGGCATCCCCGCGTGCGAGGGCCACCAGCCCCATGGCCGCCAGCCCGACGGGGATGGCGGGGTAAAGGATCCTGTTGGGGATCACCTGCCGGTCAAGGTCGATGGCGGAGACGATGACGAGCACGGTGACCATGAACAGGTAGGGGACGAGTTCCGCCCGCCAGGCGAACCCGAGCCGTGCGAAGACGGCGAGAAAGAGCGACCCGCTCACGAATTCCACCAGGGGGTAGCGGGCGGATATGGGTTCTCCGCAACCTCGGCAGCGCCGCCGCAGCAGGAAATAGCTGAGCAGCGGGATGTTGTCGTACCAGGCTATGGTGTTCCTGCAGTGGGGACAGAAGGAGCGCGGCGACCACAGCGGTATCCCTTCCGGTACGCGGTAGACGGCCACGTTGTCGAAACTGCCCACCGCCAGCCCGAAGAGAAACACCACGAAGCCGTAATATATCTTGCCGAGCATGCGCGGCTCCCTACCCGCTCCTTCTCATCATACCGGCTCGCCGCCGCTATCCCCCGCGGCGCCTCCGTCTCTTCCCGCCGCCTCCCGCAAACGTTTGACCAGGGGGCCGTCCTTACGCCAGGTATAGCAGTTGTCCACGATGCCCAGTTGCAGCGCCTGTTCGCGCATGAGGCGCACTGCCCGCTCGTCCCCGCCGAACTTGTGCACCACCAGGGCGCCTCTCCCCTGCACGCTCACGTGGCCCAGGTTGGTGACCAGCACGGCGAGGTGGGAGCACCCCTCCGGCGATCCCACCACTTCCCGCACCAGCTGGGTGAACCCCGGGACGATACGCACACCCACCAGGCGGTCGATGGTCTGGAGGGCATGCCGGCAGTCCTCGTGGGGAACATGGAGCATCTCCCCCTCGAGCGCGAGGATACGGCCCTCCAGCGCGTCCACCTCCGACCTTACCTTGATGACGTGGATGGGGTCCCCCAGGCGGGTATCCCGCAGGGTTCCCTCTATGAATATTCTCCCATCAGGGGCTTCATCTACCTCGAATCGTATCTCGCGCCGGAAGATACCCACGTGCGGACCTCCCTCTTCCGATGCCGTTCCCGGGCTAACTACAGATTCGTCATCGGCTCGCGCTATCTTTAAGTGGAGATGTGGGAGTTGGGTTTTGGCGGCCGTGCGGGAAATGGCGTCATGTTCCTCACGCTGAGTGCTTATCTCAAGCAAAGGGTGGGGGTATCGCGGGCGATGGATCGAGCGGGGTGACCGCGGTGATGGTTGGTAGGAGGTGACGTTTACGGTGGCGTGGCCTGAAGATTGCGACGGCAAACGGCATAGGTGGGACGAACGGCGAAATGGGCATGCCATTCCCCTGGATGCGAAGAAAGTGAAGATGTAGTTGTTGATTTCGTAAATTATAGTATATTATTGTATACGATAGTTGATAATTTATAGACTTGATGACGGAAGATAACGGGAGGTGAAGGGTTTGCAGATGCTGGAGCCGGATTTCTGGAAGGGCAGGGGAAGATATTCCAAGCGGGCCATCGGCCGCAGGGCGAGGAACGAAGACCCCTATGAGCCCCGCGAGGCCGGGGACGAGGTAGGGGAGGAAGGCGGGGACGCGGACGCGTAGCGGAGACCGGCACCTGCGAAAGAGGCATGATATGAGGGTAACTCCTTAGGGTTATCCATTTTTTTCTTCACCGGAGACAGGCGCCTGCGAAAAAGGCATGATGTGAGGGGGCAACGCATTTGCGCCCCCGCGTTTACGCTCGCGAAGGGCGGATCATACGGCGGACCATACTTCACTCCGGGCACGATATCGCAACCTCGTCGATCCCCCGCCATCAGACGGGAGGAAACGAGGCGGACCATGCTCCAATCCGGGCAAACCCGCTGCGCCTGAAAGACGCGCGGCGGGCCCTCCCCGGCGGGCCGGGCGTTTTCGGGCCGCGCCACGCTTGCGCCGTTGCGCTAATATAAAGGCCATGAGCGAAGGTGACGTTTATGGCGTAGATGACGGCGCAAGGCGCCGGGAGGCGGCATTAGAGGGCGCCCTGGAGGAGATCAGGAACGCCGACCTGTGCCGCCAGGCCGAACTCGGCGCCTTCCGCTGCGAAGATCTTGGAGAAGGCGTACAACGCCTCGTCATACCCTCCTTCGGGGATGCCGTGGAGATATCGATGCCCCGGGGCGAGATGAAGGTGCCATCCCGTATCGACAGCTTCTCGCTGCGCGTGCTGGCCCTCCGCTACGTGAAGCTTTCCTGCGGCTTGCCGGAGACGGGGGAGTGGATAGCCTACCGGGACCTGCCGGGAGGCAGGTTCTACGCCGCCACCCTCGTTCCCACCGTTGAGGAGCCCCTGGCCAGGATTTTCGGCTACGCAAGGGGATTGCTGGGAGAGGCGGCCGTCCACCTGGGAGGGGCAAGGGCGGAATACGGCGACGAGTCCTTCGTGTTCAGGGCCTTCCCCCGCGTGCCCCTGCTCCTCGTGCTCCACTGGGGAGACGATGAGTTCCCGCCGCAGTGCCGCGTGCTCTTCGACCGCTGCTGCTCCCATTACCTGAACACCGATGATTTGAAGGTCCTGGCCACCCAGCTCGCCGCCTATCTCATGCGCTGGGCGGGAGAGGAGAGCGAGGTGGATAACCTCCTCTGGATGGTGGAATGAGGATGCGTGCATGTCCCCTCATGTCTGGTCGCCCACCGATTGCTCGCCCACCGATACCCGTATGCTGGTGGAACTGCTGAACTGGCCTAATTGAGCGTCGAAGAGCGCCGTGGTCAAGTTATACGTGCCCGGAGTATCCGGGGTCCTTACGGTAACGGGGAATGAAACCGCCTGGCCCGGCGAGAGGTCACACGGAATGAACCCGATGGCATGACCCGATGTCTGCTGACCATCCTTGAACCAGAATGCCCATATGTACACCAAAGCGTAAGGGTACTCCTCGGGATGTTCGTAGTCCCACGAGGCCAGCCAGTGGTTGGAACCGGTGTTCTCGACGCGGAGCACGACGGTTTGGAGGGCGTTCGGTACCGGTAACAGGATGGGCTCGTTTCCCTTCGCGAAAGATATCGCCCCATCCAGTTCCCCGCCGCCCACCATCTCCTCCTGGGTACGGAAGGACATTTCCGCTTCAAGGGTGCGCGGGGCGAAGACCCCCGCTTCGAGGTCTATCCTCACATCATATGTGCCCGCTGGGGGGGATTCAGGGAGGGACAGGGGGACGGAGGCCTCTTCCCCCGGTTCCAGGAACAGCGGCACGCGAAAAGAGCCATGCAACTCGAACATGCCGCCGTCTCCGGCGAACAAGACCCTGGCCCGTTGGGCTTCCTCCACGGCCATGACGAAGGGGTGTGGGGTATCGTTGCGCATGATGAATCCCATATTGCACGGTTCCCGCTGAGGTGCCGTTACCGGGGTCACCAGGCTGAGCCCGATATCCCCGGCGGCGGCGGTGCATACCTGCTTGATGCGCAAGACGGCGGTGTTTCCATAATCACGTTCGACGGAAAGCCCGGGAGAGGAAAGCAACATATTGTCATAGGCGCCCCTTTCCCGGTCATCTACCCAGTCGCGATGCCAGATGACGTAATCGACCCCCAGACCGGAGAGAAGATCCAGGGTCCTTTGTGATGGGAAAGAGGCCATTTCATTGTATATGTGGCGGTAAAAATAAGGAAAGTACGAACTCCGGCCATTTACTATATATTTCCAGTGATAGGTGCTGTAATACATGGCGAGACCGTCGGTTTCCGTGTATTTAACGGGATCCTCGGTTATATAGTCCATGTCCCACCCGCTATAGACAGCAGTCCGAGGCGATAAGGGTGGGACGGGAAGCTCGATCATCCGGATATTCTCCTGCTCCGCCGCCCACGCGTAAACGTCGGGGACTTCTCCCCATACGGGTACGCGATATATGGGCAGGTTGAAGGTGGCGATCTCGAGAGCGAAGACCAGCACCAGGGCCCCCGTTGCCATCCTCCCCCTTCTTATGTCTTTAAACCGTCTTGAGAAGCCGGCAGCGATGGCGGCGATGCCAAAACCGATCAACCCGGAGATGCCCAATATGGCCAGGAGATAAATACGCATGGGAGTACGCGTAAAGCGCAGAATGCCGAGCCTGTAAGGTAGGTCATAAAAGGGGTTGCTCAATTTTCCCAGCCGTGGTCCCCAGGACAGCAGGAAGCTTACCAGGAAGAGGAGAAGGAAAAAGAGTCGGTATCGCAAGGACAAGAGCTTCTCTCTGATCGAATTTGCCCCGGGCTTGGGCGCTTCGAGGATGGGCTCGGGACAATCCCCGCGGCTTTCTTCCGGGCCCGCGCTTGCGGACCGCCTTCTGCGGAGCGTGAATAAGCCGGACAGCATGAAGACGATCGCCAGTATTCCCGGGAAAAGGGCCGCGCCGCGAAAGGCCATCGTGTAGCGCAAGGGGCCGGGAGCGCCGCCGTAGAGAACGCTTTGAGGCGGTATCCTGAGAAAATCGGTGGCGTGCACCGAGTATGTTATATTCTCCGAAACGGAACGCTCAAATCCGGGCATGCGGGAATGGGTCCGCAGGTAGGGCAGGAGCAGGGGCACGAGGAGAACCCCCATAATGGCCATGGCCGCCGCGGCTTTCGTCAGTCGTTTCCATGTCTCGCGCCGGCGGGAAAGTGCCGCCGTCCAGATCAGCAGCAGCCCGGCCGAGATGGCGCAGAACATGGTGTAATGCCAGCTTGAGAGGGACTGCAGGAGGAAGAAGAGGGCGAAGAGGGCGATGTCTTTGCGCTCGCCCTTTTCCAGGTAACGGAACAGGTAGAGGAGCATGAAGGGCAGGAAAAGGGAAAAGAGGAACCAGAGATGATCCGTCCTGGCCATCCTGAAAGGGCAATAGGAGAAAAAGAGCCCCGCAGCCAGACCGCCCCAGCGGCTTCCCGTCAACTCCTTGACCAGGAGGTGGACTCCGAAAGCGGAGAGTACCAGGGCGAGAAAGAACAGGAAGTTATAGGTGAGCACCGGATTGCGGCTCACGAAATAAACGGGTGCGCCTGCGACGCCGAGGATGAACAGGTGCTCCGAGTAGGTGTTAACGTCGCGTGACGGGTAAATGATATTTCCCTGGAAGAAGTTGGTGGGACTGGTGAAGATGGCCCTGGCGTTCCAGGCGGTGAGCCACGCCGCGTGCAGCGCGTCACCGTAGCCTCCCAGCTCGCCGGTCGCCTCGTATATACCGTTATCTCCGGGTAAGGAGTTCTGCACGTGGAGGGCAAGAGGCCAGGTGAAGATGATCGCGATGAGCAGGAAAAAGACTAAAACACTGAAGTATTCGCATTTCTTGGTGCACTTCATATGCAGACCCCGCTCGCTCGCATTTTGAGAACAAGCTCCCGTCTCAAACCCTTAACTTTTTCCACGCCGTCGCGCGAAACAATATCTTATCGGCACGCGGGCGACATCCTTTCGATCCCCGGAAAAGGGGAAGGGCGAGCAACGCGGCCGTCACTTCGCATATGCGCCTTCCCCCACTCTCAATTCCAGGCTTAGTGGTTCGCTTACCATGCCGTACCTGAAGTCGAAGAGGGCGAGGTTCAGCCGGTAGACGCCGGCTGCGTCCGGTACCCTCAATACCATGGGCACGCTGGCGGATTGGCCCGGGGAGAGATCACAGGGCAGGAAGGGCATATGGCCGCTATATCTCCAGTTATCCTCCCCGGACCAGTTCGTCCCCAGGAAAACGAGTCCGTAGGGATATTCCTGCGCCTTCTCGTCTTCCCAGGCCGCTTTCCAGAAAATGCCTCCGGTGTTTTCCGCTTGGAGGACGAGGGGGTAGAGGCCTCCCGGTGAAGGGATGGTCAAGGACGCTTCGCCGGAAAGAGTGATATTCCCGGCTATGATTCCCGAACCCGTCAAGTCGCTCGCGGGGCGGAGGGAGATCGAGGAGGAGAGGGCGCGGCCGGAGAATGCGCCCCCGGTAAGCGTGATCCCCAGGCTGTAATCCCCGGAGGGGGGCGTGCTTTCCAGCGTGAGGGGTATGGAGACGCTTTCGCCGCCGTCCATGTAAAGCGGAAGGCGGTACCTGCCGCGCAGGGAATAGCAGTTACTTCCATCCGAGAATACCGCGTCGAAGTCCTGCCACTCCTCGACGTTGGCCATGAAAGGCAGGGCGGAGGTGTTGCTGGCGATGAGCCCGAGGTTGAGTTCCTCCCTTTCCGGGGCCACTGAGGGGGCGACCAGCTGCAACTCGACGTCGGCGATTTCCGCCGTTTCCTGGGGCAGCAGCCGGAAAAGCCCCTGCATCCCGAAATCCCCGGCCCACTCGATGCCCGGGGTGGAGGAGAGGCGCTCCTCGTATTCCTGGCGCCTCTCGGGCTCCACCCATTCCCAGTGCCACACCACGTAGTCCACTCCCATGGATGCCAGGAGACGCACCGATCTTGCGGATGGAAAACCCTTCGCCTCGATATAGGCCGTGTTGTACTGGTAAGGAAAGTAGCCGCTGTACCCGTTGACCGTCCTCTTGCCGTGCAGGATGGAGAGGAACAGGGAAGTGCACTCGCGTTCCACGTATCCCTTCACGGGATTGACGGGCACGAAGTATATGCGGCGGTTGCTGATGTAGAGAATGTCGAAAAGGTCTGCCGCGGGGAGCTCCATGATGGTCGCCTCCTCTTCCTCCCGCAGCCGTTCGTATACGGGCGGAAGATCGTCTTTACGTGGCGCGGCGAAGAGCGGGACGCGGAAGGAGGCCACCTCGAAGAGCAGGAGGAGGACGAGGAGGGCAGGAAACGCCCGCCTTGCAAGCGATCCCCCGGAAGCCCACCCGGCATGGCCGGCGAGATGGGAGATCCCGTATGCGGCGAGCACCGCGAGGCACAGCGAGGCGGGCACGAAGAAACGCGTGGGTACCCTGATGAAACTGAGGCGGTTGCCGAGAAAGCTCAGCCAGTAAACGGGGTTGGTAATGCCGCCGGGCTTGGGTCCCGCCATGTAGACCAAGCACAGGATTAAGAGCACGGCGAAAAAAGGCACCCTGCGGTCCGCGGCCGTGCGCGTGGCTGCGGCGGCGCCTTCCCCGCCGCGCCCGTGGGAAACGGGGGAAGGGGGGCCGCCGCACCCCGTGCCGGTCCCGTTGGCGGCGGGATCTTCCCCGCCACGCCTGAGGCATTGCGCGATAAGGCGCGTCAGTATGAAGAGTGCGAGCAGGGGGACCACCAGCCCCGGGAAGAGGATGTGCTCATCGCTCGTCAAGGCATCGGCCGCCAGCGGCAGCAGCCTGCCGTACAGGAGATTGTAATCCTTGACCCTTGCGAGATCCGCCGCTTGCAGGGAGAAGGAAACCGTCTCCTCGAGGGGCCGGTTGAAGTCGGGAAGGCGATTCCTGGTCTGCAGGTAGGGAACGGCGACGGCGGAAAGGACCGCCAGCATGAGCAGGAAGGAGACCAGGAGCGCGGAAAGGCGCCGCCATTTTCCCCCTCCCTTCGAAAAGGCGGCGTGCCAGAGCCAGAAAAGCGCGAAGACTAGCACGCAGAAGACGGCGTGGTGCCATCCCACCAGGGATTGCGCCAGGAAAGAGAGCGCGAAGAACGCCAGGTCCCTTCGCCTGCCCGTCTCCATGTACTTGAAGAGGTAGAGGGGTATGAGCGGCAGGAAAGGCGAGAAGATGATCTGGATATGACCGAGCTGGGCGAAGCGGTAGGGGCAGAAGGCGTAAAAGAGCCCGGCCGCGACTCCTCCCAGGCGGCTGCCCGTCAGGTACTTGACCAGCGCGTAGCAGGTGAGGGCGGAGAAGAAAAAGCCGGAGAGGAAGAGCAGGTTATAGGAGAGCACGATGTTG
The DNA here is from genome assembly GCA_014360655.1 of Actinomycetota bacterium. Taxonomy (NCBI): domain Bacteria; kingdom Bacillati; phylum Actinomycetota; species Actinomycetota bacterium. The sequence goes on along the minus strand of JACIXC010000001.1, from coordinate 256,935 downwards.
CCGGTCGTCCTGTACGCGGGAAGGGCGAGAAGGCCCAGGGTGATGAGGTGCTCCGAATAAGTGAGGACATCTCTCGCCGGGAAGAAGAAGCCGAGCTGGTACATGCTCCCGGGGCGGAAGGGCAGGGCACTCGCGACCCTGGCCACGATATGGCAGTTCAGGAAGGCGTCGTACCTGTCTCCGATGATCCGGGTCGCCAGGTGAAGGGGAGCCGGCCAGAAGAACGCGAAAGTGACGGCCAGGAAGAGCAGGAAAACCCAGAGGCATTCACGTTTTCCGCGACTTAAGGCCGGGTGCCGGTCCCGCGGAAATAGGTTCCCTTCCATTATCCCTCGTGTTCCTTCCACGCCGCCTTCCCGGCCTCACGCTCACTTCTCGCCGGGCTTGCCGCCTTTTCGGGTCACGCCCGGCGGCGAGACGCAGCCTTCGAACACCTTGACCATCATGCACGCGGGCCGATGCTTCCGGTTTCCCTTGCGGGCGCCCCGGGTTCCCCGCCCACCCCCCGCCTTTGCGGGAGAGTCGGCATCCTCCCCGCTCAACCATAAATAATTCGGCCACGGGGTCGCAATCATTGAACGGACGCCGGCCGCGCTCCTCAGGAAAAGGGGATATCGCGTCACCGGATGGGGCCTGTCCCGGATCCTCCGGTGGGGCATACGCGGCTCCTCCGAGCCAGGCGCGAGCGGCCTTCGCGGTGGACGCGTGATGAAAGGCGCCTTACCGGCCGCCCCGCCGTGCGAGCCGTTGCTCTGCGCCGGAGGAGGGCATCCCATGTCCGACCCCCATGTCCAACCCGTTACCCCGAGAAGAAATTCAGGAGGTAGACGGCGGTGAAGGTGGCCAGACCCAAGGTCCCGGCGAAGATATAGAAACGCTCGAAGTCGCGGTTCCCTCCCCACGAGCCCAGGATGAGGAAGGCCGGGAAGATGACGATGACGTGGCGGTTCATGCTCTGCAGGGGAAGGTCGCTGGAAGTGAAGAACGCGGATATGAGCAGGCAGAGAGTCCCGTAGACGGCCAGGGAGAGGCGCAGCTTCCTGAAGGCGGGCACGAGGAGCACGGCGAAGAGCAGGAAGAAGAAGAGGAGGTACGCATAGCGCACGAATTCCGAGAGCCTCTCGGGCGCGAAAAGGTGCTTCACCGCGGAAAAGAGGCTCCAGGGGTTGAACCCCGTTCGCCATCCCTCGCGGTGCGCCGTGGCGAAATAGAAGAAGTCGCCGAACCGCCACCTGAGATAGACCAGGTACGAGACCAGGCCCAGGGGCGCCACCAGTACGGCCGCCATGCGCGGCCGCAGGCGGGCGGGCTTCCAGCCCGACTGTTGCAACGCCTCCACCACCAGGGCCACGCATACGGCCAGGCCTACAGGGCGCGCCAGGCAGGCGAGGAACCCCCACATGCCGGAGAGTATCCACGAGGAGCGACGGGCATGGTAAAGGGACGCGACGGCGCAGAGGAGGAAGACCGGCTCGGCGTAAGGGAAGAAAAGGAAACACGCGGTCGGGAAGAGCAGGGCGAAAAGGCAGGAGCGGAGGGACGTCTCGTCGTCCGACGAGAGCCGGGCCAGCTTGTAGAGGTAGACAAGCGCAAGGAGCAGGGAAAGCCACGCGGCCGCCAGGGAGGCGGCGATGTGATTCCCGGCCGTAAGAGTCGCGAAGGTCCTTATCAGCAGGGGATACAGGGGCCAGAAGGCCGTAGATACGTAGATCTCCCGGCCGCCGAGGGGAAGGCTCGCCGCGTAACCGTGGCGGGCGATATCGAGGTAGTAGGCGGCGTCGTAGCGGATGAGGCTGCGGAAGAACTCCCCTGCGCTGATGTGGCCCGGGCCCAGCTTATAGGCCTGCGCGAGGACATACGTGAAAAAGGAAAAGGAAAGGAGGAATATGACCCAGGTAAGAAACACCAACACGACACCGGGCACTCCCCGCAGGCGCGCGGAGGCGAAATCCTTCTTCTTTCCCCCGGTGACCTGCAAGGCCCGCCCCTCCTCACCCCACGAGCCGCCGTGCGGAAAAAACGTTTGCACGGGCCCGGTGAGGCCGCGTCGCGGCGCCGGTTCGACCGCGTGCCGGGATGTCGTGCCCCATTCTCCGTCCCCTTCAGGCTCCGAACTTGTTGAGGCGCTGCGCGTTGGCGAGCATGAGGGGAAGGAGGTCCACCGCGTAAAACGTTCCCAGGCCTCCCGCGGCACAGGCGCTCTCGCCGAAGGAACCCACTTCGTCCCGCCTCTCCCAGCGGGAGCGCAGCAGGAGGGGGGAGGGGTGCCAGCTGTGCCCCTTGAGCAGGGCGGGGGTGGAGTGGTCGCCGGTGACCACCAGGACGTCGGGATCCAGCTCCACGATGCGGGGGACCGCCTCGTCCACCTCCTCGATGCAGGCAACCTTGGCCGCGAAGTCGCCGTCCTCGCCGCGGCTGTCCGTGTACTTGTAGTGGACGAAAAAGTAGTCGTATTCCTCCCAGGCCCCGGCCATGGCTTCCACCTGCTCGGAGAAGGAGGGGCCGCTTGCGACGAGCTCCATGCCCACCAGGCGGGCCACCGCGCGGTACATGGGGTAGGTGGCCACGGCCCCCGCCCGCAGCCCGTAGAGGTCCGTCATCGGCGGGATGTCCGGCTTCTTGGCGAAGCCGCGCGTGACGATCATGTTGGCGGGATGCTCGTCCGCGAGTATCATGGAAACTTTTTCCAGGTATTCGTTCACCAGGGCCGCCGTGCGCTCCGCCGCCGCGCCGCCTCCCGGCAGGGGCTCGCAGCGTAGGGGGGCGAGTCCTGTCCGCTGGGGGTCCGTGTCGGAGACGCGCTCCGAGAGCCCCTCGCCGCGGAAGACCAGGGCGGCGCGGTGCTCCTTTTCCGGGCGTATCTCGACCTCGACGCCCTCCAGCCTTATGCCCGAGAGCTTCTCGCAGAGGCGCGCGTTCTCCTCGGTGGAGATGCGGCCGGCCCGGCGGTCGACGATCACCCCGTCCTGCACGGTGCAGAAGTTGACCCGCGCCGCCAGGTCATCGGGACCGAGGTCCATGCCCACCCCCAGGGCGGAGAGCACTCCCCTCCCCACCTCGTAGCGCACCGGGTCGTACCCGAAGAGGGCCATGTGGGCGGGACCGCTTCCCGGGGTGATGCCCGGACCGATGGCGTGGATGAGCCCGCATATGGATTCCCTGGCCAGGGCGTCCAGGTTGGGGGTCCTCGCCGTCTCCAACTCCGTGAGGCCGGTGTCCGGGTGCGGAAGGCCACCCAGGCCGTCCAACACCAGGAGCACCATCTTGGAGCGCGAGCCCGTGACCAGGCTTGACAGGAAAGCGACCTCTTTCAAGTGAAACCTCCTCAACCCGCCTCGATTTCAGGCGCCGATACCTTCATCACCCATCACGCCCCATCCCATCAAGTCCTGCCCCCGCTCGGTCAAGCCTTACCCCGACATGCGCCATACCTTGCCGTCACATCAAACCATCCCACCCGTTTCGCGGATCACCTTCGTTTCGTGTCATCCGCCCCCACGGCGCGCAGCCCGCTTCCCCGCCGCGGGATGCGCGGGAGATGTATTAATATTAATAGATTTATACCGTTCCTGTGGTAATCATGCGAGTAGGCGGGCATTGCCCTCCCACAGCGTGCCCGGAGCCGGCGGTGGTTCTCGGCGGAGAAAGACCCCGCGGGCGGGTCCCTCCAACGCGTGAGGATGCCCGACGTGTGAAGCCGCACGGCGTTGACGCCGATTTATCATACCGGCAGTATTGGCATGGGAGTCCTGTTATGGGGGCTTGTTCCGGCCCGTTGTTGCAGGAACGCCGTGCAGCTCGTGTATGGCGGAACACGGATGCCGGAGGTGAAGGCCGCGACGGGCCGGCAGGTGGCGCCCGGAGGCGGTGGTCCCTGCGGAAGGGAAAGGGAGTGCGTATGCGCCCGGGAAAGAGGATCGGAAAACGGGATATCCTCCTCATCGCCGTTATCGTCGCCGCGCTGGCGATCTCCGTGCCCGTGCAGTACCTGGTGCGCAGGGAGGTGGTGGTCGGTTTGAGCTCCAAGCACGCCCACTCCCACGCCCACGTGGAGGAGGAGCACGAGCACGAGGAGCACGAGCACGCGGAGGAGGAGCACGCTGAGGAGGAGCACGTCCACCATGAAGAAGGGCACCCGGCCTCCAGCATCCCGCTGGGCAGCAACCTCATCGAGAACTACAGCTTCGAGGTGGGCACGCTGAGCGAGGCCTACGGTTGGCAGAAAAAGGGCGAGGAGGGGGGCGCACTGGTGTACCGGGACGAGAACCGTTCCTATAGAGGGTTCGCCAGTGCCGCGGTCAGCTCCCGGGAAAGTCCCTTCGTGGACGCGGGATGGGTGATGCTCCTGGGCGTGCTCCCCCTCGACCACGACGTCGTTTTCAGGGGATACATAAAGACGGAGGGGCTGAAGGGCGAAGCGTACCTGGGGATCATCGTCCGCGGTGCGGCGCAGGAGGGAGGCGAGATGGAGACCCTGGTCATCGCCCACAGCGATGACCTGGAAGGCGACCGCGACTGGGCCCCGGTCGAGCTGCGCTGCCACGTGCCGCCGGAGGCCAGGGGGGTCTGGCTGGAATGCGGCATGTACGGCACGGGGCGCGCCTGGTTCGACGAACTCTCGCTGGTGATGGAGGAGAGGGAGACCTTCCCCTCGCCCGGCGTGAACCTCCTGCGCAACCCCTCCTTCGAGGAGGGAGTCCGCCACTGGCACTGCCACGTCAGCGGGTTTGCCGGACCTCCCCTTTACGCCCTCGTTCCTGCCGCTCCCGGGAGGGGAAACGCCCTGCGCATCGCCAACGCGCCGGGAAGCGGCCCGGGCGCGGTTACCGCTTTTTCCCAGTCGGTGTGCGGCCTGCACGGCGAGAAGGGTACCCTGCGCCTGAAGGGGATGCTGCGCGGGGAATCCGTGACGGGCAGGGCATGGGTGGAGGCGTTCGCCATGCGGGCGACGGGGCTCCAGGGCCATGTCGCCGCGGAGTTGGGGAGGGGGAGCGGCGGCTGGAGTCCCTTCGAGCTCGCCATCCCCCTGGACGGAGAGACGGCCAGCCTGTTCGTGCGCGTCAACCTCGAGGGCGGGGGAGCGCTCTATGTCGACGACCTGGAGCTGGTCTTCACCGCGGCCGCGGACGGCTCCTGACGCCGGGCACCACCGATGGGGTCAGATCCAGTCCATGTCTGAACGCCAACGGGGTCAGGTACCGTCCATGCCTGGGGAAAACGGGATAGCCCGCCGACCACGTCATGGCCCGGAGGCATAACGAATAACGTCATTGCGAGGAAGCGCGGAGCGCCGACGCGGCGATCTCAACCGGAGGCGGGAGGATCAGGGATTCCGGAGATTGCCTTGGCGGGCGCGGATACCTTAGAAAGGCCTTTCAAAGGGCGCAAAGCGAGCCCCGACCCCCGTGCGTGCGACCCTCGTGCCTTACCCTTGTGCCCCGGTGAGGGACGAAGTGAGTCGTGGGCCCAAGGTGTTAGGGCTTGATGCCGCTGATCTTCTCCAGGCCGGCGAGGTCCTCCTCCTTCCCCAGGGCGATGAGGAGGTCGCCGGCGTCGATGCGGGTGTCCTTGTCGGGGTTGGTGTTGAACCCACCGTCGCTCGCCCTGCGCACCGCGATGATCATGGCCCCCGTGCGTGCCTTCACATCCATCTCGCCGATGGTCTTTCCGGCCAGGGCCGAGCCTTCGTGCACGAGCAGCTCCTCCAGTCGGTATTCCAGGGAGACGCCGTGCGCCACCAGGTCGAGGTAGTCGTACACGCCCGGGCGCAGGAGAAAGGTGGCCATGCGCTTCCCGCTCAGGATGTAGGGGGAGATGACCTGGTCCGCTCCCGCGTAGCGCAGCTTGTCCACGGAGTCCTGGCTCACGCACCTGGTGACGATGACGGTGTCCTTGTTGAGGGTGCGCGCGGAGAGGGTGGTGAAGAGGTTGTCGGCGTCGTTCTCCAGGGCGCAGACCACCCCCCGCGCCTCTCGTACCCCGGCGGAGACGAGGATCTCCGTGTCCGTGGCGTCACCCTCCAGGTAGAGATAACCCCGGTCCGTGGCTTCCACGATGCGGGCAGGGTCTTTCTCGATGATCACGAACTCGACGCCCGCTTCCGCCAGGGTCTCGCACACCACTTCTCCCACCCTCCCAAAACCGCAGACGACGTAGTGATCGCGCAGCTTCCTGATGCGAAGGTCCATTCTTCTCCTCCCGAAAGTCTCCCTCAGGGCCTCCCCGAAGGTATACCTGATAAGGCTGGAGATGATGAAGAAGAGGTTGATGACCCCCGTGAATATGACGAAGATGGTGAAATACATGCCCGCCGTGGAGAGGGGACGCACCTCCCTGAACCCCACCGTGAAAACGGTTATCACCGTCATGTAGAGGGCCTCGTTGTAGGACATGTCCTCGATGACCATGTAGCCGATGGGGGCCAGGGCGAGCAGCGTCACGAGGAGGGTGAGTGAGACCACCACCCTCCGCTGCATCGCCTTCTCTTCCCTCTGCGGGCTCATCGCCATCACCTCGGCTTCATCACCTTGGCTTACCCGACGCACGCACCCCGGTCCGTGCCTCAAGTTACTTATACGCCGGCGGGGGAATATCCTTTTCACCCGTTCCGGAAGACGGCGATGGCGCGCTCATGGCGACGTGGATCGCGGAGGGCTTTCGAGCGCCTGCGGGCTCTTCAGATACCGATGAGGAAGGGATTGGTGCGCTTCTCCCATCCGACCACCGTGGCCTCCATGTGCCCGGGGAGGATGCGCGTGTCACCCGGGAGGGTGAACACCTTCTCCTTCACCGAGCGCAGCAACGTCTTCAGGGAGCCACCGGGAAAGTCGGTGCGACCGATGGAACCGCGGAAGACGAGGTCTCCCGCGAAGAGGATGCCGTCCGCGAGGAAGCACACGCTTCCCTCCGAGTGGCCGGGGGTATGCAGCACCTTGAAGCGCATGCCGCCGAGTTCCAGCTCCTGGCCGTCCTGCAGCGGGAGAAAGTCATCGGGGAGGGGCAGCCCGTCCAGGCCCAGCATGTTCAGGAAGAGCGGCGGTATGGCGCGCGCCATGGCCGCGTCGGATGGGTGCATGTAGGCCGGTGCGCCCGTGGCGTCGACAACTTCCTTCAGGCCCAGGAGATGGTCGGGATGGCCGTGGGTGAGCAGCACCGCGACCAGTTGCAGCCCGTTCTCCTCCAGGTAGTCGAGCACCTTGGATGCGGAAACCCCGGCGTCGATGAGCACCGCCTGGGAGCTCTCCTCGTTAACCGCCAGGTAGGTGTTGCTGCCGAAGGAATAATCCTCGAAGCTCACGACCTGCAAGTGCGACACCCCTTTTCCCGTCCCTTTCTCGCTTTCTGCGTCCTCTTCATCCCGCGCGCCCGTGCCGCCCCTCGCGCCAGCCGCCTTCGCCGGCAGACGCCGCAGCCGCCCACTCCGGGCCCGGCATGCGCGCGCCCGCGCCGGGCGCGTCCAGGGGAATTATAATGCAATACCGCGTGGCGGGAAAATGAAGGCCGTGGAATGCGGCCGTTTATCCCCAACGGTTTTATCCCTGATGTAGACGGGACCATTTTTATCCCTAATGAAGACGGGATCACGTTCCGATTATATATGAGCGACGGAAAGGAGGGACGTGGTCAGGCCGGTAGTCCTCTACATCGAAGACAGCGGTGTGGAGCGCAGGATAGTGAAACAACTCCTCGAGTCCGAGGGTTTCGATGTCCTCACCGCGGAGAAACCCGGTGATGGCATCGCCTTGGCGCGCGAGAAGGCCCCCCAGCTCGTCCTCCTCGACCTGCACTTCCCGGAGGCTGACGGTTGTGCGGTCGCGGACAGCCTGAGGGAGGTGGAGGGCATGGGCCAGGTGCCCATCGTGGCTTTGAGCGCCTCCCTCAAGGAGGAGGAGAGGGATGAGGTCATCAGGAAGTTCGACGGCTACATCCAGAAGCCCGTGGACGTGGACACCTTCGCCAGCGCGGTGCGCGAGTTCATGAAACACGGCAAGGAGGAGGGGGGCGACGCGGACGCGGTGGCCGGCGCGCGCGCGGAAGAGCGGGCCGCGCGGGAGGGACCGGCAGGGGATGTGCTCGAGGTGCTGCAGACCCTGGAGAAGGTGCGGTCAACCATGTCCCACGACCTGCGAACCCCCCTCACGGTGATGATATCCTATGCCAGCACGGTGGGGAGGGAAAAGGTGGGCGAGCTCAACGAGCGCCAGAAGGACATGCTGGAGCAGGTGGTCAAGCACGGGTTCCAGATGGACGCCATGATCAGCGAGCTGGTGAGCCTGGCGCGCGAAACCCTCCACCGGTACCGGTACACGCCCCCGCGCGACCAGGGCTAGCCGGGGCATATCCACAGCGGAGCCCGCACGCTTGCGGGAAACGGTCTACGGCGCTCGTTCCCCGGGCCGCGGCCCGCGCAATGGACCGCCGGGCGAAACAGCCGCCCCGGGCCCCGGGCCGGGAGAGAGGGGGTAGGGGCCGGAAGGGCAGGGCAACCATCCTTCGCGAACGTACTTCCATATCCCGTTGGAAAAAAATCCCCGGGGAAAAACATCCCCAGGGAAAAAATCCCCGGGGAAAATAAGCCAGCGGGCCCGCGCCGGTCAGACCTGCAGGCCCGCCTCGTATCCCTCCTGGATGGCCTCGATGGCCTTGCGCGCCTCCCTGGCGTCGCCCACCACGTACACCTCCATCCCGCTGTCCTTGAGCTCCTGGTAGAGCTCGTCGGCCGGGCAGGAGCCCACGGCGATGATCACGGTGTCCGCGGGGATCTCCTCCTCTTTCCCGTCCACCTCCACCACGACCCGGTCCTTCTCGATGCGCTTCGCCACCGCCGTGCTGCGTATGTCGATGCCCAGGTTGCGCATGTCCTGCAGGATGGTCCAGCGGGTGGAAAGCCCCACGTCGCGGCACACCTTGTCCAGCATCTCCACCACCGTCACCCGCTTTATGCCGCGGCCGCACAGCTCGCGCAGGGTTTCCACGTCCTCCCCGTTGTTCATGAACAGGAAGAAGAGGGTGTCGCCAGATATGGTGCCGATGCTGGCCACGTACATAGCCGTTTCCGATCCCACCGCGCCGCCGCCGATGATCACGACGTTCTTCCCCTCGGGGTCCGCCTTGCCTTCCAGGATATCCCAGGCCATGGCCACGTGAGGCAGGTCTATGCCGGGGATGGGCGGGACGGCCTGGCGCGCACCGGTGGCCACCACCACCGCCTCGAAACCCTCCTCGCGCAGGGTCGCGGCGTCGGCCTCCGTCTCCAGGCGCAACTCCACGCCCGCGTTGTCGAGCTGCGCCTCCAGGTCCTCGACCGCGGTCCAGAACTCCTCCCGACCGGGAGGTACCGCCGCCAGGTTCATCTGCCCTCCCAGCATCTCCCCCTTCTCGAAGAGGGTGACGTGGTGCCCGCGCTCGGCGGCGGTGAGGGCCGCCTTCATTCCGGCGGGGCCCCCTCCCACCACGGCCACCTTCTTGGGCTTGCGGGCCCTCTCCACGCGGTATTCCAGCTCGCGCCCGGCGCGCGGATTGAGCGTACAGGTGACGGGCTGCAGGTAGAAGACGTGGTCGAAACAGCCCTGGTTGCAGCCGATGCAGTGGGTGATCTCCTCGTACCTCTCCTCCATGGCCTTCTGGGGGAAGTAGGGATCGGCGATGAGGGCGCGGGCCATGCCCACCAGGTCTGCCATCCCCATGCGCAGGATCTCGTCGGCCACGAAGACGTCGTTGATGCGGTTACAGGCGATCACCGGGACGGTGACCTTCTCCTTGACGTGCGCCGCCAGGTAGGAGAGACCGCCGCGGGGCACGGACATGGGGAGCTGGGGCACCCTGGTCTCGTGCCAGCCGCCCGTGACGTTGATGAGATCCACGCCGTGTTTCTCCAGTTCCGCGGCGAAGAGGGCCCACTCGCGGTTGGTGTTGCCGCCCTCCATGTAGTCGTGCCCGGCGATGCGGAAGCAGACGGGATAGGCGGGGCCCACGGCCTCGCGCACGGCGTCTGCCACCTCCAGCCCGAAGCGCATGCGGTTCTCCCACGAGCCCCCGTACTCGTCGTCGCGCAGGTTGGTGATGGGCGAGAGGAACTGGCAGATGAGGTAGCCGGTGCAGGCAAGCACCTCCACCATGTCGTAACCCGCTTCCTTCACGCGCCGCGCCGCGTCCGCGTAAGCTTGCACGGTGCGCTTGATGTCCTCCAGCGTCATCCCCCGCGGCTCTTCCCTGGTGAAGCGGGAGGTCACCGGGCTGGGAGCGAGCGCCTGCCTCCCTTCCATGGAAACGGAATGCGAGTAGCGCCCGGCGTGGTAGAGCTGGCAGGCCGCCGCCGCCCCGTGCTTCTTGATGGCGTCCGCGAGGATGGCGTGGCCCTCGATGCAGGAGTCGTCGCGCATGTCCAGCATCCAGTAGGCGCCGGCGTAGTCGTCGATGATGCAACCGCCCACGATGATCAGGCCCGCTCCGCCCCTGGACCGTTCCTCGTAGAAGGCCGCGATGCGGTCGTTCACCCTGCCGTCAGGCGTGAAGTTCAGGTGCATGGCGGTCATCACGATGCGGTTGCGCAGCTCGAGATCCCTGATGCGCAGCGGGGTAAGAAGTTTCTTAAGCAAAGTCCTCACTCCTTCGTTCCTCTCCGTCCCTCGCCTCTCCCTCGCGCGGCGGCTCGTCCGCCCGTGCACGGCCTCGCGGCGGGTCGCCGCCGTGCAGGAAGCGGCCGGGCGGCCTGGCAGCCGCCGCTCGAGCCGCTTTCGCGCGCATCTGCCCCTGCATGTGGCCGTCCGGTAGCTCGTCCTTGACCGCCGCGGGGCGTGTTATAGTATAGCAGAAATCCCGTCCCGGCAGGCAGGAAAGACAGGGGTGACGGCGATGTTCGGCGTGTTCGCGCGCAGGGTCGAGGAGAAGGTCGAGCTGGCGGAGCGGGAACCCTCCACCGACAAGGTGATGGACCTGCGGGAGGCGGTTTCGCGATTCGTGCGTCCAGGCATGCACCTGCACGTGGGGCACGCCTACATGCGCCCCAATGCGGCGGTCTACGAGATATGCCGCCGTTTCTGGGGCCGGGATCCGCGTTTCACCGTTTCCTCCCTCGGCTTCATCGCCAACATGGTCCTCTTCGTGCAGGGGGGGCTGGCGCGCCGGCTCATCACCGCCTTCTGCGGTGACTCCTACCCCTTTCCCGGGCCCAACCGCGTCTACCAGGAAGCCTACCGGGAGGGCAGGCTGGAGATAGAGAACTGGACGGTACTCACCCTGCCCCAGCGGCTGCTGGCGGGGGCGCTGGGGGTCGAGTGGATGCCCACCCATTCCCTCGCGGGCAGCTCCATGGAGGAGGAGAACGCCGATGATTTTAGGGTGGTGGAGATGCCGGACGGCAGCCGTCTCGGCATGTTGCGCGCCCTGCGCCCGGACCTGACGCTGCTGCACGCGCTGGCGGCCGACCGCGCGGGAAACGTGCTGTTGACCCCGCCCTATGCCGAGAACGCTCACGCCGCCTTCGCCGCCCGGGAGGGAGTGCTGGTGACGGTGGAGAAGGTGGTGCCCACCTCCTTCTTGCGCCGCTATTCTCACTTCGTAAAGGTACCCGGTTACCTCGTGCGCGCGGTCTGCCCCGCTCCCATGGGGGTGCATCCCTCGGGCGCGAGCAACCTGGGCGTCGCGGAGTTCGACGCCTACGCCGAGGACGAGGAGTTCATGCTCGCGCTGCGAGAGGCCTGCCGGGACGACGCTTCCCTGCGCGCCTGGGTGGAGGAATGGCTCCTGGGCGTCGAGGACCACGACGCCTACCTGGAAAAACTTGGTTACGAGAGGATATGGTTCCTGAAGGGCCGGTCGGCCTCCGACTCCTGGCGCTCGGAGCTCGCGACGCGGGCCCCCTCCATCCCCGCCACGGAGGAGTACAGCCCGATGGAGATGATGGTCATCGAGGCCGCCCGTCTCCTGCGGGAACGGGTGCTCGAGAGGGGATACCGCACCATACTGGCCGGCATCGGCGCCTCCAACCTGGCCGCCTGGAAAGCGTGGTATGACCTGCGCCGGGAAGGCCACCCGGTGGAGCTCATGGCGGAGGTGGGCTTCTACGGGTACACGCCGCGGCCGGGAGACCCCTTCATCTTCAACTTCCGCAACATCCCCACCTGCACCATGCTCACCGACATACTCACCGTGCTGGGATCGATGGTGGGAGCGGAGAGCAGCCGGGCGATCGGGGCGCTGGGGGCGGGGCAGGTGGACAGCCGCGGCAACCTGAACTCCACCAAGATACCCGAGCTCAAGCTCTTCCTCGTGGGTTCGGGGGGCGCCTGCGACGTGGCGCTGGGAGCGGAAGAGGTTCTGGTCACCGTGGCGCAGGACAGGTTGCGTACCCCGGAAAGGGTCTCCTACGTCACCGCTCCCGGCGAGAGGGTGCGCACCGTGGTCACCACCATGGGGGTGTTCGAGAAGCTCCCCGGCGAGGAGCGGCTCGTGCTCACGGCTTATTTCCCCCACGCGGGCCCCGACGACAGGGAGGCGGCGCGGCGCATCCAGGCCGACTGCGGCTGGGAGATGCGTGCCGCGCCGCAGCTGCGGCGCGTGGAACCGCCCACCCTGGGAGAGCTGCACGACGTGCGCATCTTCGACCCGCGGCGCTATTTCCTGGAAAACCCCTCCTGAAGTCGAGGGCCGCGCGTGGCCAGTCGCGCCCGCTCCCGCCCCGCCTTCGGGCCCCCGCTCCTTGCCGCGTCACGACTGCGGGACCGCGATCCCGCCCGTGAAGCGATCAAAGCCTCCCCGGGAGGCGGCTCCGGCTTCCCGGGGAGGCGGGTCGTCCGCCGAATGGCTCGCCCCGCTGTCCGTTAGCCGCCGCCGACGGGAGTGAGGTTGACGTTGATGTTCTCCATCAGTTCCGCCACGGACAGCTTCGCGGGGTCTATGTCGCTGTTCCTGATGTAGCGGTTCAGCAGGTAGAGCAGGAATTCCAGTTCCGGGTTCTCCATCTTCCCTCCCCCCTTTCGCGCTCCTCGCACGCCACGCATTGACCGATCATCCCATAATGACGGACTTATTGATCATTATCTCCGGCGCGGGATTTTTTAAACCGGCTTTCGCCCCGGTGCCGGGGCGCGTTTGCCGGGAGCCGGCCGTTTTCGCGAGGCCGCAGGCTTTCGAGGCGGCGGCGCGGATGTTCGTGCACGCGGCGGGCGGCCGGCATCCCCGACGCGGCGGGCGACCGCGGGGTTTTCCGCCCGTGGCCGGTATGGGCCGATACTGCGATGTCGCCAGGGAGCTTGAAAATGAAGTCTGTTGAACCGGATTTCCGATGACTTGATTTCTGGTGGGCGGCGTGGGCTAACGTTCCGATGTCACGAGGGAGAAGATCTTCCTCGCCAGTGCCGTTATCTCCGCGGCCGCCTCCACGCCCTCGCGCCACCTCCCTGGTATGCCCTCCAGGCCGTTGAAGGCACCGCTTATCGCCCCCGCCACCGCGCCGGTGGTGTCCGTATCCAGGCCGCCCTCCACGGCGCGGGAAACGGTCTCCTCGAAATCCCGGGGCGAGCGCAGGAAGCAGAAGAAGGCGCTGGCCACCGTCTCCACCACGTAGCCGCTGGTTCCCAGCCGGGCCAGCGCCTCCTCCGGCCCCATCTCCTCGGTGAGGAACCTGCCGGCGAGGCGCAGGCGCTCGGCGAGGGCGCAGGGGCCGATGAAGCGTACGGTTTCCTCCAGGAGGGTGGCGGGGTCCAGGTCCCCGCGGGCCGCGCGGGCCACCGCGAAGGCCACGGCCTGGCCCCCCGCCACCGCCTCCGGGTTATTGTGGGTGATGACGGCTACGGCGCGGGCGTCCTCGCGCAGCCGCTCGAGGTCGAGGCAATCCGCGAGGCCCACCGGCGCGATACGCATGGCCACGCCGTTGCCCGCCGCCATCTCGCCGCTCGCCCCGCTTTCCTCGGGCGGGACGCCGGCCAGCAGGCGTTGCATGGCCTCGTAAGTGGAGCCCCCGATGCCCCGCCAGTCACCCGACTTGAACCAGGCGAGGAACTCGCGTGCCGTGTCCGGCGCGTCCACGCGGCCCTTTCTCACGATGCTGCGGGCATGGCAGAGCATCATCTTGGTGTCGTCCGTCCACTGCCCGGCCTTCAACATCCTCCAGGGCGCGTCCAGGAAATCGCGCACCCTCCCCACGCGGTCCCGGATGGAGGTGGCGCGCATACCTTCCAGGGGCATGCCCAGGGCGTCGCCCACCGCCGATCCCAGCAGGCATCCCGTGAACCTCGACTCTCTCAGATCGTGTTCCACGGTCCTCGCCACCTCCCTGCGGACCTGCCGCAGACGGTGCGCGCGCGGCGCGCGTCGCCGCGAGCGGTTACATGCGGCACTGCGCATTCCCGGGTCACCTCATGCATATTGTAAGGTCTCGGCGCCGGTGAGCGGAACACGGGAACAAGGAATTCAAGAAATATCGTGTACACCGGGTTTATGAGCTAATATATTCTCGGTGCCCGGAACGGTGTCTTGTGAGGTGAGTATGCCCGATACCTTGGAGCTGGGAAGCACCTACGGAGAGGGAGACGCGCCGGGGCGGAGGCAGGTCCGCCTTTTCGACCTCCAGGGCAACCATTACGAGATGGGATACCAGCAGGGCCTTCAGATGAGGGAGGCCGTCCGCCATTACTTTGCAAATATTACCAGGAACGAGTTTTTCAACCGGGGCAAACCCGCGCTTCTGCCCGCACGCCTCTACCTCTCGATACGGGCGCACAGGGCGGCGCGCGAGATGGAGAGGGACCTCGCGGATCACTGCCCCCGGCAGAAGATGCGCATGGAAGGCATAAGCAAGGGATCGGGCATCGACGAGGTCATGCTCTACGTGCCCCTGGCGGCGGAGACCGTCATGGCCGGCATCGATTACCGCATAGGAGCATGCACCGCGGCGGCGGTGGGAGAGGAGAGGAGCGCGTTGCGCGAGGTGCTGGTGATCAAGAATTACGATTACCCGGCGGCCTTTCAACCTTATTTCATGACCCGCCTATGCCGCTCCGCGGAGACTTATTCCACCATAGACGTGACCATGGCGACCATGGCGGGATGCCATGACGGCATGAACGAGCACGGCCTGTGCGTTTCCTACAACCACGGGTACGGCACGGATATACCCAGCGTCAACGTCCCCGTCTCCGTGCTGGTCCAGGAGGCCCTGGAAACCTGTGCCAACGTGGAGGAGGCGGCGGAACTGCTCTGCTCGCGGAGGAGGTCGGGAGGCGCCCTGATCCTGCTGGCAGACGCAACGGGGAAGACGCTGGCAGTGGAACTTTCCCCCAACTTCTGCGGGGTGCGCGAGGCGGAGGAGGGCATCCTGGTGGCCACCAACCACTACCGCTGCCGGGAGATGATCTCTTACGACGTGCCGCGCAACGCCTACTACACCAGCCGCAACGTGCAGGCCCTCAGGGGGGTGCGCGTGCACGAATCGAGCGAATTGCGTTACGCGAGGGCGGTACAGCTGCTCTCGGCCCTGGAGACCGTGACCATCAAGGACCTGTGGAGTGTTTTCAGCGATCACGGCGAGAGCGGGCGCGGGGACGACAACACCATATGCCGGCACGGGCCTTATTTCGCCACCACCTGCTCCCTGATCATGCTGCCGCGCAGCCGCAGGCTCCTGGTCACCTACGGCCACCCCTGCGAGTCGACCTTCAGCGACTTTCCCGATCCCTTCGGTGCCCGTGCGGAAGGTGGGGAAGGGGAAGTGGAAAGCGAAGCGTAAGGGCGGCCTTCCCCTCACGAGAGGAGCTTCCGCGCACGAGCGTGCGGCTCCCGTTTATCCTTGGTCTTGGCCTGCAGTGCGCCGCTCGTCCGCTTCTCAGCGTGGACGTTCAGTGCACACTGGTTGCTTGACGATGATCGGGCCAAGAGTTAATATCGGAACACGATATCGAATTCAGATATGATATGAAAATGTACCGAGATCTGTTCCTGGGTTTCGTGAAGGTGCACATACTCCACCACGCCGCAAGAGGAAGCATCAGCGGAGTGGGGATGTCAAGCGAGCTTGCCCGGCACGGTTATTCGATCAGCCCGGGCACCCTTTACCCAACCCTGCGGAAGCTGGAAAGGGATGGTTACCTGAAGAGCTGGAGCGGGGTGGAGGGGGGTCGTCGCCGCGTGTATTACACGGCTACGGCGAAGGGAAGAAAAGCGCTGGAGAAGGCCAGGGTCCAGGCCCTTGAGCTGGTGCGGGAGATCATGGAGGACCGGGAAGCATGAGAAGAGGCGCGGGTGGCGGTGAGAGTGGAGGCGACATCGCGGGGTTCTCGCGCAACGTCTTCATCCTCGGCCTGGTGAGTTTCTGTAACGACCTCTCCAGCGAGATGGTATACCCTCTCTTTCCCACTTTCCTCACGGAGTTCCTCGGCGCGGGGGCCTGGTTCCTGGGGCTGGTCGAGGGCCTAGCCGATTCCGTGGCCAGCCTGCTCAACCTCTTCTCCGGCTGGTGGTCCGACCGCTTGAGGCGGCGCAAGGGGCTGGTGACGGGGGGATACGCTTTTTCTGCGCTCTCCCGCGGTTCGCTGGCCCTGGCCGCCGCGCCCTGGCAGGCGCTCATCGGCTGGTTCTGCAACCGGGTGGGCAAGGGGCTGCGGACCGCTCCGCGCGATGCCCTCATCGCCGATTCCTGCGATCCGGCGGCGCGGGGGCGGGCCTTCGGTTACCACCGTTCCATGGATCACAGCGGAGCGCTGCTGGGAGCGGCCGCGGCCTCCCTCCTCGTCACCGCCTTTTCCCTCGGGTATCGCACCATCTTCGCCCTGGCCATGCTGCCCGTCTTCCTGGGCATCCTCCTCCTCGCCTGGCAGGTGCGGGAGGCGGAAAGCCCTGCGTGCGCGGACGGGCAGGCCGCGGGAGAGCTTGTAAAGGAGACCGCGGGAGAGCAACCGGCGGCTCCCCTGCGGTTGAGCCTCAGGCCCTTCGACCGGCGGTTCAAATGGCTGCTCGCCGCCGTCTTCCTCTTCACCCTGGGAAACTCGAGCGACGCCTTTCTCCTGCTGCGTGCGCGCCGGGCAGGCGGTTTTCCCCTGGCCCTGCTGCCGGCGTTGTGGGGGGTCCTGCACGTGGTCAAGGCCACCGTGTCCATACCCGGCGGCCGCCTCTCCGACCGCCTGGGAAGGAAGAGGGTGATCGTGGCAGGCTGGTCCATCTACGTGCTGGCCTACTGCGGCTTCGCCTTCCTTACCGGGGCGGGCTGGATATGGCTCCTTTTCGTGGTCTACGGGTTCTACTACCTGACGGAGGGCGTCCTCAAGGCATACGTGGCCGACGTGGTGCCTACCCGGCAGAGGGGAAGCGCGTACGGGATCTTCAACTTCGTGATCAGCGTGACCGTGCTCCCGGCCTCGCTGCTCATGGGGCTGCTGTGGGACACGGTGGGTGCACGGCCCGCTTTCCTTGTCGGCGCAGGGCTCGCCCTGGTCGCCATGCTGGTTCTCTCCGTTGCGCCGCGTGGAGGTGCTGGGTGCGACGCGAGAGCGTGAAACGGCCGCCTCGGGCAGCGGGATTCCACGACCACTCCAAAGGGCCGGAGCGGTGAAGCCGTTATATCGCGACGAGGCCCGCCGCGGCGAGACCCTTCCCTCGCGGGGCGCCTTCCGTAAATGGGGGGCGAAGGGATACCGATATAGCTTATAGAAAAATGGAAGGAAGCGGGAAAGAGCGGCGGGTGTAAGGCATTAACGGTAACCAGGAAGGCGGAAAGCGGGGGCGATGATGGACGATTCCAGCGCGCAGGATTTCGCCGCTCGCTCCATGGCCGTTCTCGGCTCCCTGCACGCGGCCATGGTCAATTACCATCTTTATCCACCCACCTCTGAGATAGTACAGGACTCGGTAAAGAGGGCACGGGAGGAAATGGAAACGATCCTGCGCGATCTGGGAAACATCACCTTCTGCGAGTTGGAAGGAAAACTGCTGATCAACGATTTCTGCCTCGAGGAAAAGGACCAGGCGCGTCCCAACACCGCGGCCTTCCTCAGGGACCTGGGCATGTGGGAGGTGAGGAGCATCACCTTCGAGGAAGGGCTTAGCGGCGAGGAGCTGCGCGATTTCCTCGAGATATTCGGGCGCAGGAGGTCGGAGCGTACCCCGGGGGCGGGCCTGGGAGCGTTGCTGCTCGAGGCGGGGATAACGCACGTCAAGGTGGACGAGAAGATCTACGTCTCCCTGAGCAAGGACCAGGAGATCTCCGCGACGTCCGCTTCCCCGGCCGCCCAGGCCGTGGATCTCCTGCGGGACGAGGTGTTCGTGCGTTTCCTGGTGGGGAACGTGCCCGCGGTGGAGGTTCCGCAGGAGGAAGTGGCGGAGCTGCTTTCCGACCCACGCAAGGTGAACGCGGCCTTCC
The DNA here is from genome assembly GCA_014360655.1 of Actinomycetota bacterium. Classification (NCBI taxonomy): domain Bacteria; kingdom Bacillati; phylum Actinomycetota; species Actinomycetota bacterium. The sequence continues at coordinate 238,583 of JACIXC010000001.1, read as the reverse complement.
AGGCGGTGATGATGGGTTACGAGAGCGCGGGGGGCGCGGTGGGGCCGGAGAAGGCGCGACTGATAAGGGATACCGTGAACCGCATGTACGGGCTGGTGGAAAAGCTGGCCGACGAGGAGCTCAAGAGGAACCTCAACGAGGAGATGGTGGAGATACTCGCGGCCCTGGAACCCGAGACCCTCGTCGAGGTGCTCAGCGAGCAGGCGCCGCAGGCGGTGAAAGACCCGCAGACGAGGCGGGAGATCATCTCCTCGGTGGAGGGAGAGAACGTGCTCAAGCTGACCGACCAGGTGGTGGAGAAATACCTCCGTCTCCTGGACGAGAGGGAGGACATGGACCCCGGCGACTTCCGGGATATCGCGGCCGTGTTGAACGAGATCATCGCCGACATCTACATGGAGGCCGACCCCTCGTACCACGCGGAGATAACCGGCAGACTGCGCGCGTCCGGGCTGCTCGCGCGGCTGGCCGCCACCCATCCCCAGGCCGGCAAGGACATGGAGACCTATGCCCTCATATGCGACATACGCGCTTCCGGCTCGCTGCGCGTCCTGGAGGGCCTGGACGACGAAGCGGTCATCCAGGTGGCGGGGAAGTTGCTGGACATGGGCGAGGAGGAGATAGCGGCGCGCATCATCGCCGCCACCACCCGCAACCTCGAAAGCGACCGCCCGGAGTTTCGCCTCCGTGCATGCCGTTTCCTGCAGGAGATGCACCAGGACTTCAGGAAAAGGGGGCGCCGTGCGGAGATAGCGGACAGGGCCCCCCATGTGCTTGCGTTGCTGAAAAGGGAGGGGAACGGCGAGGTGAAGGCGGGGTTGCTGTCCCTCCTCGCATGCCTGGCGGGCGACCTTTTCCTGGAGGGGAGAACGGGCGATTTCCGGGACGTCTGCGAAGCCCTGCTCGCGCTGGCCACGGGGCCCGACGAGCAGGATGCCCGCGCGGCATCGGCCGCGCTCTCCTCGCTCAACGCGTGGGACGTGGGGAGGCCGCTCGCCGAACACGTCTTCGGAGACGACGAAGAGCTCGCCTCGCTTGCGGGCAGGGTGCTGCCCTTCCTGGAGCAGTCGCTGACCGTCGTGGACATAGTGGACCGCCTCAAGGGAGAGGAGGCGGTCAGGGTCACGCCGCAGCTGGCAGAGGTCGCGCGTTCGCTGGGGGAGCCCATGCTGGCCGCCCTGCGCGAGTCCCTGGAGGCCAACCTGCGGGAGGAGGTTTACGTCCGTATCCTGGACCTGCTGGGGATGATGGGGGGGAACGCGGCGTTGGAGGTGGTCAAGTCGGTGGAAAACAATCCCATCCCGGGGGTGAGGGCACACGCCATGCGCACGCTGGCCAGGATGTCGCCGGGGGACCCGACGCTGCTGCCGCATTTCCTGCGCGCCCTGCGCGACCAGGAGGCGGACGTGCGGCGGGAGGGGGTGAGGGGCCTGGGCACCATCGACGACCCCCGTTCCGTGGAGGCGCTCCTGGGCATAGTGCAGGGCAAGGCGCCCGTGGGCGAGGAACATCCCCGTGTGGAGGAAGCGGCGTGCCTGGCGCTCGCCAGGCTGGGGCCGCAGAGCGCGGTGGCGCCGCTCATGGACCTGTTGCGCAAGAAGGTCTTCAGCCTCCGCAGGCATGCCGCCCATCCACGGGTGAAGGCCGCGGCCTGCTATGCCCTGGGGCAGATAGGGGGGCCGGAGGCGGCGGAGCTCGTGCGCGGTTACCTCGACGACCCCGACCCCATATTACGAAACGAAGCGCGCAAGGCGGTCGCCCTCTTCCGGCAGCGCGGCTTCCTCTAGGACGGGGCCCGTTGCCGCACTTCTCCATCCAGCTTGCCCTCTTTAAGTCATTGCTTTAATGGGAACGCAGTCTTATAGTTATATAAGCCTAATGTTTATGCGAAGGTACGTTTTATGTTCAAGGGCGGCGATGCAGGGGAAGGGGGCGAAGACGTCGGGGGGAACGGGGAGCGGTCGGGGGCGCGGCAGCGTGATGCCGGGCGGTTGGGGCGGCGTTAGGGCCTGGAGGAGGAAGGACAAGGAAGGTGGGAAGGATGCTCACGGAAAAGATGGAGGAGTACCTGGAGGCGCTGTTCAAGCTGAGCCGGGAGGAAAAAGCGCTCACCCCGACCCGCCTGGCCGAGCACCTCAAACTCACGCCCCCTACGGTGCTGGACATGCTGCGACGCCTGGAGGCGGAGGGGTACGTGCGCTACCTCGATGCGGGCGGCGGGAAGGGAAAAGGCAAGGGCAAGGGCTACGGCAGGGCAAAACGCATCATCGCCCTCACGCCGCGGGGCGAGCGGGCGGCGAGGACGCTGGTGAGGCGCCACCGCCTCTCGGAGCGCTTCCTCACCGACATGCTGGGGCTGGACTGGGAGGCGGCCCACCGGGAAGCCTGCCGTCTGGAGCACGTCATCTCCCCGGAGGTGGAGGAGAAGCTGGCCGAGATGCTGGGCAACCCGGAGACGTGTCCCCACGGGTATCCCATTCCCGACGAGAACGGCCACATGGAGGACTGCGAGGTGAAGCCCCTCTGCGATTTTTCACCCGACGAGAAGGGATGCATAGCAAGGGTGGAGGAGGAAGAGCCTCGCCTCCTGCAGTACCTCGCCTCGCTGGGCCTCATGCCCGACGTCGACGTGGAGGTCATGGAGGTGGCTCCCTTCGGCGGACCCCTGCTGGTGAAGATAGGTGATGCCCAGTACGCGCTGGGCAGGGAGGTGGCCTCAAAGATCTGGACCAGGAAGGGTCGGGGAAGGGCGAAGGGCAGGGGAGGGGGACCGCGCCACCGCGGCGGTAGCCGTTAGCGCGGGGATGCCATGCGAGGAAAGGGACGACGCCCAGTGCGTTCCCTGCGCCGCGGCCGGCAGGTGAGGGGATGAAGGGCGAGCGGCTGGAGGCACTGGAGAAACTGCGCGAACGCGCAGAGCTCCTGCTTGCGCTGGCAGGAAATCCCAACGTGGGAAAATCCACCATCTTTAACCGCCTTACCGGCATGGGGGTGATGACCGCCAATTATCCCGGCATGACGGTGGAGCTCAACCTCGCGCTCAGCGAGTTCGCGGGACGCCGCCTGGGCATCATGGACCTGCCCGGCACCTATGCCCTGGGGGCGGTCTCCGAGGACCAGCTCGTGGCCCGCAGGGGGGTCCTGCAGGGCAAGCCAGACGTGGTCATCGTCATCCTCGATGCCAACAACCTGGCGCGCAATCTCTACCTTCTACTGCAGTTCATGGACCTCGCATGCCCGGTGGTGGCGGCGCTGAACCTGGTCGACCAGGCGGAGAAGGCGGGGATACACACCGACGTGGAGCTCCTCTCCGAGTACCTCGGGGTACCGGTGGTCCCTACCGTGGGCGTCAGGGGGGACGGGCTGAACGAGCTGATCGGCCAGGCGGTGGAGGTGGCCGAGCGCCGCGAGGATTATCCCGTCATCCCCTTCTCCTACGCGGAGGACATCGAGTCCCGCGTGCGCAGGCTGGCCGCCCGCATCGAGCAGGAGGGCGTGGAGACCCCCTTCGGTCTCCCCCCGCGCGCCCTGGCCATCCTCCTCCTGGAGGAGGACGAGGAGATGGTGAGGCTCATGGAGGAAAAGGAGGGCGGAGAGGAGGTCTTACGCTACGCGCGCCGGCTGGGGGAGGAGATCGCGCGAGACCACGGGGAGAGGGCGAGCCTGATCATCGCGCGGGAACGGCACGGCATAGCGGGAAGCATCGCCTCCGGCGTGCAGGTGCGACGGGAGTACCAACGCCCCCTGCCGGGGGAGAGGTTGTGGGAGTACACCACCTCCTTCCGCACGGGCATACCCCTGCTGGCGCTGGTGCTGGGGGCCGTCTTCACGGCGATCTTCTGGGGCGGGGGGGAGCTTGCCGGCCTCTTCTCCCGCTTCTGGGAGAGCCTGGTGAGCGATCCGCTGGGGCGCGTCCTGGACGGCGCGCTCGGCGCCGGGACCCTCTCCAGGGTCATCCAGTGGGGCGTGGACGGGGCGGGTGCGGTGCTGGAGATCGCCCTTCCCTACCTGCTGCTCTTCTACCTCATCCTGGCGCTGCTCGAGGACAGCGGCTACCTGAACGCGGCGGCCTTTCTCGCCGACCGCTTCATGCACCGCCTGGGCCTGCACGGCCGCGCCGTGATACCCATCGTCTCCGCCGTGGGCTGCAACGTCCCGGCGATCATGGGCACCAGGGTGCTCTCCACGCGCAGGGAACGCGTCATCGCCTGCGTGCTCATCGTCCTGGTCCCCTGCAGCGCGCGGGTGGCGGTGATCATGGGGGGCGTATCCCGCTTCCTGGGATGGGGTTACGCGCTGCTGCTCTTCGCCATCGTCTTTCTGCTGGTGGTGCTGGCGGGGTTGCTGCTCAACAAGGTGATGCCGGGGGAGTCCGCCGGGCTGGTCATGGAGATGTTCCCCTTCCGGGCGCCCTCCCTGGCGAACGTGCTCAAGAAGACCTGGCTGCGCGTGAAGGATTTCCTCGCGGTCGCGGCGCCCCTCATCGTGGCGGGTAGCGTCGTCCTCGGCCTGCTCTACGAGACGGGTTGGATAGCGAGGCTCACCACCCCCCTGAGGCCCCTGGCGGAGTGGTGGCTGGGGATCCCCGCCGTGGCCCTCCTCGCTCTCATCCTGGGCTTCCTGCGCAAGGAGCTGGCCCTGGCGCTGCTGGTGGTGCTCGCCGCCCGCGTCATCCCCGGGGTGAGCGAAAGCTCCAACCTGCTGGATTTCATGACCCGCGGCCAGGTCTTCACCTTCGTGCTCCTTTGCTCCGTCTACATACCCTGCGTGGCCACGCTGGCGGTGCTGTGGAGGGAACTGGGGGCGAGGGACTCCCTGCTCATCACCGCGTCCACCGTCGTCCTCGCCCTTGTCCTGGGCGGCATCGCCCACCTCGTGCTGGTGCTCTTTTAAGGGTAGAATGACAGGGAGGGAAGGGGTGAAGAACAGGGAGGGAAGGGGTGAAGATGAAGGAAGCGCTCTACTACGAGAAGCTGGAAGGGGGGCGGGTGCACTGCCTCCTCTGCCCCCAGGACTGCGTCATCGCGCCCGGCAGGAAGGGGTTCTGCCGCGTGCGGGTCAACGTGGACGGGGTGCTTTACGCGGAGAACTACGAGCGGGCCATGGCCCGCTCCATGGACCCCATCGAAAAGAAGCCCCTTTACCATTTTCATCCCGGACAACCCATCTATTCCCTGGGCACGCGCGGCTGCAACCAGCGCTGCGATTTCTGCCAGAACTGGCATATGCTGGAAGATGACGCGCCCACCGGCGAACTCGCCGTCCGCGACGCGGTGGAGGACGCCGTCCGCCGCCGCTCGCCGGGCATCGCCTACACCTACAACGAGCCCACCATCTGGTACGAGTTCGTCCTGGAATGCGCGCAGCTCGCCAGGGAAAAGGGATTGTTCAACGTGCTGGTGACCAACGGGTCCATAAACCCCGAACCCTTCGCGCGCCTGGCTCCCTACGTGGACGCCATGAACATCGACGTCAAGTCCATGGACCCCGAGTTCTACCGCAAGATATGCAAGTCCAGGCTGGAGCCGGTGCTGGAGACCTGCCGGGCGGCGCGGGAGGCGGGCATCCACGTGGAGATAACCAACCTGGTCATCCCAACCCTCAACGACTCCGACGAGCTCTTCGAGCGCCTGGTGGACTTCGTGCACGGGCTGGGACCGGAGGTGCCCCTCCACTTCTCCGCCTACTTCCCCGCCTACAAGATGACCATCGAGCCCACGCCCCTCGCGGCCCTGTTGCGGGCGCGGGATATAGCCGTCAGGAAACTGTACTACGTGTTCCTTGGCAACGTGGCGCTGGCCGACGGCTCGCACACCTACTGCCCCCAGTGCGGCAACCTGCTCATCGAACGGCGCGGGTACGCCGTCTCCGTCAAGGGCATAGAGGAGAAGAGGTGCAGGCGTTGCGGGAGAACGGTGGACGTGGTCATGTGAGGCGTCCCCGGAAAGGTCCCGGCAGGGATCCCGGGTACGGTCCCGGGAGAGGAACGGGCCTCCTTGCGGGTGGCCGGGTTCCCGGTCGGGCCAGGAAGGAAGGGGGCAGATACAGGCCACCGGCGGGGGCCATAAAGGCACTACTCCTTTTCCTCTTGCCCTTGCTCTTCCTCTTCTGGTCGGTGCCCACGGGGTTCCTGCTCGAGGGGCCGGGACCGTCATTCGACCTGCAGTCGGGCATCACCGTGCAGGGAGCCGGCACTTACGGGGCACGGGGCGAGCTCATGCTCACCTCCGTCAGCCTGCGGGAGGCACGCCTCTTCAACCACCTGGCGCACCTTTTCGGCGACGAGCGCTACATGCTGAAGGCGAGGGAATACCTGGGGGAAGGGCTGGACGTGGAGGGGCAGAACAGGGTGGACGAGGCGGTCACCCTGCTCAGCCGCAACAGCGCCGCGGTGGTGGGCCTGCGGAAGATGGGCCTCGAGGTGGAGGTGGAGGAGCTAGGCGTGCTGGTGGTCGCGGTTGCGGCGGGGTACCCGGCGGAGGGGAAGCTCGCGGTTGGGGAGGTCGTGGTCTCCGTTAACGGCGCCGCGGTCAGGAACGCCGTGGAGCTGGGAAAGCTCATAGACGCGGCCCCGCACGGCGAAGAGGTGATCCTCGGGGTTCGAAAAATGGACGAGGAAGAGCTGCATGCCGCCTGGGAGGAAGGCGGCAAGACAGGCATCTCCGCCCTCCTCGGCCTCTCCAACCTTCTTGGCGAGGAAAGGAAGGTGGCCCTTGCCCCCGTCTGGGAGCCCAGGCTGGGAAGGTGGGTCATCGGCGCATCCACGCGTGACTATTTCGACTACGAGTCGGAGGTGGAGGTGGAATGGCGGCTGGAGGCGGTCAAGGGACCCTCGGCGGGGTTGATGCTGGCCCTTTCCTTGGTGAACGCGCTCACGCCCGAGGACATCACCCGGGGTCGCAAGGTGGCGGGGACGGGGGAGATTTTTCCGGACGGCAGCGTGGGCCCCGTAGGGGGGTTACCCATGAAAATACGGGCGGCGGAGGCCGGCGGCGCGGAGGTCTTCCTCTACCCGGCGGCGAACGAGGATGACCTCGCGGGGGTCGAGACATCCCTCCGCCTCATCCCCGTTGAGAGCCTCGAGGACGCCCTGCTCGCCCTCGAGGGGCTGCAGTGAAGCTGCGCCGGCCTCGGCGCAACCTTCGCAATGGATAAGACCACGAGAACAGCCCTCGCGTAACCGTCGCAATGGATAAAGTGTTGATTTACATCGAGATATGGCCACGTGGAGATAAAAGCGCCGGATCAGAGCTGCCCCGAGCTCCTTTAGCGGCTTTTTCTGCACATCGTGGAAGGACAACAGGGGGAGGGCGGCGAAATCCATAGCGAGGCAAGGGCATAATTGGCGGAACAAAACCGCCATATCTTCCGTCAATCGTGTTAGAATGTAGGTGGAGATAAGGGAAAGGTTATGGTATAATCTTGCTTTCCCGGTCCCGGAATGAATAGAGGTGATCGAAAGCATGAAGCCAGCGGGAATCGAGAACCAGAACCTGTCGGACATCATGGAGGACATGCGCAAGCTGGTGGGAAAGGTCGTGCGCATCTCCGTCAAGGAGTCGAAGCCCAAAACGCACTGGGAGGAGAGAGAGGGAGTTATCGAGGGGGTTTACCCCACCGTGTTCCTTTTCCGCTTCAAGAATCGCCGCAACGTGGACGAGCGCGTCGCATACAGCTACATAGACGTGGCCATCGATGACGTGAAGATCCTCAAGAACTGAAACCACCGCTGAAACCTTACGTCGATCCTATACCCGGAATAAGCGGTCAAGGGAGTAAGTATAAGGGTAATGTTGAGCTTTACATAAGGACGCAAGGCGCGCACCTGTTCCTTCGGGGGCGATCACGTGATCTATATAGGCACGGCGGGTTTCAGCTACCAGGACTGGAAAGGAGCCTTTTACCCCGAGGGGCAGGATAAGAAGTACATGCTTGAATACTACTCGTCCCGTTTCCCGGTGGTGGAGGTGAACAGCACATGGCACGCCCTGCCCTCGCCACGCGCCATACTCTCCATGGCCCGTAGGACTCCCATAGACTTCAGGTTCATCGTTAAGGTTTACCAGGGCCTCACCCATAAATACCGGGACAACCGGGAGGAGTTCGGGCGTTTTCTCGAGGTGATCCGCCCCCTGGAGGATCACGGGAAGCTCGCCTGCCTGCTGGCCCAGTTCCCTTGGGGTTTTAAGAACACGCCCGCCAACCGCGACTACCTGCGCCTCTTCCGGGAGCTCCTGCCCTCTCGGGACCTGGTGGTGGAGTTCCGCAACGAGGGGTGGATAACGGAGGAGACCGTGGAGCTGCTGCGCGACCTGCGCATGGGCTTCTGCTGCGTGGACGAGCCCCGCCTCAGGGGGCTGGTGAAACCGCACGTCATCCTCACCTCTCACATCGGGTACGTGCGCTTTCATGGCAGAAATTACCAGGCATGGTGGGACCGCAACCGCCAGTCCTGGGAGCGCTACGACTACCTCTACAGCGAGGACGAGCTGCGGGAATGGGTGCCCGGCCTGCTGGCCCTGGACGGCGGGGCGGAAAGGACCTACGCCATCTTCAACAACCATTACCGGGGCAAGGCCCCCCGCAACGCCGTCATGCTCGCCTCCCTGCTCCCCCCCGAGAGGGTGGTCCCCCTGCGGGTGGAGGAGAAGGAGATGCGGCTCTGGGAGTAGCGGGAGGGGGAGCAGAAACCCGCGGATGGTACCCTGCCGGGTGCCCGGGGTCGTCTTCCCGCGGGCCCCTCAGGGCGCCATGTCCGTACCCAGGTCGTCGCGGAGCTTGTCGAGTATCTTGCGCAGCAGGCGCGATACGTGCATCTGGGAGATGTTCAACTCCCTGGCGATCTCCATCTGGGTAAGGCCGCGGAAGAAACGCATGTAAATGACCTTCTGCTCGCGGTCCGAGAGGCGGGTGAGAAGCTTGGCCAGCGCGTCGCGGTCCTCCGCCAGCGAGAAGTCGTTGTCCTCCCCCCCCAGGTAGTCAAGAAGGCAGAAGCCGCGGTCATCGCCTTCGTTCAGGTAGATGCTGTCCAGGCTGAGATAGTTGGCGGCGTAAGAGCTCTCCAGTATCTCAACCACCTCCTCCAGGCTCACATCGAGGTGCTCGGCCACCTCCTGCAGGGTGGGAGAGCGGTGCAGTTCCTGGGTGAGCTGGTCGATGGCCTGGTTGAGCTCGAGGTCGCGCATCTGCAGGCGGCGGGGGATGCGGATCGCCCAGCCCTTGTCGCGGAAGTAGCGCTTGAGCTCGCCCACGATGGTGGGGGTGGCATAGGTGCTGAACTCCACGCCGCGGTCCAGGTCGTAGCGGTCGATGGCCTTGATGAGACCCACGAAGCCCACCTGGAGAAGGTCCTCGAGGGGTTCCCCGCGGTTGGCGAATTTCCTGGCCAGGTACTCCACCAGGTGGATGTTGAGGGAGATGAGTTCGTCCCGGACCCTTGGATCCCCGGTCTCTCTCAGGAGCTTGAAAAGCTCCCGGATCCTCTCCCTTCGCTCTTGCCGTCGCTCTTCTTCCCTCACGGAACGACTCCTCATGGAAGGATGCGCCTCGGTGAAGCCTTCCTAGCCGGGTAATTTCTTCCGCAGGGAAATGCGGCAGGCAGCCTCCTCCCTCTGCAGGTCCACCTGGTCGACGACGGATTCCATGATCATGCGGCTGAACGACTCGGGTATAGCGGAACGCGTTTCGCCGTTCGCGGCCAGCTCCGATTTAAGGACGATTTCAAGGTACTCCTTCCCGGGATCTATTTCAACTTCCAGCGAGGATTCGCGGGGGGCATGGGCGATGGCGTAGTTGCTCGCCTCGTCCACCGCGAGGCGCAGGTCCTCGAGCCGGGAGAGGTCGAAGCGCATGCGGCTGGCGATGAGGTATACGGTCAGGCGGATGAGCTGCCGCGAAAAGGGTTCGGCGGGAAGGCGCAGGCGGACGACCTCGCCGTTCCTTTCCATCTTCCTCACCTCCCTGTGTTCCGCGTTCCGTTCAGTGCTCTACGGTCCGGCCCCGTGCCCCGCGACCCCTTCCGAGGGCCACTCCTTGTTGCGGCCTCGTGTATGCCGGGCTCCACGGTCCCGACCCGTGTCCGGGGCGCCGCCTGGTTTCCGCCGCGCGCCCGTGTGCGCCTGCCGTGACCTCCCTGTCTTTCCTCCACGGGCCCGTTCGCGCCTGCCGTGACCTCACGGGCTTTCCGCCGCGGGCCCGTGTGCGCCTGCCGTGACCTCACGGGCTTTCCTCCACGGGCCCGTTCGCGCCTGCCGTGACCTCACGGGCTTTCCGCCGCCAGGCCGCGGCCGTTCCCGGGCCACGCTATAGTTTTTCCCAACCGGGGGCGTCTCAAACTTGATAAGCCGGCGGCGTTTCGTGTTAAATGTTAGGTGAGCGAGGCGGAAGAGGATACCTCGGGAAAGGAGTAAGATTGAAGGAAACGGGGGATATCTTTTTTCGCACGAAGGTCAGGGAGGTAGCGGGAATACCGGTCATCGAGCTGGAAGGCGAGGTGGACCTCTCCACTTCGCCCGCGTTCAAGGAAGAGGTATACAAGGTCATAGAGTCGGGCAAGCGCGACGTGGTCATCGACCTGGACGGCCTGGATTTCATGGATTCCACCGGCCTGGGAGTGCTGGTGGCGGTGCTCAAGAAGACAAGCGTGGAGGGAGGCAGCGTGCGCCTGGTGTGCAGCAAGCGCAGCATCCTCAAGGTCTTCAGCATCACCGGCCTGGACAAAGTCTTCGCCATTTACGATAATCTGCAGCGGTGCCTGGACGGTTGAGCCGGGTGCCGCGGGCGTCGCGGGTCGCCCTGAACGCGGGGACGGCCGGGAAAAACTGTGACCCACGGAATGTAGGCGGTGGAAACGAAGCGACAGGCAGGCCCATGCATGATGCAGGCCGGGATCCGCGTCGGGATTTAGGTGTCCGGCGCGCTTGCAGAAATTAGCAGTAGATAGATTGCGGAAGACGCGCAGTAGATATAAAGATAGCTATATACTATATAGGGAGCAAGGGAATTCGAGATGTGGCGGGGGAGTACCCGAGTGGCCAAAGGGGACGGACTGTAAATCCGTTGGCGCAGCCTTCGATGGTTCGAATCCATCCTCCCCCACCAGGAACAAAAGAGCAGGCCGGAGAGTGTTCTCTCCGGCCTGAAACATATTTTGTACAAATATATCTCTGATATCTCTGTGTCCACGCTTGTCGACTGCCTGGATTCACTGCGGTGCTACGATCATGTTTTCTTGGATGAAGTTATTTCTGGGATGAGGTCATCGATGCATGAAGCAAGCAAGAGGTTCTAAGGGTAAAGGCTGATTGATCAGTCTTGATTAATGCCTTTGATCAAATCCTCTAGCAATGGCTTGGTTCCTGGCAGATTCACCATAACGATCCTCCATATTATGGAGAGGTCGATGTCGAAATACTCGTGGTAGATGATATTCCTGAGGCCGGTCCCTCATGTACAAGCTACCTCTCTCATTATCTTTTCCTTGAATTGCGGCCTCAGCGCCTTTTCGCCCCAAGACATCCTCAAGATATTTAAGAATGTCCACGAACTCCCAGCCTTCAGGTTCACCAAACTCGACGAGGATATCTATGTCGCCAAGTTCTCCTTCCCCCCTTACGTAGGAGCCGAAGACACTTATTTCCTTAACCTTGAACCTCTCGGCAAGAATCTCCTTCTGGCTGGAAAGAATTGCCTTTACCTCTTCCAAGTCCATCGCCGGCCCTCCTTCTACCTCGTAACCTATCCAGATCATAAATCGTTTAGGAGACGGGATTCGTCGCGGATGCCAGGACAAGGCAACCGTTTCGGTCAATAAATGGTCGATACGGCTGAGCGCAACCGGGCGGGGTTAAGAGGGTGTGGGTCTTGACCGGGGTCATTAAGGATGACGCCCCGCGAATTATACACTTGAACCGATTGGAGATTCGGATATAATATTAAAAATCTCGCCAGGAGAGCGAGGCCCGCAGGGGACACAGGACGGGACGCAAGGCGCAACAGCTAGCCGGGTCTCTTGTACGTAGGAGATCAACGCATGCTGGAAATAAGGTTTCACGGAAGGGGCGGTCAGGGAGCGGTCACCTCGGCCGAGCTGCTCGCCGTGGCGGCCATAAACAAGGGCATGTACGCCCAGGCCTTCCCGAGCTTCGGGCCCGAGCGCAGGGGCGCCCCGGTGGTGGCTTTCTGCAGGTTGGACGACAAGAGGATCCTCGCCCGCGCCAAGGTGTACGAGCCGGACGTGGTGGTCATCCTCGACTCGGGGCTCCTGACCCTGATCGACCCCGTGGAAGGGCTGAAGCCGGACGGCATACTCATCATCAACACCAAGAAGTCCTACGAAGAGATAATGAATGAGTGCCGTTTCTCCTGCCGGGTCGGCACCGTCAACGCCGACCAGATAGCGCGGGAAGAGCTGGGGCGGGTGATCGTGAACACCACCATGCTGGGTGCGGTCATGAGGGCGACCGGCCTGCTGGAGGTCGAGGATATGCGAGGGCCCATGCTGGAGCGCTTCGGGCCCAAGCTGGGAGAGAAGAACATGAAGGCCCTGGAAAGAGCCTATAACGAGCTGGTGTTAAAGGAGTAAGCGGACGTGGCCAGACCTATGGAAGAGATCAGGTGGCAGGACCTGGAAATAGGGGCGGCGGTCAGCGAGCCCGGGTGCTCCAGGGAATACAAGACTGGGAGCTGGCGCTCGCTCCGGCCGGTGGTCGACAAGGAGCAGTGCATCCGCTGCGGCGTGTGCTGGCTGTACTGCCCCGACGCGGCCATCGACAGGTCCGAGGAAGGGCATTTCGAGGCCGACCTGGAGTACTGCAAGGGGTGCGGCATCTGCGCCAGGGAATGCCCCGTAGGCTGCATCACCATGGTGATCGAGGAAGGATGACATGGCCAAGGAGCGCAGGGGAATAGAGGTGTCGCTGGCCATAGCGGAGGCGGTGGCGCAGGCGGACTGCGACGTCGTGGCCGCCTACCCCATCACGCCGCAGACCCATATCGTGGAGCACCTCTCCGAGCTGGTGGCCGACGGTCACCTGGACGCCGAATTCGTGCCGGTGGAGAGCGAGCACTCGGCCATGAGCGTGTGCTGCGGCGCCGCCGCCGTGGGCGCCCGCACCTTCACCTCCACCGCCTCGCAGGGGCTGGCCCTGATGGCGGAGATATTCTTCATCGCCTCGGCCATGCGCTTCCCCGTGGTCATGGCCCTGGCCAACCGTTCCCTCTCCGCGCCGCTGTCCATCTGGAACGACCACGCCGACACCATGATGGTGCGCGACGGCGGCTGGATACACATTTTCGTGGAGAACGGTCAGGAGGCCTACGACCACGTGTTCTGGGCCTTCCGCGTGGCAGAGGACCCCGCGGTGCGCCTGCCCGTGGCCATAAACATCGACGGCTTCATCATGACCCACATGATCGAGCCCGTCGACTTCGAGGACGACGAGCTGATCAAGCGTTACATCCCCGAGTTCAAGATGGAGAAAGCCCTGCACCCGGACAACCCGGTTTCCATGGGGTGTTTCGGCATGCCCGAGATATACACGGAGACGCAGATGGCCCGCGAGCAGGCCCTGGTAGGTTCCTACGCCACCTGCGTAAAGGCGTGGGAGGAGTGGGCCGAGCTCACCGGGCGGCGGTACCACCCCGTCGAGACCTACAGGGCCGAAGACGCCGAGTACTGCATCGTGACCATGGGTTCCCTCGGCGAGACGGCCATGGCCGCCGTGGACGAGCTGAGGGAGCAGGGGGAGAAGGTCGGGGTGATCAAGATCCGGCTGTGGCGCCCCTTCCCGTTCGACGAGCTCTACAGGGCGGCGGACGGCAAGGAAGCCCTTATCGTGCTGGACCGCGCCATAAGTTTCGGGGGTCCCGGCGGCCCGGTGGCCCTGGAGCTGAGGAGCGCCCTGTGCCGCAGGCCGCAGTCGCCGGCGGTGGTGGACTACGTGGCGGGGCTGGCGAGCAGGGACGTGACCGTGGAGGATTTCAAGGCCATCATCCTGGGGGGGAAGGCCAAGGCAGCCGCGGGAGACACGGCCGGTTTCACGCTCTACGGCGTGCGCGAGTGAGGAGTAAGGCATGGACAAGTTCTCGGTCTATTCGGCGAGGCTGGTAGAAAAGGGCGAGTTCTTCGCCCAAGGCCACCGCGCCTGCCAGGGCTGCGCCGAGGCGCTGGCCGTCCGCCTGGTCATGAAGGCCCTGGGGCGCAACACCATCGTGGCCATGGCCACGGGCTGCATGGAGATCGTCTCCTCGCCGCTGCCCACCACGGCCTGGGAGGTGCCCTGGATCCACGTGGCCTTCGAGAACGCCTCGGCCGTGATCACCGGCTGCGAGTCGGGCATGAAGGCCATGATGCGCAAGGGGAAGCTGCCTCCCAAGAAGATAAACTTCGTGGCCATGGGCGGAGACGGCGCCACCGCCGATATCGGCATGGGCCAGCTCTCCGGAGCCCTGGAGAGGGGGCACGACTTCATCTACGTGTGCTACGACAACGAGGCCTACATGAACACGGGCATCCAGCGCTCCAGCGCCACTCCCTGGGGCGCCAGCACCACCACCAGCCCGGCCGGCAAGCTGTCCAAGGGACAGCGTACCCAGAAGAAGGACTTGCCCAAGATCGCCATCGCCCACAACATCCCCTACGTGGCCACGGCCTGCCCCAGCTTTCCCTTCGACCTCATGGAGAAGGTGAAGAAGGCCGCCGCCATCGAGGGCCCGGCATACCTGCATATCCTTTCTGTGTGCCCCACGGGGTGGCGCATCCCCTCGGAGGAGGCCATCAGGTACGGGCGCCTGGCCGTGAACTCATGCGTGTTCCCGCTCTACGAATGCGAGTACGGGAGATACCGCCTCACCTACAGGCCGGACCCCATCCTGCCCGTGCGGGAATACATCGAGGGGCAGGGCCGCTTCCGGCACCTGACTCCCGAGGACATCGAGGCCATCCAGGAACGCACCACGGCGGAGTACGAGAAGCTGGTGAGACTCAGCGAAGAGGGTTGATCGTATGACGGACATGACTCAGGACACGACCCAGGATATGGCCCAGGACGTAGCCCGGTTCGACCGCATCATAGACCGTTACGAGAAAACGGAGGAATCGCTCCTGGCCATCCTGCAGGATTTCCAGCGCGAGTTCCAGTACGTCCCCGAGGAGGGCATACGCCGCCTGAGCGAGGTCATGGGGGTGCCCGAGAGCAAGCTCTACGCCATGGGCACCTTCTACAAGGCCCTTTCGCTCACCCCGCGCGGCAGGCACACCATCAAGGTCTGCACGGGGACGGCCTGCCATCTCAAGGGCGCGCCCCAGATCCTGGAAGCGCTGGAGCGGGAGCTGAAGGTGAAGCGCAACGGCACCACGGAGGACGGGGAGTTCACGCTGGAATGCGTCAACTGCGTGGGGGCCTGCGCCATGGCGCCGGTGACCCTGGTGGACGAGGTGTACCACGGGCAGACCCGCCCCTCCAAGATCATGGATATCGTGAAGAAACAGGTCGGGGGCTAGGGATATGGGAGCCATCAACTCCATAGAACGACTGGAGGCATACCGCCGGGAGCTCGCGGCGGCGGCCAAGCCCGACCTGCCCACGGTGTTGGTGTGCTTCGGCACCGGCTGCCAGGCCAACGGCTCCAGGCTGGTGGCGGAGGCCTTCATGGACGTCATAAAGGAGCAGGGGCTCCAGGTGGACGTGAACATCGGCATCAAGACCACGGGCTGCCACGGCTACTGCGAGAACGGGCCGCTGGTGGCGCTCAGGCCCCAGGATATCCTCTACCTCAAGGTGAAACCGGAGGACGTTCCGGAGATAGTGGAGGAATCCATCAAGGGCAGCCGCGTCGTGGAGCGGCTGGTCTACCGGGACAAGGTCACCGACGAGGTCGTCCCGCGCTACAGCGAGATCCCCTTCTACAAGCACCAGCACCGCATCGCGCTCAGGCACATCGGCACCATCGACCCGACCGATATCGACGACTACATCCTGGCGGGCGGCTATGCCGGGCTGGCCAAGGCGCTGGGGATGAAGCCCGACGACATCATCTCCGAGGTGGAACGCTCGGGCCTGCGCGGGCGCGGCGGCGCCGGCTTCCCCGCCGGGACCAAGTGGCGCTCCTGCGCGGCGGTGGAGAGCGACGTCCGCTACGTGCTTTGCAACGGCGACGAGGGCGACCCGGGCGCCTTCATGGACCGCTCCATCATGGAGGGCGACCCGCACGCGGTCATCGAGGGCATGATCATCGGGGCCTTCGCCGTGGGCTCGCGCCAGGGCTACATCTACGTGCGCGACGAGTACCCCTTGGCGGTGCGGAACCTCACCGCCGCCATCGAGGCGGCGCGCGAGAAGGGCCTGCTGGGCGAGAACATCCTGGGCAGCGGCTTTTCTTTCGACATCAAGATCAGCCGCGGCGGCGGCGCATTCGTGTGCGGCGAATCCTCGGCCCTCATGCGCTCGGTGGCGGGCGAGGTGGGCGAGCCGCGCGCCAAGTACATCCGCTCGGTGGAGAGGGGCCTCTACGACAAGCCCACAGTCCTCAACAACGTCGAGACCTGGGCCAACGTGCCGGAGATCATCCTCAAGGGCGCGGAATGGTACGCGAGCATGGGCACGGAGGGCTCCAAGGGCACCAAGGTCTTCTCCCTGGTGGGAAAGGTCAACAACACCGGCCTGGTGGAGGTGCCCATGGGCGTCACCATACGCGAGCTGGTGGAGAACATCGGCGGAGGCGTCCGGGGGGGCAAGAGGTTCAAGGCGGTGCAGACAGGCGGCCCCTCCGGCGGCTGCATCCCCGAACGCCTGGCGGACCTGCCCATCGATTTCGACAGCCTCACCGAGGCCGGCTCCATGATGGGGTCAGGCGGCATCATCGTCATGGACGAGGACACCTGCATGGTGGACGTGGCCAAGTACTTCACCGGGTTCCTGGTGGAGGAGTCCTGCGGGAAGTGCACCCCCTGCCGGGACGGCCTGCCGCGCATCCTCGACCTGCTCACCGACATCACCGAGGGCCGCGGCAGGGAGGAGCACCTGGCCATGCTGGAAGAGCTGTGCGACCTGCTGACCTGGGGAGCGCTGTGCGGCCTAGGGACCTCGGCCGCCAACCCGGTGCTCTCCACCATCAAGTACTTCCGCGACGAATACGAGGCGCACATCAAAGACAGGAAGTGCCCGGCCGGGGTGTGCAAGGCGCTCATCACCTATTCCATAGACCCGGAGGCCTGCACCGGGTGCCGCCTCTGCGCCAAGAACTGCCCGCAGGGATGCATCACGGGCAAGCGCAAGGAGCCCCACGTGATCGACACGTCCAAGTGCATAAAGTGCGGCGTCTGCAAGGACGTCTGCACCTTCGACGCGGTGAGGATCTCGTAACATGAAAGATAGGGAAAAGATGGAAAGGGTAAGCGTCGTCATCGACGGGAGGACCTTCGAGGCCGTGAAGGACCAGTGCGTGCTGGAAGTGGCCCGCGAGAACGGCATCTACATCCCCTCCCTGTGCTACAACAGCGAGGTGACGACGAGCGGCGGCTCCTGCCGCGTCTGCCTGGTGGAAGCCCACCAGGGCGGCAGGATGAGGCTGGTGACCTCCTGCAACTACCCGGTGCGCAAGGGCCTGGAGGTGAAGACGGACACCCCCCTGGTGCGCAGGATCCGCAGGGGCGTGCTGGAGCTGCTCCTGGCGCGCGTGCCGGATTCCGAGGTGATAAGGGACATGGCAGCCGCCGAGGGTATTACCGAGGTGCGCTTCCGCAAGGACGAGGGCGAGAACAACCGCTACAAGTGCATAGCCTGCGCGTTGTGCACCAACATCTGCGCCGAGGTGGTGGGCGTGCACGCCATAGCCATGACCGAGCGCGGTGCGGACAAGAAGCCCGCCACCCCCTACCACAAGCCGTCGGACGTCTGCATCGGCTGCGGCGCCTGCGCCTACGCCTGCCCCACCGGGGCCATCTCCCTGAAGGAGAAGGACGGCGTGCGCCGCATATGGGGAAAGGATTTCAACATGGTCAGGTGCAGCGTCTGCGGCACCCCGTATATACCAGAGGCCCAGGTGGACTGGATAGTGAGGAAAACGGGCAAGGACAGGTCCTTCTTCGACAAGTGCCCCGATCACCGCTAAGGGGGCGGCGCCTCGCAATCCCCGGACACAGGGGCCAGGCAGCGGGGTTTCAGGACTCGCTTTGTGCCCGGGGATAAGAACTGGATTCACCCATCGATTTTGGGAATGTATAGAACGCACAATCATGCCTCCGCCAGCCGATCGTAATAAGGATATTCTCCGATTTTCGTGTAAAATGGAGTGGTAGGTGCAATAGGGAAAGTGTGAACATGGAGGGCGCTATGGCCATCCCGGATTATCAGAGCTTATTTCTGCCGCTGCTGAAGATTGTGGGGAGTGGCAGAGAGATTTCGCTATCCGATGCAGTGGAAAAGCTAGCCGAACAATTTAGGTTAACTGAGGAGGAGAGGAAGACCCTACTACCTAGCGGCAGGCAGCGCCTATTCGACAACAGGGTCGGATGGGCCAGGACCCACCTAAAAAGGATTGCTTGGGCCTCGATACCATTTATATCCAGGCAAAGAGGTGGGAAGGAACGGTAGGGAGCCCCGAGATCCAGAAGTTCATCGGCGCCCTGGAAGGGCGGAAGTCCAAGAAAGGTATCTTCATCACCACCTCGAATTTCTCCGAAGAAGCCAAGAAGTTCGCCTCAAGCGTAAGCAGCAAAGTCGTGCTTATCGATGGCGAAACCCTGGCACAATACATGATCGATTTCAACATAGGCGTGACCCGGGTCGCTACATATGAGATCAAGAAGATGGACGCGGATTATTTCGCCGAAGGTTGATTCGCTGCTTAATGCTTTGACGGCACTCGTCTTCTTTCTGCCCATAGATTCGTCAGCTATGGATTTCCTGCTCATGTACCATTTGTAAACCTGCCAGTGCCCGCAACATATCGGCAGTGCTTGCTATAATGTTTAAAAACACGAGGACTACCAACCAGAAGGTTTTTGGTGGTTCTGCTTTTCCGGCTATGGCTATGAATAGAGGGGTGCGTGCATGAGCATTTTCGACCTGCGCGACGCCGTCATCGACGAATATCACCGCTACATCAGCAGCTTCCTGCTCATCCAGGACGAGCGCATCAGGGATTTCATCTCCGAGGAGCTCATCGAGAAAGGGGCCCTGTGGCCGCCCGCGCTCCTGCAGCTCAACCCCGCCTACAGGAAAGCGGAAACCATAGAGCGGCTTGTGGCGGAGGGGAAGCTCCACCCCGACTGCGCGGACATCTTCCGCGACAGGGGTGACAACTCCATCACCCTCTTCCAGCACCAGCAAGAGGCCATCGAGATGGCTCCCTCCGGAAGGGGATTCGTGGTCACCAGCGGGACCGGGTCCGGCAAGAGCCTCACCTACTTCGTCCCCATCGTGGACGCGGTCCTGAAGGGCGGCCCCGATGCCCACAAGGTCTGGGCCATCATCGTCTACCCCATGAACGCTTTGGTCAACTCCCAATATGTCGCCCTGCAGGAGTGGGCCGACGCCTACAGGGAAAGAACCGGCCGTGAATTCCCCGTCCGCTTCAACAAGTACACCGGCCAGGAGATGGCCACCCGCATGGATATTCAGAAGGACCCCCCGCACATCCTGCTCACCAACTACGTGATGCTGGAGCTGATGATGTTGCGACCAGAGGAGCGCATGTTCGTGGACAGCGCCACCACGGCCATAAAGTTCCTGGTGATAGACGAGCTCCACACCTACCGGGGCCGCCAGGGGGCAGACGTGGCCTACCTCATCCGCCGCCTGAAGGAGAGGAGCAAGAAGCGGGACCTCATCTGCATGGGGACCAGCGCCACCATGATCGCGGGAGGATCCACTTCCCCCGAGGAAAGGCGACAGGCGGTAGCCACTTTCGCGGGCCAGATCTTCGGCTCGACCTTCGGGACCGAACAGGTCATCGAGGAGACCCTGGAGGGCATCACGCTGCGCGAAGGAGAGATAGACCCCCGCGAGCTGCGCGAGGCCGTCGAGGCTCCGCTTCCCCGGACAGCCGAGGAGTTCCTGAAAAACCCCCTGGCTAGATGGATAGAGGACGTTTTCGGCTTGGAGGAGGAAGGGGGAAAGCTACGCCGTAGCGTCCCCATAAGCCTGGATGAGGGAGCTCAGAAGCTCTCCGAACAGACGGGACGGGACACGGAAACCTGCAAGGACGCGCTGAGTCGTGCCTTCCTCACCGGAGCGGCGATGAAGTCCGAGAAGGGCGAACCACTACTATCCTTTAAGCTCCACCAGTTCATCGCCCAGGGTAACCGCGTCTTCGCCTCCCTCGAGCCCCGCTCCGAGCGCTCCTTCGATCTCGAGGGCTACCCCTTCGTCAGCAGGGAGGGGGGCGTCATCCCCCTCTTCCCCTTGAAGTTCTGCCGCCTCTGCGGGGTGGAATACTACGAGGTGCTGCACAATCCCGGGGAAAAGAAATTCAACCCCTTAAGCGACGAGCTAAGCCTGCTGGAGGACGAGGGTTTAGAGGGCAAGGGCTACCTCCTGCTCGCTCCCGAGGACCGCGAGGTTGACTGGGGCCCCGAGAACCTGCCCTCGGAATGGCTCACCGAGAAAGGCAGGGTGAAAAACGCCTATAAGGACTGTGTTCCCTGGCCGGCCTGGGTTTACCCAGACGGCAGTTATTCCGAGAGTCCCGCCGAGGGCGCCGTAAAGGCATGGTTCCAACCCCAGCCCTTCCGCCTCTGCCTCAACTGCGGCGTCTTCTACGGTAAGGAGAGCGAGTTCCGCAAGCTCACCGGGCTCTCCAGCGAGGGCCGCTCTACCGCCACCACTGTGCTCGCCCTCTCCGCCCTGGAGAACGCTCCCCTGGGCGATATAGAGGCTTCCGCCCGCAAGCTCCTCTCCTTTACCGACAACCGCCAGGACGCGAGCCTGCAGGCCGGGCACTTCAACGACTTCGTGCAGGTCTCCCTCCTGCGCGCCGCCATATACGCGGCGGTGGAAAAGGCGGAGGAGCTGCGCTATGACGAGATCGCGCGCAAGGTGGTGGAGAGCCTGGGCCTCGATTTCAAGGATTTCTCCGCCAACAAGGAGCTGCTTCCCGAAAGCCCCCTCGGCGTGGAGGTGCTGAGGGCCTTCACCGACCTCATCGAGTACCGCATCTATGAGGATCTGCGCCGCGGCTGGCGGGTGGTCCAGCCCAACCTGGAGCAGTGTGGGCTGCTCGCCGTGGACTACCTCGGACTGGCCGAGCTCTGTGCGGACGAGGAGGCCTGGCGTGAGCTCAAGCCCTTCGCCGACGCCTCCCCCGAAAAAAGGCTGGATGTGCTCAAGGCCTTCCTCGATCAGTTCCGCCGCCAGCTCGCCATCCACGCGTCCTGCCTGCAGGAGACCAACCAGGCACTTCTGAAAAAGCGCGTAGCGGAGCGCGTCGATGCACGCTGGGGCTTCGAGGAGCAGGAGAGGCTGCGCCCGGCCTCCCGCTTCCTCCTCCCCGGCCAGGAGAACAAGCTGAAAAACAGCTTCAGCCTGTCCGAACGCAGCCTCCTGCACCGCTACCTCAAGCGCGTGCTGCCCTCCTTCGAGGCGGAATACGCGGAGAACATGGAAAAGCTGGTGGATATCCTCTGCGCCCGTGGCCTGCTGCGGCGCGATTCCGAAAAGGGCGTTTCCTTCGTGCAGCTGGAGTCGGCGGCCCTGGTGTGGAAGAAGGGGGACGGCACGCCGGTCAGCGAGCCCATCTACCAGAGGCGCTCCGAGGACCCCATCTACCTGAGGGCCGAGAAGGAGGCCAACCGGTACTTCAGGGAGTTCTACATGCGCTCCTCGGCGCTCCTGCGCGAGGCGGAGGGGCGCGAGCACACCGCCCAGATCGACTACGAGCGCCGCGAGGAAAGAGAAAGGCGCTTCCGTGACGGCGAGCTCAAGTGCCTCTTCTGCTCTCCCACCATGGAGCTGGGCATAGACATCGCCGACCTGCAGCTGGTGCACATGCGCAACGTCCCGCCCACCCCTGCCAATTACGCGCAGCGCAGCGGCCGCGCCGGCCGCAAGGGAGACCCAGCCCTGGTGCTCGTCTATTGCCTCGCGGGCAGCGGGCATGACCAGTATTTCTTCCGCCACCGGCGGGAGATGGTCTCCGGCGCCGTACAGCCACCGCGCATCGACCTCACCAGCGAGGAGCTGGCGACCGCGCACCTGCACTCCGTCTGGCTGGCCAAGACCGGTCTCTCGCTGGGAAAGCCCTCGACCGACGGCTCGCCCCTGAGGTCCATCGCCAACATTCTCGACCTGCGCCAGGAGGGCTATCCGCTCAACGAGGACGTGAGGAACAAGATCGAGCTGTCGGACAAGGACTTCAGGGAATGCGTGGAGGAGGCAAGACGCATACTGGACTCCTGCGCGCCGGATATCGAAAAGGCCGCCTGGTATTCAGAGGAATGGATCGAGAGGACGTTGCGGCGAGCTCCCGAGGAGTTCGACGCCGCCTTCAACCGTTTCCGGGAGCTCTACCAGGCCGCGGACAGGCAGTACGTCGAGGCGAGCGAGTTGCTGCGCTTCCGCAGCGGCAGCAGGGATGATGTGGCCAGGGCCGAGAGAAGCCGCACCGAGGCGGAGCGCCAGATCTCTCTCCTCCGCAACGAGACCGCTTCCTTCCAGGAATCGGACTTCTACCCCTATCGCTACCTTGCCAGCGAGGGTTTCCTCCCCGGATACAACTTCCCGCGTCTGCCCCTGAGCGCCTTCCTGCCCCGGCAAAAGAAGGGCGATTATGTTAACAGGCCGCGCTTCCTGGCCATCTCGGAGTTCGCCCCCGAGAACCTCATCTACCATGAGGGGGCGAAATACCAGGTGTGCGGGCTCAGGACGGTCTTGAGCGATCTGGACAGGAGGCGCCTCAGGGTCAAGCTGTGCAACGTCTGCGGCTATCTGCACGACGATGAGAGCGTGGAGATATGCCACCACTGCGAGAGCAAGCTCGCGGGCGACGACTACACCTACGCGTCCCTGCTCGAGGCCACCAACGTCTACACGCGGCGGCGCGAGCGTATCACCAGCGAGGAGGAAGAGAGGCGGCGTCTCGGCTACCACATCACCACCCACTTCGCGTTCGCCCCGGTATGGGGGACGAGCGCGGGGCGCATCCCCGCCACCGTGAACGACGCGGGCGGGAACGCCGTCCTCAAGCTCGTCTATGCGCCCTCCGCCACCGTCTACCGCGTCAACCACCGCTGGAGGGCGAGCAAGGAGGACGGCTATCTCTTGGACTTCGATACCGGGGAGTTCGTGCCCCGCAACAGGGAAGGCTCGGAAAGAACCCCCACGGTAAACGTCGACCAGGTACGACTTTTCGTGCGCGACACCATGAACGTCATGCTCCTCTACCCAGGCCGGGAGGAAATGGACTGGCCCGAGGAGGTGCTGGCCACGCTGGAACACGCCTTACGCAGGGGCATCGAGCAGACCTACCAGATAGAGGCTTCGGAGCTCGCCTCCGAGCGCATCGGCAGCGGTGACCACCGCGGCATCCTCTTCTACGAGGCCAGCGAGGGCGGCTACGGCATCCTGCGCCGCCTGGCGGAGGAGAGAGACGCCTTTGCCCGGGTGGCCGCGGGGGCCCTGGCCGTGTGCCACTACCACCCGGAGACCCTGGAGGACCGGAATCCCGATTGCGTGCGCGCCTGCTACGACTGCCTCCTCTCCTACTCCAACCAGCGCGACTACCCCATGCTAAACCGCGCCCTGGTTAGGGATCTGCTGGGGGAGCTGCGGCGCTGCGAGACCCATCCCCTGGTCAAGGGAAGGGACTACGAGACCCATTACCAGTGGCTGCGTGCTCTGACCGACTCCCGCTCCGAGCTGGAGAGGAAGTTCCTCGACCACATCTACAACACGCGGCGTAGACTGCCCGACGACGCCCAGCGCCCCATGGCCGACCACCCGGGCACTATACCCGACTTCTATTATGAGAAATACGTCTGCGTTTATTGTGATGGCTCGGTGCACGACGAGCCCGCACAGAGGGAGAAAGATGAAAGGATACGACGCGAGCTCGAGGACCTCGGCTATCGCGTCATAGCCATCCGCTACGACAGGGACCTGGAGGAGCAGGTCGCCGCATATCCTGACGTATTCGGGGAGGCAAAGACATGAGCAACGGCGCATTCGGCGTAGGCTCCATCGTGCGCTGCCGGGAGCGTGACTGGGTGGTCATGCCCTCCTACCAGGAGGACGTGGTCATGCTGCGCCCCCTGGCGGGAGGGGAGGAAGAGGTCTGCGGCGTGTCCTTGCATCTGGGAAAATATGGCATAGACGTCATCACCTCGGCCGATTTCCCCCTCCCCGAGCCGGAGGAGGCCGGTGACGCCACCTCGGTCGGGCTCCTATTCGACGCAGCCCGCCTCATCCTGCGCGACGGCGCCGGGCCCTTCCGTTCCCTGGGGCGCGTCTCGGTGAGACCGCGCCCCTACCAGTTCGTGCCCATGCTCATGGCCCTGCGCCTGAATCCCGTGCGGTTGCTCATCGCCGACGACGTGGGGGTGGGCAAGACCATCGAGGCGGCAGTCATAGCCCGCGAGTTGCTCGACCGGGGGGAGATAAGGCGCGTCTGCGTGCTCTGCCCGCCCTACCTCTGTGAGCAGTGGCGAAATGAGCTCTCCGAGAAGTTCCACCTCGACGCCGTGGTCATCAACTCGGGCACGGTGAGCTCACTTGAGCGCCGTCTTCCCCCCGGCGACCACAGCATCTTCGGCTACTTCCCCCACACCGTGGTGAGCATCGATTACGCCAAGGGAGAGCGACACCGCCAGAATTTCCTCGCCAACTGTGCCGAGCTGGTCATCGTGGACGAGGCCCACGGGGCCGCGCGCCCCTCGAGCCGCACCGCCGCCCAGCAGCAGCGACACGCGCTCCTGTGCGACCTGGCATCGGACAGGGACCGCCACCTCATCCTCCTCACCGCCACCCCCCACAGCGGGGTGGAGGAGGGCTTCCTCTCCCTGCTGGCCCTGCTCGACGGCGATTTCGAGCGACTCGACCTGCGCAACCTTACCGAAAAGGAGCGCGACCGGCTGGCACGCCATTTCGTGCAACGCCGCCGCGCCGACGTGGTGGACTGGTTGGGGGAGAAAACCCCCTTCCCCGAGCGCGAGGCCTCGGAGGCCCATTATGATCTCTCGCCCACCTACCGCAGGCTCTTCGACGGCGTGTACGAGTTCAGCCGCGAGCTGGTGGCCTCCGGCGAGACCCTCACCGGCTGGAAGAGGCGCATCCGCTACTGGACCGCCCTGGCCCTGCTGCGCTGTGTCATGTCCAGCCCCGCCGCGGCTTCCGCCGCCATCGCCAAGCGACTCAAGGGGTTGGGCGGTGAAGAGGAGAGCGCAATCGACAATGAGGGCGCCATCGACGACGACATCATTCCCTCCATTTACGAAACCGACGAACGGGAACCCACCGACCTCCAGCCTTCCCAGATCATCGAGGAGGGAGCTGAGGAACTCCCCGATGCGGAAGCCAGGAAACTGCGCGCCTTCGCCCGGCAGGCCGAGTCCCTGAAGGGCGATGACGACCGTAAGGCGGAGAAGTGCGCGTCCCTGGTGGAAGGGCTGCTGGAGGAGGGCTTCTCCCCCATCGTCTGGTGCCGCTACATAGCGACCTCGGACTACGTGGCGTCGGAACTCGGGCGCCGCCTCTCCCGCCGCTTCCCCGACCTGCGCGTGGTCTCCGTCACCGGGGCCCTTTCCGACGAGGAGCGCAAGCTCAAGGTGGAAGAACTTGCCAATTACCCCTGCCGGGTCCTCGTGGCCACCGACTGCCTGAGCGAGGGCATCAACCTGCAGGAGCATTTCAATGCCGTCATCCACTACGACCTCCCCTGGAACCCCAACCGCCTGGAGCAGCGGGAGGGGAGGGTGGACCGCTTCGGCCAGACCGCCACCGTGGTCAAGGCCATCCTCCTATACGGCAGGGACAACCCGGTGGACGGGGCGGTGCTTGACGTGCTCCTGCGCAAGGCCCGTAGCATCCACAAGACCCTGGGGATATCAGTGCCCGTGCCGGTGAGCAGCGAGACGGTGATGGAGGCGGTGCTCCAGTCCCTCTTCTTCCGGGGCCGGGACGCCTCCCAGATGCAGCTCTTCGACGCACCCGACGCGCTGGAGATAGGGCGCATCTGGGACCGCGCGGCGGAGCGCGAGAAGGAGAGCCGCACCCGCTTCGCCCAGCGGGCCATCAAGCCGGACGAGGTGGAGCGCGAGCTGGAGGAGACCGACTCCGTCCTGGGCGACCCGGATGCGGTGCGGGACTTCGTGCTCGAGGCCTGCCGGCGCCTGGGCGTGAACTGCAAGCGCAAGAGGGACGGGACCTATGAGCTTGCCTCCCTCGACCTTTTCCCCGCGCCGGTGTGCGAGGCCCTGGCACGGAAGGGTGGGCGCCGCCTCTCCTTCGAGTCCCCCGCCCCCGAGGGCTCCATCTATATCGGACGCAACCATCCTTTCGTGACCGCCCTGGCGCGAGGCCTCCTCGAAGAGGCCCTGGCCGGGAAGGAGGGCTCCATCGCCGCCCGCTGCGGTGCCATGCGCACGAGCCGGGTGGAGAGGCGCACCACCCTTCTCCTGCTGCGCTGCCGCTACACCCTGACCGTCCCCGATGCCCCGGACCTGCTGGCGGAGGAGGTGCTGCCCCTAGCCTTCACCGGAACGCCGCAGGATGGGGTGACCTGGCTATCCCGGGAGGCGGCCCTCGACCTCTTGCGGAACGCCGCGCCCGAGGAGAACATCTCCCCCGAGGAGAGGTCGGAGGCGCTGGAAAGGTCCCTGGCGTGGTACGCGAGCCTCAGGGGCGAGATAAAGGGGATACTCGAGGAGCGGGCCCGCGCCCTGCAGGCCTCCCACAAGCGGGTGCGGCAGGCGGCGCGCGTCGTCCGCCGGGGCGTGGCGGTCACCCGTCACCTCCCCCCCGACCTGCTGGGCTTGCTCGTGCTCCTCCCGGTGCCCAAGGGGGTGAGGCGATGAGCCGTTTTCCCAGCCTGCGGGTGGAGGGAGGGCTCATATCCTTCGACCTCATCGAGCGCCTCGCCGACGGCGAGGCGCCGGGGCAGAAGCCGGCGGACTTCGGCCTTCCCGCCAAGGCTCATTTCCTGGACGCGGTGGCGGACGCCTGGGCCGCCGCCCGCCGCTACTGGGAGGCCTTCCGAGCTCGCCTGGAACAACTGCCGGAAGAGGATCCCGGCACTAGCGTGACAAGAGACGGGTGGGTCATCCCCCTTATGAACCTCCTCGGCTACGAGCTCGCCTACCGTCCCAGGGCACAGGTGGTGGACGGGCTCACCTTCGCCGTTAGCCATGGTGCGGGCCCCGGTGAAGACGCTCCCCCCGTGCACGTGGTGGGGTGGCGTCAGGAGCTGGGCAAGCTCCCGCCTTCCGGCCGCCCCCGCCTCGCCCCCCACGTGCTCCTGCAGGAGTACTTGAACCGCACCGAGCACCTCTGGGGCGTGGTCACCAACGGGCGTATCCTGCGTGTCCTGCGCGACTGCCAGCTCCTCTCCCGCCAGGCCTACGTCGAGTTCGACCTGGAGGCCATGCTCGAGGGGGAAAGGCTTGCCGACTTCGCCCTCTTGTGGCGCCTGGTCCACCGCACCCGGTTCCCCTCGGGCATGGAAGATGCTTCCACCTGCTTTCTGGAGCAATACTACGCCACCAGCGTGGAGCAGGGGGGCAGGGTGCGCGAGCGGTTGCGCGACGGCGTGGAGGCGGCGCTCGCCGCCTTCGGCGACGGCCTGCTCTCCCACACCGACAACCACGGCTTGCGCGAAGGCGTGAAAAGCGGGGAGATAAAGCCGGAGGCCTTCTACAAGGACCTGCTGCGGCTGGTCTACCGCCTGCTCTTCCTCATGGTGGCGGAGGAGAGAGGACTCATCTCGCCTTCTCCCGTCTACCTTGAGCATTACAGCATGGAGCGCCTGCGCCGCCTGGCGGATATACGCTTGCCGGACGAGGACCATAAGGACCTCTGGATATCACTGCAGGCCACCTTCGAGCTCTTCCGCCGCGAGGAGTTGGGGGCGCTTCTCTCTGTCCCGCCGCTCAACGGCGAGCTCTTCACGGCAACCGAGATAGACCGCTGCCACCTCTACAACCGGGACCTCCTCGCCGCCCTGCGCGAGCTCTCCACCTATGCCGAGGACCCCCGTTCCCCGCGCCGGCGTGTGAACTACTCCGCCCTGGACGTGGAGGAGCTGGGGAGCGTCTACGAGAGCCTGCTCGATTACCACCCCGTCTTCGTGGAGCAGGAGGGGAGGCCCGTGTTCCGCCTGGTTTACGGGACGGAGCGCAAGACCACCGGTTCCTACTACACCCCGCCCCAGCTCGTGAACGAGCTCATAAAGAGCGCGCTGGAGCCGGTCCTCGCTGAGCGTCTCGGGAAGGCCAGGGGGAGAGAGCAGAAGGAGCGGGCCATCCTGGGCATCAAGGTATGCGACCCCGCCTGCGGCAGCGGCCACTTCCTGCTGGCCGCCGCCCGCCGCCTGGGCAAGGAGCTCGCCCGCGTGCGCACCGGCGACGACGAGCCCGCCCCTGAGGAAGTGCGTTCCGCCGTGCGCGACGTCATCGGCCACTGCATCTACGGGGTGGATAAGAACCCCCTGGCCGTGGACCTCTGCAAGGTGGCCCTGTGGATAGAGGGCCATGCCGGGGGGAAGCCCCTCACTTTCCTCGACCACCGCATCCGCTGTGGCGATTCCCTGGTGGGAGTGTTCGACCTCAAGGTACTGGAAGAAGGCATACCGGACGATGCATTCAACCCTGTATCTGGAGACGACAAGACCCTCGCAAAATCGATAAAAAAGGACAACAAGGCGGAAAGGACCGAGAGAGCAGGCTGGCTCTCCATGGAGTTCGAGGCCGTGAGCGACTTCCCGGAGCTGTCGGAAGCCTACCGCAGGCTATCGGAGATCCCCGACGACACCCCGGAGCAGGTGAAAAGGAAACAGGAGGCCTACGAGAGGCTACGGGGCGAGGGAGGTCGCTGGTGGCGCGACAACACCGCCTGCCACCTCTGGACGGCCGCCTTCTTCGCGAACTTGAATAAGGATAGCTACCGGGAGAAAGCCGTCCCCA
This sequence comes from Actinomycetota bacterium, assembly GCA_014360655.1. Classification (NCBI taxonomy): domain Bacteria; kingdom Bacillati; phylum Actinomycetota; species Actinomycetota bacterium. The sequence goes on along the minus strand of JACIXC010000001.1, from coordinate 209,473 downwards.
CCACGGAAATCCTGCGCACCTATCTCGAGACCGGGAGTGTCGACGGGCGCTACGTAGGACACGCCTGGGAGATGGCGCAACGCTTCCGCTTCTTCCACTGGCCTCTGGAGTTCCCCGATGTCTTCGAGGCGGGCGGTTTCGACGTGGTGCTGTGCAATCCGCCGTGGGAGCGCATTAAACTGCAGGAGCAGGAGTTCTTCGCCACCCGGGATCCAGAGATAGCCGGCGCCCCCAACAAAGCAGCCCGCGGCCGGCTCATCAAGCGGCTTCCCGAAAGCGACCCTGCTCTATGGGGGGAGTACCAGCGAGCCCTTCATTATGCCGAGGCCCAGAGCAAGTTCCTGCGCGGCTCGGGGCGCTTCCCCCTTTCCGCCCGGGGGGACATCAACACCTACTCCGTGTTCTCCGAGCTCTTCAGCGCGTTGATAAGCGCCCACGGCAGGGCGGGCGTGGTGGTGCCCACGGGCATTGTAACGGATGAAATCAATAAACAGCTGTTTATTAATCTGATAGACAAGAAAAGATTGGCTACACTCTTTGATTTTAGAAACCATAAAGGTCTTTTCCCGTCTGTTGCCCCTGATACCAAGTTATGTTTGCTTACCATGGTAGGCGAAAAAGTAGGTCATAGTGGACAAGCTACATTTGCCTTTCTTCTTACTCATACCGAGCAGCTTAAGGACGACAGGTTAGTGTTTGAGCTCTCAGCTGAGGACTTTACCCTGTTGAATCCGAATACCCATATGTGCCCCGTCTTCCGCACCCGACAGGACGCCGAGCTCACCAGGTACATCTATGAGAGGGTGCCGGTGCTGGTGAACGAAGAAACGGGCGAGAATCCTTGGGGTGTGAAGTTCATGACCATGTTCCATATGTCCAACGACTCCCACCTCTTCCGCACCCGCCGCGAGCTCGAGGAAGCTGGCTTAAAGCTATTTGGCAACACATTTAACAGGGATAATGATACTTGGTTGCCGCTCATTGAAGCTAAGATGGTTTGGTTTTATGATCACCGCTTCGGCTCCTATGAGGGGCTCGATATTCGAAAAAAGACATTACCAGGCGTGAGCTGGGCAAAGCACAGTGACCCAGAATATATTACGTATCCTTGGTATTACGTTCCTATCAAGGAAATAGACAGGAGGCTAGGCAACGAAAAAAGGAAGTGGCTAATAGGGTTTAGGAATGTTACGGATTCCATGAATGAAAGAACTGCTATGTTTTGCATTATACCAAGGGCAGGTGTTGGCCACTCAATGCCGCTACTCGAAATTAGTATTGAGCCTATGTGGAAGGCGCTTCTTTTCATTGCAAATGTCTGCTCTATTTCATTTGATTATGTAACTCGGCAAAAGATCGGTGGAATTAACATGACCTACAATCTCATACGTCAATTTCCAGTAATTGGGCCAACACAGAGCATGGACGGAATGGAGAGCAAGGTTGTTTGCAACGGCATAGAGCTCATTTATACATCCTGGGATATTAAGGCATTCGCTGATGATCTTTGGAGAGAAACGGATGAAAAACTTCGCCAGGCCATCAAAGCTCAGTGGGATGAGAACAAGAAAGCAACAGGCGGCCATTCTTGGGATCCTCCTGAGTGGGCCGAGATAGCTGAGGACGGCATCCCCCTCCCGCCCTTCAAGTGGGACGAGGAACGCCGCGCCCACCTCCGCGCCGAGCTCGATGCCATCTATGCCAGGCTCTACGGCCTCAACCGCAAACAGCTCCGATATATCCTCGACCCCGCCGACCTTACTGAAAAGGAGTTGGAAAACATCCTCGACGACTACGAGGAGGTTGATGACCCTCTGGACGAGGAAGCCTACCGCCATCGCTGCGAATCTTCCACCTTCCCCGGCGAAACCTTCCGCGTCCTCAAGGAAAAGGAGATCAAGCAATACGGCCACTACCGCACCCGCCACCTCATCCTAACAGCCTGGGAGAGGTTGTATAGAGAGCAAGACAATTATTAATATATGAGTGGATTTGCGAGGGTTATTACTATGAATGACCTAGTTATTGCTTGCATTGGCACAGTATTGGGGGATTTATGTGACATCTACTATGAGTATGATGTTCCAACAGAGGATCTTCCAGTGATGGGTGACATCAGAGCGATATTCACAGACGACGGCGAATATCGCTTGGAGCATACTGATATAGGAACGGGAGCGAACGTAGAAGCATTACTATTCTACATCTCTCTGCCCTTTACTCTCGTTGGCGGAATTTCCGGGATAGCTTATCTTGCAGAGAAATTTAATGAATTAAAAAAGAGGTGGAAAGAACGAACAGCTGGTACATTATTATTTCCATCCAATGTGGCTTTTACGATGTCCGCTCCCAGTATTTTTACGGAAAACCAACTCGAAAGGATAAGGTTACTGAAGAGCTATGAAATAAAGCTTGGACCTGAATGGGCAAAGCTAGGTAATTGCCCATTCTTGTATTGTTACGTCATTGGTATTGTTACAGAGGAGGATGAAGATGACGAATTCCATATCTTATTGTTGAGGGATGATGGGGAAGTGCTCATTCATCAAGAAACAAATATAAATCTTTTTCTTAAGATGTTTGGCGATGAAAGGGCTCTTCAAAGACTCTTCGAGCAAACAGCAACGTAAGATATGGTGCTAAGTATGGGAAATATGATATGGTGCTGTTCCTTTGATCTTCGGTTCCAATCAGGAGATTCACCAGCGTCGATATCCTTTCGATCACCAGAAAAACGAAGAACCAGCACCTCTTATACCTCCTATACGAGGAAGTGGGGAACCCCCTGGACGAGGAAGCCTACCGCCGCTGCTGCGAGGCCTCTACCTTCCCGGGCGAGACCTTCCGCGTCCTCGAGGAAAAGGAAATCAGGCAACACGGCTTCTACCGCACCCGCCACCCCATCATTCAAGCCTGGCGGGCCTATTTTAAAGATAAGGTGGGTTTCCTGACATGATTGCCAATCAGTCACCCCACACCAATGATGCCAATCACTTTAAGCCGGCTCGAAGAAAACATGAAGAAGATGTGTGTAAGGCAGTAACCAAAGTGCTGGGGTGCATACGAAATAAGGAATACATACTGGAAGGTAGGCCAGACATGATTGAGCGTAATAAAAAAGCCGTTGATTGCATATTCAGATGCGGTAAAGAGCGAATAGCGTTAGAGCATACGATACTTGAGAATTATTCTTGTCAGATCAAAAATGATAAACAGTTTGAGAAGCTTACGTCACCCCTACTGGAGCAGTTGAAACCGGAAATGCCTCCAGGACGCTTTACGATAATATTTCATCCTGATGATATTGAGAAAAAAAGAAAGCCAGAACTTGAACCCTACAGGGAATCCCTTCGTGTGTGGATTATACAAAAAGCGAAGGAATTGAGCGAGGAAAATACCTCAAGGACCCGAGGTGGCACAATATGTGACTATCCCGACAGAATTCCTTTCAAGGTAACGATACGATATAGACCATATGAAATACAAAAAGTACTATTCGCAAGATTTATGCCGGAAAGTATTGATGCAAAGAGTAGAAAAAGGTTGAAAGTTGCATTAGAGGAAAAATGCCCCAAATTAGCATCTGAAAAGGAAAAGGGTGCCATATCTGTTTTAGTTCTCGAAATGAACGACTTTGTACTTGGCGATAGGGACGAAGTTGCCAAAATGCTAGGCAAAGAGGTGTCTCAAACGAAAGCGAATACCACAAAGTATCCTGTTCCTGACTATATATTTCTTGTGGAAACCTTTGATAATGATGAATGGCAAGTATCTCTGTTAATTGAAGACGGTGAACTTGCAGACATAAGAGATCGCTACTTTCTTATTGATCCAACAACTGGCAATATAACAGGGCAGTGGTTCTAAGCCCATATAGTAAAATATGAAATAATATAATCAGCACTTTCGAGGTCAGGTCTCGATAATCGCGCATTATGTACAAGGAGGTGGATGATCTCTGGACTAGGAAGCATACCGCCGCGGCTGCGAGGCCTCCACCTTCCCCGGCGAAACCTTCCGCGTCCTCAAGGAAAAGGAAACCAAGCAATATGGCCACTACCGCACCTGCCACCCCATCCTTAAGGCCTGGGAGGAAATGATTTCAGGGGGCAACCATGAAAAGCCATAGTAAACCCGAGAAGTATTATTTACTAGACTCGAGCATAGTAGTTGCATACTATCTTCCGGAATCATCGCGTAGCAAGAAGGCAGCTGAAAGAGTGAGAGATATAATAGATTATGTGAGAAAAGGGGGAGCTTCTGACTGGATGCTCATTGTCCCTAACATTGTCGTCGCAGAAGTTTTTAATACTTTTTCAAAGTACTGCTACGGTAAATGGAACGAACATGTGAAGAAAAATTTGCCGGGTGGCATGGACCAGAGAAGATATAAAAGAATAAGAAATAAATTCAGAGATCATATACATAATGGCAAGCTGTATCATCAGATAGAATTAAATAGATATCACGTCTTATACGCTGACCTCATATCACCCCTGGACCATTACTATCAGATTTATCGAGGAAGAAGCCGTATCGTACCCTTGCAAACGATGGACGTTCTCATCCTTGCAATGGGCATAGAACTCAGCCATATGCTTGGTCATGAAAGGTTTTGTGTGATTACTGCTGACCATCGTATGAACGACTTATGCAGTTTGTTAAATAACAGAAAGAGAGTTGCCGCCCTAAGGAAGGCCGACTTGGCATCAATAGCAGGTGAGTTGAACCTTGAAATATCATCTGAGCTTTTTCCGAGGGTACTTAACTTGAGCAAAGCGACCCGGGCGGAATTGGTAGAAGAATTTGGAGAGTGGCCTCTAAACATACCGAGACGATCGAGAACAGGTGTTTAGCGGTTATAAGGCATTGCGCCGAGCGGGGTGCACCGAGGAGGTTGATGCAAATGCCGAAAACTGGGAAACGACGTGATCCTGGCCTTTGAGGTCCTGCTCGAGGAGATCGAGGGGACGGTTAACTCGCTGAACAGGATGGGGGCGGAGGCCTTCGAGAAGGGCGATTACGGCCTGGCCAAAGACTTAGTGGACAAGGGTTCACAAATGTCTTCATTCCGGGAAAAGGTGTCGAGCCTCCAGAAGGAGTGGAAACATCTTTTCGGGCCCTCTTCAAAGCCGAAGAGAGTTGTGAAGGAGAGGTTAAAAAGAGGAATGAGAACGCCCGAGGATTTCTTCCGTGAGCCCATCCTTATAGTGCTCCTTGAGTTAGGAGGGTCGGCACCCATGTCCAAGGTATTGGATAGGGTATATAAAAAAGTTAAAACAAGTCTGAACAAGTACGACCTACAGCCCTTGCCGTCCGAACCCCAGAGCAAGCGCTGGCGGAACACGGCCCAGTGGTGCCGCAACACCATGGTGAGGGATGGCTTGCTCCGCTCGGATTCACCACGCGGAACCTGGGAACTCACTGAGGAAGGCGAGAAGCAGGCGATGGCGCTGATGAAGCGAAGATGATAATTACAATAAAGATGATATTTACAATAGGTAAATACGGAGGTTGATACTCGGGAGGCGCACATGGCAGACGTGATCTTCAAAAAGGTCGATTACTCGCTGCGCAAACTCGTGGAGGACATCGAGATAGGCGAGATAGGGTTACCGGATATCCAACGGCCTTTCGTGTGGCCGGCCAGCAAGGTGCGCGACCTCTTCGACTCCATGTACAGAGGTTTCCCTATCGGCTACTTCCTTTTCTGGGAAAACGGTTATAACGGCGAGCACAGAACCATTGGTTTAAACGGCAAACAGAAGGTGCCAAGGCTGCTCATAGTGGACGGCCAACAGAGGCTTACCTCCCTGTATGCGGTGATCAAGGGAGCCAAAGTCATCGGCAAGGACTTTCGGTCCTACGGGCTACGCATCGCCTTTAACCCGCTGGAGGAAAAATTCGAGGTTACCAACCCGGCCATTGAAAAGGATGTAAATTGGATATCCGATATAAGCGAATTATGGAAGCCGACAACCAGCACCTACAGCTTCATCTCCTCCTTTCTCGAAAGAGTGAAAGAGCGCCGTAGCGTGCAAGGGGATGAGGAAGCAATGATCGCCGAACGCATAGGCCGTCTCGAAAAACTGTTGGATTATCCGCTGACCGCCCTGGAGGTCTCGTCCTCGGTCGACGAGGACCAGGTGGCGGAGATTTTCGTCAGGATAAACAGCAAGGGCACCCCCCTGAACCAGGCGGATTTCATCCTGACCCTGATGTCCGTTTTCTGGGACGATGGAAGGGCCGAATTAGAGGAGTTCTGCCGTCTGGCCAAGAAACCCCCGCAGGACAGCCGCCCCACGCCTTTTAACCATTATCTCCGCCCCAACCCGGATCAGCTCCTGCGGGTGAGCGTGGCCCTGGGGTTCAGGCGCGCGCGCCTGGAATACGTCTATTCCCTGCTGCGCGGGAAGGACCTGCAGACCAAGCAGTTTTCGGTCGAACAGCGCGAGAGGCAGTTCGAGCTTCTCCGCAGAGCCCAGGAATATGCGCTTGGCCTTCACAACTGGCATGATTTTTTCAAAGTCATAAGGAGCGCGGGCTATCCCAGCGACAGGATAATATCTTCACAGAACACCCTTCTTTACACCTACGCTCTATGGCTCATCGGGAAGCGTGACTTCAGGGTCGACAACTACGAGCTGCGGAAGTTGATGGCCCGCTGGTTTTTCATGGCCGCGCTCACCGGGCGCTATACCGATTCTCCCGAAGCCCGCATGGAGCAGGACATGGCCATACTCAGGGAGATGAACACGCCGGAAGAGTTCATAGAGGCCTTGAACAGGCAGATAGACGTGGTCTTGACCAATGACTTCTGGGAAGTCACGTTGCCAAACCAGCTGGAGACGGCGGCGGCTCTGAACACGGGACAGTTCGCGTTCTACGCAGCCTTGTGCATTCTAAATGCGAAAGTACTCTATTCGAACATGAAGGTCGAGGAGCTGCTCGACCCCACGGTGATGTCCAGCAAGGCGGCGTTGGAGCGACATCATCTTTTCCCACGAGGATACCTGAAGGCCATTGGGATCGACGACAGAAGGCTGGTCAACCAGGTGGCCAACTTTGACCTCGTTGAGTGGAGCGACAATATTGACATATCGAATAAACCACCGAAGGATTATGTGCAGGTTATGGAAAATCGCTTCCAGCCGGGCGAATTGGCACAGATGTACGAATTGCATGCCCTCCCGGAGAGATGGTACGAGATGGAATACAGGGAGTTTCTGGAGGAGAGAAGGAAGCGCATGGCCCGGGTGATCAGAAAGGGATACATGAGACTGGTGTCGCCCGATGTCAATGATCCTTAGTGGTGATCGGTGAAAGGGGAAAAGGGAGAGGGGGATCGAGGAAAGGGAGAATAAGGGCAGCAAAGGGTACCGCATTCCGTACGGCGGCCGCGTGCGCGCGGGACGGCGGAGCGCGGAGAAGTGGTCTTATCGTTTAAGGAAGGAAAGCGTGCTAGCCGCGGGAGGGAAGTGCGCGGGTTCCGGGAGGGAGGTCCGCGAGTCGCGGGAGGGAAGTGCGCGAGTAAGGAGGGGTGACCGTGGAAAAGAACGTCAAGGGCAAGGTGTTCCTGGTGACGGGCGGCGCGATGGGCATGGGCAAGCTGGTCGCGGAGCGTTTCGCACGCGACGGGGCCAGGGTGGTCATCTGGGACGTGAACGGGGAGGCGCTTGAGAAGACGGAGGCCGAGTTCAAGGGCAAGGGTTACGACGTCACCACCTACCTAGTCGACGTCTCGGACCGCGAGGCGGTATACGCGGCGGCCGAGAAGGTCAAGGCCGAGGTGGGCCCGGTCGACGTGCTCATGAACAACGCCGGCATAGTGAGGGCGGGCCACTTTCTCGACACCGACGACGACGACAACTTCAACACGATCAACGTCAACTTCATGGCCCAGATGTGGACGTGCAAGGCGTTCCTTCCCGACATGGCGGCGCGGAACGACGGCCACGTGGTAGCCCTCGCCTCGGCCGCCGCCATAACCCCGACCCCCGGCGCGTCCGCCTACGCGGCGAGCAAGGCCGCGGTGCGCCACTGGATGGACACCCTCAGGTGGGAGTTCAAGGAAAGGGGGAAAAGCGGCGTCAAGTTCACCACCATCTGTCCCTCCATAGTGGGAACCGGCATGTTCGAAGGCTGCAAGGCACCCGTCTTTTCCCCCATCATGGAGCCCGAGAGGATGGCTGACAAGATCTACCAGGGGTACCTCAAGAACAAGACCACGGTCATGGAGCCGTTCGTGGTCAAGCTCACCCCGCTCATGGCGGCGACCATCCCGGAGCCCGTCCGCTACGTCATGGGGAAGATACTGAGGCTGAACTCGATGTTCGAAACCTGGGTCGGCCACTAGCGCATGCACCGGCGCTCGGCGTCCTCCGCGCCGGCGTTCTCCGTTATCCGGGCGTGCGAGGGAAGATCCGCCCGCCGTGGTCAGGGACGGGCCAAGTCGAAGCGGTCCGCGTTCATCACCTTGTTCCAGGCCGCGATGAAGTCGTGCACGAACTTCTCCCGCGCGTCGTCGCAGGCGTAGACCTCCGCTATGGCCCGGAGCTGGGAGTTGTGGCCGAAGACGAGGTCCACGCGGGTGGCGGTCCAGCGCAGCTCGCCCGTGGAGCGGTCGCGGCCCTCGAAGACGTCCTCGTCCTCCGCGGTGGGCTTCCAGACCGTGCCCATGTCCAGGAGGTTCACGAAGAAGTCGTTGCTGAGCGTCCCGGGGCGGTCGGTGAAGACGCCGTGCCGGGACCGCTTGTAATTGGCGTCAAGGACGCGCATGCCGCCGACGAGCACGGTCATCTCGGGCGCGGTCAGGGTGAGCAGCTGCGCGCGGTCCACCAGCAGCTCCTCCGGCCTCACGGCGTACTTCTTCTTCTGGTAGTTGCGGAACCCGTCCGCGCACGGCTCGAGCACGGCGAAGGAGGCCACGTCGGTCTGCTCCTGGGAGGCGTCGGTGCGCCCCGGCGAGAAGGGGACGGTGACCTCGAAACCGGCGTTTTTCGCGGCCCGCTCTATGGCGGCGCAGCCCCCCAGGACGATGATGTCGGCGAGGGAGACCCTTTTCCCGCCGGCCTGCGATGCGTTGAAGTCCCGCTGGATCCCCTCCAGGGTGCGTAGGACGTTCGCCAGCCGCTCCGGCTCGTTGACCTCCCAGTCCTTCTGCGGCGCGAGGCGGATGCGCGCCCCGTTGGCGCCTCCGCGCTTGTCGGAGCCGCGGAAGGTGGAGGCGGAGGCCCAGGCGGCCCATACCAGGTCCGGGACGGTCAGCCCCGAGGCGAGGATCCTCGCCTTGAGGTCCGCGATTTCGGCCTCGTCGACGAGCTCGTGGTCCACCGCGGGCACCGGGTCCTGCCAGATGAGTTCCTCCTCCGGGACCTCCGGGCCGAGGTAGCGCGAGCGCGGCCCCATGTCGCGGTGGGTGAGCTTGAACCACGCCCTGGCGAAGGCGTCCGCGAACTCCTCCGGGTTTTTATGGTAACGCCGCGCGATGGGCTCGTAGATGGGGTCGTAGCGCAGGGAGAGGTCGGCGGTGGTCATGATGGGCGGGTGCTTCTTCGAGGGGTCGTGCGCGTCCGGCACCATGTCCTCCTCGGCGACGTCCTTGGCCCTCCACTGCCACGCTCCCGCGGGGCTCTTCACCAGCTCCCACTCGTACTTGAAGAGCACGTCGAAGTAGCCCGTGTCCCACCTTGTGGGGTTGGGGGTCCAGGCGCCCTCGATGCCGCTGGTTATGGTGTCCGGACCCTTGCCGCAACCGAAGGTGCTCTTCCACCCCAGGCCCTGCTCCTCGATGGGGGCGGCCTCTGGCTCGGGGCCCACGTGGGAGGCGGGGCCGGCGCCGTGGCACTTGCCGAAGGTGTGCCCGCCGGCGACGAGGGCGACGGTCTCCTCGTCGTTCATGCCCATGCGCGCGAAGGTCTCGCGCACGTCGCGGCCCGAGGCCACCGGGTCGGGTTTTCCGCCCGGCCCCTCCGGGTTCACGTAGATGAGGCCCATCTGCACGGCGGCGAGGGGGTTCTCGAGCTCCTCGCCCTCGCCGTGGCGCTCGTCGCCCAGCCAGGTCTCCTCGCTGCCCCAGTAGATATCCTCCTCCGGCTCCCACACGTCCTCGCGCCCGCCGCCGAAACCGAAGGTCTTGAAGCCCATGGACTCGAGCGCGCAGTTGCCGGCGAGGATCATGAGGTCGGCCCAGGATATCTTCCGCCCGTACTTCTTCTTGATGGGCCAGAGCAGCCGGCGGGCCTTGTCCAGATTGGCGTTGTCCGGCCAGCTGTTGACGGGCGCCAGGCGCTGGTTTCCCGTGCTCGCGCCCCCGCGGCCGTCGCCGATGCGGTAGGTGCCCGCGCTGTGCCAGGCCATGCGGATGAAGAGCCCGCCGTAGTGGCCCCAGTCGGCCGGCCACCAGTCCTGCGAGTCGGTCATCAGCGCGTAGAGGTCCCTCTTCAGGGCATGGAAGTCGAGCTTTGCGAACTCCTCCCGGTAATTGAAATCTTTGCCCATGGGGTTGCTCTTGTCGGAGTGCTGGTGCAGTATCCTTAAGTTCAACTGGTCCGGCCACCAGTCGCGGACGGTCATGCCCCTGCCGCTCGCCTGCGGGTTGCCTCTGCCCGTCACCGGGCACCTGCCTTCTCCGTTCATGGAAAAACCTCCTCGTTCTTCCGTGCCACCCAAAGATGTGGCGGAATGGTTATCGCGCCTCGTGAAGATAGTGCTTCGGAGTCCTTGCCTTATAGATGGTAACGGGATGGCCGACCGCTTTCCGTGATGATTGTCAATTTCCCATGATGATCATCGACAGTAGTATACCCGTGCCCTTGACGTGTAAAACACGGCCGGCGTGATCATCGTTCCGGTGGGTAAATTACCAAATATTACCAGGCATCGATGACGCGTCTCGCCTTGCGCTCCGAGACCCATGTGGGGGCCGCCCGCTGCGGCACCGACCGCAGGCCCTTCACGATCCAGTCGCGGGTCTCCGCCGGGTCGATCACGTCATCGATCTCGAGAATGGAAGCCGTATTGATGGCCTTTCCTGCCTCGTAGACCCCCTCCACGATATGCCGGAACGTCCTCTCCCGCTCCTCCGGGTCCTCTATCGCCGCCAGTTCCCTGCGCAGGGCGAGGCGCACCGCCCCCTCCAGGTTCATGGCCCCGAACTCCCCCGTCGGCCAGGACACCGTGAAGAAGGGGACATGGAAGTGACCGCCGACCACGCTCTGCACGCCCAGCCCGTATCCCTTGCGCAGGACGACCGCGAAGACCGGAACGCGCAAGGAGGCGCCGGTCAAGAAGAGGCGCGAGTAGTGGCGCACCGCTGCGGTCTTCTCCGCTTCGGGACCGATCATGAACCCGGGCGTGTCGCAGAGCGAGACGATAGGGAGGTCGAAGGCGTCGCAGAGCTGCATGAAACGGGCCGCCTTGTCCGCGGCGTCGGAATCGATCGCCCCGCCCAGGTGGTGGGGGTTGTTGGCGAGGAGCCCCACGGGGCGGCCCTCGATGCGCACGAGAGCGGTGATCATCCCTACCCCGAATTCACGGCGCAGCTCGAGCACGGATCCCGTGTCGGCCAGGGTGGCGATGACGGTGCGCACGTCGTAGGCGCGCTTGCGGTTCTCGGGCACCAGGAGGCGCATCTTGCGCTGGTCCTCGCAGGACCAGGATGCGAGCGGGCCCTGGAAATATGAGAGGTATTTCTTGGCCGCGGCTACCGCCTCGGCCTCGTCCTTGACGCGGATATCGACCACCCCGTTGGGGGACTGCACGTCTATGGGCCCGATGTCCTCCGGTGCCCAGGTGCCCAGGCCGCCGCCCTCGATCATGGGCGGTCCCCCCATGCCTATGTTCGCGTTCTCGGTGGCGATGATGACGTCGCTGCAACCCAGAAGGCAGGCGTTTCCCGCGAAGCAGCGGCCCGACACGATGCCCACCCGCGGCACGAGCCCGCTCAGGACCGCGTAGTTGTAGAAACTCGGCGTGTCCAGTGCGGAGACGGTGCGGAAGTCGCTGTCGCCCGCGCGGCCGCCCCCTCCCTCCGCGAAGAGCACGATGGGGAGGCGCCACCGCTTAGCCAGCGCGAGCATGCGGTCGAGCTTGCGGTGGCTCATGATGCCCTGCGAGCCGCCGAACACCGTGTAGTCGTAAGCGAGCACCATGGTGCGTGCCCTCTCCGCGTCGAAGATGCTCCCGTTCACGGTTCCTATGCCGGCGATGAGCCCATCGGCCGGGCTGGCCTTTATCAGTTCCTCCAGGGGCATGCTGCTCCGCCGCCCTGCCAGCACCAGCGCCCCGTACTCGATGAAGCTGCCCGGATCGCAGAGGTCGGCCACGTTCTCGCGGGCCGTGCGCTGACCGCTGGCGCGCCGTTTGGCCACCGCTTCCGGACGGGAGGAGTCGAGCGTTATCTCGTGGCGCGCCTTCACCTCGGCCAGGTCCGCCCGGATGGTGTCGAGGTCGGCGCTTTCCTCTTCCTGCTCGACCTCCCCTCCGACGTCCCCAGGTTCTATGAACGCCACCGCCTGGCCGGAGAGGACGGAATCACCCGGCCCCACGGCGAGCGACCTTACGGTGCCGCCGACATGGGCGCGCACCTCGTGCTCTATCTTCATCGCCTCGAGGTAAAGAAGGACCTGGCCTGAGCGGACATCCTCGCCCGGGACCACGGCGATGCCCGCGACCATTCCGCTGAGGGGAGCCGCCACGGCGACCGTATCGGGCGGCGCTTGAGAGGCGGCCGCGTTACCGGCGCTTGCATCCCCTGCCGTCGGGGCGCTTTCCGCTTTAACCCCTTCCGGTGGGAAGAAGAGCCTGCGGTGAGCTGTCTCCGGCTCCGCCGTGAGGACGGCGAGGTTCTCCTCTATGAAGCCCGTGTGCACGTCGTTGTCCGTTACGGCCGGCATCCTCAGGAGGTTGCAGAGGAACCCGATGTTCGTGTCTATCCCCGCCAGCCGGAACTCGCACAGCGCGCGGTACGCCTTGCACACCACATCGCCGTAGGCGGGCGAGGGTGAGGAGACGATGAGCTTGGCCAGCAGCGAGTCGTAGACCATGTTAGGGCGGTAACCGGTATACCCGCAGGTGTCCACGCGGATGCCCGGTCCCGAGGGAGGCTCGAAGACCGTGAGAACGCCCGTGGAGGGGAGGACTTCCCCGCGCTCGTTCAGGGACTCCATGTTGATGCGCAGCTCCATGGCGTACCCGCGGGGCTCGGGGATGCCGCGCGCGGGCACTCCCAGGTCCCGCAGGGTCGCCCCGCAGGAGAGGGCGAGCTGCATGCGCACGAGGTCCAGGCCGGTCACCGCCTCGGTGACGGTGTGCTCGACCTGCAGGCGGGGGTTCACCTCCATGAAGGCGAAGCGCGGGCCGCCGCCTTTCCTGGAAGCATTTACCAGAAACTCAACGGTGGCCAGGCCCCTGAGGCCGACGGCGCCCGCTATCCTCAGGGCCGCCTCGATGAGCTCCCGGCGCAGCTCAGCGGGCAGGCCGGGGCTTGGCGCTACCTCCACCACCTTCTGGTGGCGCCGCTGCAGGGAGCATTCGCGGTCCCAGAGGTGGGACACGCCGCCCTCGCAGTCGGCCATAACCTGCACCTCGACGTGGCGGGCCGGAGCGAGGAGCTGCTCCACGTAGACGTCTCCCCTGCCGAAAGAGGTGAGCGCCTCCGAGCGGCAGCGTTCGTACTCCCGTTCGATGTCCTCGCAGCGGTGCACCGCCCGCATGCCGCGGCCGCCCCCGCCCGCCACCGCTTTGATCATTATCCCGGCACCCTCCCCGAACTCCCGGAAGAAGGCTTTGACCTCGTCCAGGGTCGCGGCGGCATGGATACCCGGTAGCACGGGGATGCCCAGCTCCGCGGCGAGCGCCAGGGTCCTGGCCTTGTCGCCGCAGAGGTCCAGCGTCTCGGCGTCCGCCCCGACGAAACATAACCCCTCCTCGCCGCAGCGGCGAGCGAAGTCCGCGCTCTCGCTCAGGAAACCGTAGCCGGGATGCAGGGCGTCGCATCCTTCCGTCTTCGCCACCTCTATTATCTGCTCCATGTCAAGATAGGCCTCCCTGCCCCCGTGCAGCGGGACGGCGTGATCCACCTTGCGCGTATGCAGTGATGTCCCATCGTCTCGGGCGTAGATACCGACGCTGGTTATGCCCAGGTCGGCGGCAGCGGCGGCAACGCGTACCGCCACCTCTCCGCGGTTGGCGATCAGAAGCTTCCGGATACGCATGGGCGGTTCGTCCTCCTCGGCCTCGTGAAGACAGAAGACATATCGATGATACGGACATGGGGAGCGAAAACTCAATCCCCAGACCATGCCCGTGACCCGGGAACAAGGCGGGCCCCGGACATCCGGTTCCTGCAGGCACGGAACAAGTCCTGAACCACGTTGCCCTGACCCCCGTGCAGGCCTCCGTGCCCTGACCCCCGTTCCTGCTGGCACAAGACGTGCTCTGCCCCCGTGTCGGTGTGGTAAATTGGTGTGGGTGAATTCTTGGGGAATGATGCATGATGCCCCATTTCACAATGGACGGGAACGGGGATTATGCGAGGAAGGCGAAAGGAGCGTGGCCATGAAAGTGACGGGCTGCAGACTGCTCGCGGAGTGCCTGAAGGAGGCGGGCGTGACCTTCGTGGTGGGAAAGGAGGAGGGCGCCCTCGGTCCCGTGTTCACGGACATGAAGAAGGCCGGGGGCGTCACGGCCATAACGCCCCTGGGAGACATCGCCGGGCCTTTCATGGCCTACGGGTACACGTACTACCGCTATGTCCCGTCCGTGGTCCTGGCATCCACCCCGGCGGAAGCCTCCAACGCGGTGACGGGGCTGGGAACCGCATGGGCGGACAAGGTGCCCCTGGTCATGGTGACGGTGCGCCCCGCGAGGGTCTCCGCCGTGCCCATGCCGGGTTACACGCAGAGGGAGTTCTTCTCCGCCTTCACCAAGTGGGGGGCGACGGTCAACCGCTGGGAGGAGATACCAGCCGTGCTGGGGCAGGCTTTCCGCGAGGCCATGAGGGGATGCCACGGCTCGGTCCACCTGGACATCACCGAGGAGGTCCTAAAGGACGCGCGCGAGCTCTCGAAAACGGACCTGGAAAGCATGGTGAAGGAGGGCCTGGGCTCCCTGGAGGTCCCGGTCATGCAGGGCGACCCGGAGCAGGTGCGCAGGGGGTTGCGCATGCTCGTGGAGGCCGAGAGGCCGCTCATCCTGTCGGGAGGAGGCGTGGTGCACGCCCAGGCCTGGGAGGAGATGGACCGCCTGGTGCGCGCCCTCGAGGTGCCGGCCACCACCTCCGCGGCGGGCGAGGGCACCGTCTTCGCGGACAATCCCTTCTATATAGGGGGCCCCACCTACGTGGGCGGGGAGTCCTTTCACCGCGCCATCAGGCGGGCCGACTGCGTCCTGGTGGTGGGCGCGGCCCTGGGGGGGCTGGAGGGGTTCGGGCAGCCTCCCTTCTGGAACCGCGACATCCGTTTCATACAGGTGGACATCGACCCAGTGAACATCTGCCTGAACATACCCGTCGAGATACCCATACTCGGTGATGCCGGGGCGGTGCTGCGTCAGATGCTCGCCCTGGTGGAGGAGGGCGAGGTGAAGCCGAACCCGGCGCACCGCGCCTGGCTGGAGCACTTGCACGAGGTGAACAGGCGCTGGCGTTCGCGCGTGGAGGGCGAGGCCAACGCCTCCTGGCCCGTCATCCACCAGGGCTACCTGGCGAAGACGGTACGGGAGGAGGCGCCGCCCGACGTCTTCTTCGTGATCGACGGCGGGAACACCACCCTCTGGGCGGGCACCTTCTGCATGGCCCACCGGCCGAAGAGCGCGCTGTTCCCGGCGGGCATGGGAACCCTGGGCTGCGGCATACCGGTGGCCATGGGCATCAAGGCGGCGGACCCGGCGAGGCCGCTGGTGCTCATGCAGGGGGACGGCTCCTTCCTCTACAACGTGCAGGAACTGGAGAACGCGCGGCGCCTGGGGATGGCGTTCGTGGTGGTCGTCTTCAACGACGGCTGCTGGAACATGATCAAGGGCGCCCAGGACCTCTTCTTCGGGGCCCGCCGCACGGGGTCCGAGCTGGGAGACATAGATTACGCCGCCGTGGCGAGAGGGCTGGGATGTTACGGCCGCAGGGTCTCGCGCGCAGGCGAGATCAAGCCCGCCTTCAAGGAAGCCATGGAGGCGGGGATGCCGGCGGTCCTGGACGTGCTGGTGGACCCGGACACCTTCCCCGAGAGCCTTATAAGCTTCGCCCTGGGAGAGTTCGAGGGGGTGCCCATAAACCCCCTGCGCGCCGTCGGCATCCCCAAGATGAAGATCGACCGCCGCCTGCTCAACCGGGCCAAGTACGCGGTGAACATCCTTCTCGACCGGGACCTGAAATAGGGGGTGAAGGCCATGTACATGCTCAACGGAGGAGACCTGGTGGCCAAGACCCTGGCCCAGGAGGGAGTGGAATATCTCATCGGCGTCGTGGGCGGGCAGGTCCTCCCCCTCTTCGACGCGTTGAACCGGGAGCGGGACCTGAGGCTGGTGGTCCCCCGCAACGAGGCGGCGGGCGCCATGATGGCCGACGGCTACGCGCGCGCCTCCGGTAAGCCGGCGGTGGTCATATCCACGGTGGGGGCCGGCGCCATCTACGCGGCGGCGGGCATCGCCGGCGCCTGGGCCGACCACGTGCCCATCTTCTCCATATCCCCGCAGGTCCAGACCTGGAAGATGTACCCGGCACAGGAGTCGCTGCAGGGGTGCTACCAGGCGGAGATGCTGGCGGGGGTGACGCGCTGGCACTGCATAGCCTACAACTGGAAGCGCATACCCCGCCTGGTGCAGAGGGCCCTGCGGGAGGCGCTGTCGGGGGAGAAGGGGCCCGTGCACATGGACGTCCCCGTGGACGTCTTCTACGAGTTCCACCTGGTGACGGAGGGAAAGCTGCGCAAGCTGCTGCCCCCGCCCGGCACCAGCCGCTTCGAGGGAGGCATATTCCCGGGCGAGGAAGACCTGCGCGAGGCCGCGGGCGTCCTGGACGGGGCGGCCAGGCCGCTCATCGTGGCCGGGCTGGGCATACTGCGGGAGGCGGCCTGGAGGGAACTCGCGGAGCTGGCGGAAAGACTTTCCAGCCCGGTGGCGCTGACGCCCGCCGCCCTCTCGGCGGTGTCGGGGGACGACCCCTCTTTCGTTGGCGTGTTGGGGCACCCTGCCCTCTCCGAGCTGGAGAAGGCGCTGGCGCAGGCCGACACGGTGCTCTTTCTCGGCGCCACCCTGGCGGAGCAGGAGGAAGCCCTCGCGGCGGCTCCCCTCTCCCGCGCGCAGGTGGTGCAGACCTCGCCCGAGCCGGAGCTCCTGGGATGTCTCGGCACGCGGGTGTCAGCCGCCCTGGCGGGGGACGCGTCCTCCATCGCGCGCGCCCTTGCGGACAGGACATCGCCCGCTCCCGCGGAGAGGGTAGCTTGGAGCAGGGAGTGCCGCAACGCGTTCTTGCGTAACCTGGATGCGGTGAGGGGAGACGCCAGGGGGAGCGGCTCGGGCGCGGCCATCAGCGCCCTGGGAGAGGCGGCGCAGCCGGGCGACGTGGTGGTCCTGGACGGGCGGGAGTCGGGGTACTGGGGGTCCCTGCTCTGCCCGGCGCTTTCCCACAACACCCGTTTCCAGGCCTGGGGTCTGCGGGGCTTCGGCTACGGGCTTCCCATGGCCATGGGAGTCAAGCTGGCGCGCCCGCGGGAACGGGTGCTGGCCCTATGCGACACGGAGGCGCTGCTCCATCACATGCAGGAGCTGGACACCGCGCGGCGGGAGGACATCAGGGTCACGGTGTGCGTGGTGGGCGAGGGTTACGACTGGCGGGAGGTGGCGGAGGGGTTCGGCCTCTACGGCGCCGAGGCACGCACGCCCGCCGAGTTGATGACGGCACTGGAGGGTGCGGACGCAAGCGGCCGGGCCGCCGTCATCGACCTGACCGGCTTCGAGGCCTGAGGCGCGGGGGGCAAGGCACGGGGCTCGGCCCCGCGTCATGCGGCGCGGATGGTCATGCTGGACCGGGAATCAGGCTGCTCGGAGCTCGGCCTTACGTGATGCCCAGGCGGGGGGTCAAGGCTCGCACGGTGCGTGGCGCTCGGCGGCCCTCCGCAACTCGCTTGCGGGTGACAACGCGTGATGAGGGACATGACCTGGCGGGATACGGGGTATCGAGATCAAAAGAGGGGGATGCGCATGGTTTCCGGTGGCGAGAAGCAGGCGTTCAGATTGCGGCCGCATCATGTCTTCTGCAGCAGGTTTCTTCCCCTGCACCTCCTGGCCCGCGGTGAGGGGTTCGCCCGCGTCGTGGACGAGCTCAAGAAGCTGACCGAGGCGGAAAGCGATGCGGTGATCGTGGTGACGGAGGGGCCGGACCAGGTCTGCCTGTACTGCCCCGAATACAGGAATGAACGTTGCGAGAACCCGGTGGGCGACGAGGAAAAGGTCAGGAGGTGGGATGCGAGGATCCTGGAGGGCCTGGGCGTCCCCTACGGGGAAAGGATGACGGTGGAGGAGGTGATCGCCCTGGTCCGGGAAAAGGCCCCTCTCGACTTCTGCCGGTCCCGTTGCCCGTGGAGGGAGGTCTGCGGGGTATTCGGCGAAGGCCCCCGGCAGTAACAGGCCTCGAACAACAGGCCCTTGCCTGGCGGCGCAGGTCCGTCGCCGTGTCCGGTGCCCTATTCCCCGCATGACCCGCACGGCGGTTCCACGGCGATCCCGCTCGCCGTTTCGCCGTCTTTCCGTCCCCATGCCGTCGGCGACCGTTTCCGGGCACGGGTATCTTCCGCATTCCGCCCAGGCCGTATGGCAACCGATGGCGGCGCTGTCCTCCTCGAAGTCGCGGGGACAGGAGCGGCTCGCCAGCCCGCTTCTCGACGATGCTCCAGGTGTTTTCTTCCCATGATCGACGGGTGGCGCATTTCGCCGCTTGCGCGGCTTCGTTTCCCCGCTCTTCTCACTCCCCGACGGGAACACGTCGCCATGGCGCGGGCTTCCGGTGCTTGCGATTGCCGCGGGAAACACAAGGCTCGCGGATCCTTCATACGGTTCCTTCGCGCAACAGTAGCGTAGCGGCTTGCCGGGCAGTGAGCCCTGGAAGCAGAGCCGGTCATGCCCCCGTATGAGGCTGCGTGCCTGGACGCGGCGGTCAAGGCTCGCTCGGTGCCGGGAAGGTTAGATGCGGTGGCGCGGCGAAAAACGGAATAACCGACGGTCAAGATGGGGAGAATAACAGTGGCTGCGCAACGGCGAAAGCCCGTGCGCCGGCATCGATCGCGAAGGGGATAGATTCTCGAGGAAGGGGGTTGAGAAATGAGGAGATCGAGAGCATTGGTCATCGTGCTCATCCTGGCCTTGCTCTCCACCGTGCTGCTCGTGGGGTGCGGCAAGAAGGCGGAGGAGAAGGCGGCCGAGGAATACGGCCCGATGGAGGTCATACAGCTGGACAGCGGCCGCATACGCGGCACGGTGGGGGGCGATGGGATATCCACCTACCGGGGCGTGCCCTACGCCGCGCCCCCGGTTGGCGAACTGCGCTGGAAGGAGCCCCAGCCGGTGGAGCCCTGGGACGACATAAGGCCCTGCTTGGAGGACGGGCCCGCGTGCACCCAGGTTCCCTGGCCCTACGAGTTCGCCAAGGAGTTCTACAATCTACCGAACCAGAGCGAGGACTGCCTCTACCTCAACGTCTGGACGCCTGCCAAGAGCGCGGACGAGAGGCTCCCCGTCATGGTATGGATCCACGGAGGCGCCTTCGTGCTGGGGGCCGGGTCCCAGACCCTTTACGACGGCCATAACCTGGCCGCAAAGGGCGTGGTGGTGGTGACCATAAACTACCGCCTCGGCCCCCTTGGGTACATGGCCCACCCCCTGCTCTCGCAGGAATCGCCCAACGGGGTGTCGGGCAACTACGGCCTGCTCGACCAGATCGCCGCCCTGAAGTGGGTGCAGAATAACATAGCGGCTTTCGGGGGAGACCCGGGGAACGTCACCATCTTCGGTCAGTCCGCGGGCGGGGAGAGCGTCTGCTACCTCCTCGCCAGCCCCCTGGCGGAGGGGCTCTTCCACCGCGCCATAGTGGAGAGCGGCGGCTTCTTCCCCATGGCCTTCCTCACCACCAAGTGCGGCGACACGCTGCAGGACGCGGAGAAGGCCGGTCAGATGATCTCGGCCGAGCTCGGCTGCGACAAGGCGGGTGACGAGCTGGCGGCGCTGCGGGAGAAGAGCGCCCAGGAGCTCCTGGACGCCTTCCAGAAAGTGGCGGCCAAACTGCCCGGTGCTCTGGACACGGGGCCCATAGCGGACGGTTACGTGCTTCCCGACAAACCCTACAAGATCTTCGCGGAGGGCAAGCAGCACAAGGTACCCCTGCTCATCGGCACCGTGGCCGATGAGGGTTCCATGTTCGTAGGGCAGCAACAGCTGACGCCGGCCCAGTACAACGACATGCTGAAGAGTATCTTCGGTCCCCTTGCCGGGGAGGTCGCAGCCCTTTACCCGGCAAGCGGCGCCAGCGCCACGCCCGCTTACGTCAAGCTCTTCACCGGACTGGGCTTCGCGGGTCCTTCCCGGCACGCCGCTGAGTGCATGGCGCGGGACGGCATGCCCGTCTACGTGTACAAGTTCACCTACGTCTCCACCACCGACCCCACGCGTGCGGCCATGGGGGCTTACCACGGCTCGGAGGTCACCTACGTCTTCGGCAGCTCGCTCTTGAGCCTGGCGGGCGCCGAGGTGCAGGCGCTCTCGAAGTCCATCATGAACTACTGGGCCAGGTTCGCCGCAACGGGAGACCCCAATGGTGGAAGCGAGCCGCCGTGGCCGGCTTTCAAGGCAGGCAATGACGTCTACCAGGAGCTGAACACGACCATCAGCACCCAAGGCGGTTACTACCCGAAGGACTACGCGCTGGTCAAGAAGATAGCCGGGCTGTAGAAGGACCTTGGAAGCCTGGCAAATAATGGGAAATTATCAAGAGGCTGGAGGCGGCGGGTAGAAGCCGCGAGAAACGGGGAAAGACCGGGAGAGAACCGGGGCACGTTTCCGATGCACGGCTCTCGGTCCGGGACGGGGAAAGGGGGATGTGAAGAGATGGCGTGGTTACCCGCAAGGTGGCCGAGTAACGAGGACGCGGCCCCTTCGGGAAGGTGACCGAGGGATGAAGGTATAAGCCCGCAAGCGAAAAAGCCCCCGGCAGGAGCCGGGGGCTCTTCATTGGCGCCAAGAGACAGGAGCATGTCATTTATTCGCCGACTGACCGAAGATCGAAGATGTGACCCCGTTTACTTCACGGTGAATGACGCCTCCGGTGACCAGCCGCAGGCGACCTCCGGCCCCGCAGCGTCGAGCCTGCGCAGCCTGGAGCGCACGGCGTAGCTGCCGCGCGGCAGCGGGTCCAGGGTGACGCGCGTTTCGCTTATCCCCTCGCGGACGGTCCTCCACTCGCCGGCTCCACGCTTTATCTGGACGTCGAACCCGCACCCCGCTGGCGGGGGTTCGGTTCCCAGCTCGATGCTCACCCCTTTCTTCCGGGGAATGGATGAGGGCACCCTCACAGGTATCTCCATTCTCCCTTCGAAGCCCCACACCATGTCCCTGTATGCGAAGGTGCCCGCCCAAGGGACCTTCACCCACCAGGTCTTGGGGTTGTGGGAGCGGAAGCCGCGCACCAGTTGAGAGTCCCACAGCCCCAGGCCGCTCGACTCGGTGACAGAGTGATAGTCGTCTCCCGCGTTGGTCCAGCAGAAGCGGTCTCCCATCTCTCCCCTTGCCACCGCGGGCGTGAAGCTCCCGTCCTCAACGGTGAGCTGGTGGGCGGGAGCGGGGTCCGCGGGAATGACCGGGAGGTCCAGCCACGAAGAACGAGTGCCGCCGGTATGGAGCTTCACCGTCCCGGGATCGGGCGAGAAGGCCTGGTAGGCCGGGACCTTCAGGGTCCACCTGGGCAGGCAGGGCAGCAGCTGCCCCGCGAAGGCCACCTCGCCGGCGCGGTTGTACGGCCCGCAGTGGACTGTCAAGCCGATGCGGTGGCCGGCCTTGAAGAGCATGGCCGTGGGCCAGAGCTCTATGTCCAGCTCCGCCGGGACCCCCGGGGTGAGCCAGTCGTTGTGTGTGAAGAGGTAGAAGGGCTGGTGGGGCTTGGAGCGCTCGGGGTCCAGGGCGCGCAGGCTGGCCCGCAGCCAGCCGCGCGTCACCGGCTCGTCGGGGTTGCCGGCGATGTAGTAGGGGAAGCGCGTTTCGTTCCCCTCCTCGTCGAAGTCGCGCAGCTCCACGGTGAGGTCCACGTCCTTCGTGGAGGAGGACACCCAGATGTGCACGCTCAGGGGACCGGCTACCTGCAGGTCCTGCGCCAGCGGCTCGCTCAGGAAGGTGATGCGGTCGCTGCTGCCCGTTGCATCGCTCTCCCAAGTTGCCTCGGCCGAGCTCTCCTTGCCGGAATCCACGGCGCCCAGCGTCCTGCCCTCCACGTCCAGGTAGTACTTCGTCCACCGCGTCTGCTCGAGCGGCCAGGCGTCGCCGTAGAGGTGGGTGAAGGTATCCGGGCCCGTGCGCAGCTGCACGTCCACCGCCGGCTCGTCCTCCACGCCGTTCTCCACCCCCTTGAGGTAGTGGTCGAAGAAGCGCAGCACGGTGCGGTTGGCCCAGGGCTGGTAGGCCGAGCCCCAGTGGGTCCCCGTGTAGAGGAGGAGTTTCTTCCGCGCGCTGCGCGCCGCCGAGAACGCGTACACGTTGCCCCGCAGGTGCAGGTCGGGGTCGTTGAGGTTCCCCACGGAGAGCATGGGGACGTCGATCTCCGAGAGCGCCTCCAGCACGGTGGGGGTGCTCCCCGGTGGCCGCGAGCGGGCGTGCACGCCGCGCTCCCAGAGGTCGTCCACCAGTGGATGGGCGAAGAACATGCCGAGATAGTTCGTGGCTTTCCAGAAATTGTTAGCGAGCAGTTGCAGCCCCAGCGCGAAGGTGAGCCCGAACATGCAGCGGATGCCGCCGCGGTAGCCGATGTCGCGGTAGGGGTCCGCGAGTCCCTCCCAGGGGACGATGGCCTTGAGGTGGGGGGGACGCAGGGCGCAGACGAAGTACTGCGAGAACGCGTAGTAGGAGATGCCGTAGAGGCCCACGTTGCCGTTGCTCCACGGCTGCTGTGCGGCCCACTCGATGGCGTCGTAGAAGTCCACGTATTCCTGGTAGTCCAGGGCGGAGGTCTGCCCTTGCGAGCCCTTGCCCGATCCCAGCATCCCCCCGTACCCGCGCGTGCTCACCGTGACGAAGGCGTATCCCCTGGGGATCCAGTAGTGCGGGTTGGCCTGCTCGAACTGGAGGTATTTCCATTCCGCGCCGCCCAGGTCGTCGACGCCGGGCATGAGGCCGGGGAAATAGTACATGTTGCGGGGATAGGGCGCCTCGGACATGATCACCGGGAAACGGCCGGGGGCGTCGGGGCGGTAGACGTCGCCCACGAGCTTCACCCCGTCGCGCATGGGTATCTCCACCCTGAGCTCCACCTTCACCTTGTAATCCGGGTTCGGCTGGCTGAGCCCGTAGTCGTAGCGCCCGTCGTCGACGTAGGGCCGGTCCGCCGCCGGGGCCGTGGCGGCGGCGCCGCCAGGTAGGAGCAAGGTCGCCAGCATGAAAAAGACGGTAAGAACGCTCATGGAAAACGAGCGCGCGGCAAAGGCTTTACCGCGACGGTTGCCTGAAACCCTTCCTCGGTAAACTCCCATGGCTCTCATGGCGCAACTCCTTTCAATCCCCCCGTATGCCGGCCGTTCCCCTCGGGCCGCGTGCCCGCTTTCCGTATCACCCCGCAACACGGGATGCATGAGGCGGAGCCCGTCGACAGGAATACCCCCTTCTCCTTTCGAACGCGGTCGCTTCTCGGGGGAAGCAGATCGAGGATGCGAGGGGGTGACCGGCATGGCATATTTTCTCCGGAACGTAGGAGAGAAAGCCGTTCTTAAAACCCCTCGTGCCCATGCTTCCCCTGAAAGCCTGACCGGTGACCTAGAGCATCCGCGTCACGGAAATCGCTGGATTGCTTACTTGGCGTGATTATCGTATTATGATACCGAGTTTTAAAATATAATACGACGCGGCAGGAGTCAAGAGGCGGCGAGGGGACGAAAGGCGGCAGCGGGCCATGGCTGAGAAAGGACCCAACTCCATAGAGAAGGCGCTGGAGATACTGCTGGCCTTCACCCCCTACAACCAGGAGATGGGGACGGGGGAGATCGGCGACAAGCTGGGCCTGCACAAGGCCACGGCATCGCGCATCCTCAACACCCTGGAGCAGAAGGGATTCCTGCAGCGCAACCCGGAGACGAGGAAATTCAGCCTGGGCCCGGCCGCCGCGGACGTGGGACGCGCCTACAGCAACGGGTTGAGCGCCAACCTGGTGCACCTGGCCAAGCCCTACCTCGATGCCCTGCGCAACCGCCTCGGGGAAACCGTGGTGCTCGAGATCCTCACCGGCGCGGGGACGGTGATGGCCTACGTGGCGGAGGGCCCGCAGCGGGTGCGCATCGCGGGGACGGTGGGCGACAGGCTTCCGGTGCACGCGGCGGCGGGCTCCAAGGCCGTGCTGGCCTTCTCCCCGCCGGAGTTGGTGGACAAGTTCCTGGCGGGGGATATGCCTCGGCTCACGCCCAACACCATCACCGACCCCGCGCTCTTCAGAAAGGAGCTGGCGCAGGTCAGGCGCAGGGGTTATGCCCTCGATCGCGAGGAGATAGACGTGGGCATCAACGCCGTGGGCGCCCCAGTCTTCGACCATTGCGGCGAGGCCATCGCGGCCGTGGTGGTCGCCGGACCGGCGCAGCGGATCACGGGGAAGGGCGATTCGCAGGTGGTGGTCCGCGTGAAGAAGACCGCGGAAGAGATCTCGCGCAGGTTGGGACATCGAGGAGGAGGCAAGCGATGAGCAAGGTAAAGCTGTACGACCTCAGCCATCCCTTCGGGCACAACGCCCCTCTATGGCCCTATTTCCCCGACGTGAGGATAGAGCGCTTCCACTACCACGCCAAGTCGGGGGTGCTCTCGCAGCAGATCACCACCTTCATGCACTGCACCACCCACGCGGACTCCCCGGCGCACGTCATAGAGGGGGCCCCCTACACGGACGAGATACCCCTCGACAGTTACTACGGGACCGGGGTGGTGGTGGACATCCCCAAGGGCAAGTGGGAGGTCATCACGCCCGATGACCTGGAGAACGCCAGGCCGCGCATCGAGAAGGGGGACATCGTCATCATCCATTCCGGCTGGCACCATCACTACGGGGATAACCGCCGCTACTTCGCCTACTCGCCCGGACTCTACCGCGAGGCGGGGGAGTGGCTCGTGGAAAAAGGCGTCAAGGCGGTGGGCGTGGACCAGCAGGCCCTGGACCATCCCCTGGCCACCGCCATCGGCCCCCACGGCACCGGCCCGCTCCTCCCCGACGTGTGCGAGGAATACAGGAGGGAGACGGGCCGCGACGTCGTCGAGGACTTTCCGGAATGGGAGCCCTGCCACCGCCTGCTCCTGGGCAACGGCATCATGGGATGGGAGAACGTGGGCGGGGACATCGACGCGGTGCTCGGGAAAAGGGTCACCATCGCGGGATTCCCCATCCGCTGGGAGAAGGGCGACGGCTCCATCGTCAGGCTGGTGGCCATCGTCGAGGAATGACGGCTTGCCACCCGTCACGGGAGGATACGCAAGAAGGAGCGGAGGCATGAAGAAGGTGGAACTCAAGGACGCGCGGCCCTACCAGGCGCCGAAGCATTTCGACATGACCGCCCTCAGGCTGCACGGCAGGGAGGAGACGGGAGCCCGGACCTTCTGGGTGGGTCTCTCCCATTTTCTTCCAGGAGGGGGAGCGGAATTCGACGCCTCGCCGGCCGAGAAGGTCTACTTCGTCCTGGAGGGAGAGGTGACGGTGAGGGGAGAGTCGGGAGAGGAGGTTACCCTCGGCCCCTGGGATTCCCTCTACATCGGGGCGAGCGAGGGCAGGGAGATCGTGAACAGGGGGAAGCGGCCGGCCAGCATGCTGGTGATCATCAACTACACGGATTAAGGCGGCATGACGGGAGAGGGAAGGAATGCTTGACATGAACGCCGGCGAGATGAGGCGGCTCTTCGACCTGTCCGGCAAGGCGGCCATCGTCACCGGGGGCTCCGGGGGCTTGGGAAAGGCGGCAGCGGCGGGGTTGGCGGCCTTCGGGGCCTCCGTGGTCATCACCGCCCGCAGGGTCGATGCCCTGGAGGCGGCGGCGGCGGAGATAGAGGGAGCGGGAGGAAGAGTGCTCCCCGTGAGCTGCGACGTGACGGACGAAGGAAGCGTCCGGGCCATGGTGGAAAGGACGCTGGAGGAACTGGGAAGGGTGGACATCCTCCTGACCGCGGCCGGCATCGCCAGGCGCGCCCCCGCGGAGGAGATGGACATCGCGGACTGGCAACAGGTCATGGACACCAACGTGAAGGGGACTTTCCTGTGCTGCCGGGAGGCGGGACGCGAGATGATCAAGCGGGGGGCGGGAAAGATCATCACCGTGTCCTCGGTGCGGGGACAACTGGGGCACCCCCTGGGCTACGCGGCTTACGGGACCAGCAAGGGGGCCGTGCACCTGCTCACCCGCCAGTTGGCGGTGGAGTGGGCCAGGTACCGCATAAACGTGAACTCCATCGCCCCCTGCATCTTCTGGACGCCCCTCACCGAGCCGGTCCTCTCCGACCCCGAGTCCGCCAGGATATTCCTGGACAGGATCCCCTGGGGCCGGGCGGCGGTGCCGGACGATTTCATCGGGACGGTGGTCTTCCTCGCCTCGGCCGCCTCGGATTTCGTCACCGGGCAGATCCTCTACGTGGACGGAGGAAATATCGCCAGTTGAGGCGCTGACGACATGGGAAGGGGTGATCATGGGCGAAGGCCGCAAAGGGAAGGTCGCGGTCATCGGAGCCGGCCTCATGGGGCACGGCATAGCACAGGCGTTCGCCGCGCATGATTTCCGGGTCTACCTGGCGGACACGGGACATGACCGGCTGGACGAGGCGCTGTCCCGCGTGCGCGGCAACCTGGAGCTTATGGTCAGCGAAGGCGCGTGGAAGGCGGAAGACATCACGCCTCTTCTGGAAAGGATTTCCACCACGATCCACCTGGAGGAAGCGGTGTCCGAAGTGGAGCTGGTGATAGAGGCGATTCCCGAGGAAGCGGACCGGAAGCGGGACCTCTTCCGTGAAGTGGACGCTCTCTGCCCGCCGGATGTGATCCTGGCCACCAACACCTCGGTGATCAGCATAAGCGAGATAGCCCGGGATGCGGCGGAAAGGCAGCGCATCGTGGGGACGCATTTCTGGAACCCGCCCTTCCTGGTACCGCTGGTCGAGGTGATCCCCGGGAACGACTCGGCCCCCTGGGCGGTGGACCGCGCGTGCGAGCTCCTGGTCGCGGCGGGCAAGCGCCCGGTGCGGGTGAAAAAGGACGTGCCCGGCTTCGTGGGCAACCGGCTGCAGCACGCGCTGTGGCGCGAGGCCGTCTCCCTCGTGGAACGCGGCATCGCGGACGCGGAGACGGTGGACGAGGTGGTGAAACTGGGGTTCGGCATGAGGCTCCCCGTGCTCGGCCCCCTGGAGAACGCGGACATGGTGGGCCTGGACCTCACCTTGCAGATTCACGAGTATGTCCTGCGGCATTTGGAGAGTTCGCCGCAACCCTCGCCCCTCCTTAAAGGAAAAGTAGAGCAAGGCGAGCTGGGTTTCTCGAGCGGCAGGGGCTTCCGGTCATGGACACCGCAGCAGATGGAGGAATGCAGGGTTCGCCTGCAGCGTCACCTGTTGGAGTGGTGCGGGGTGAAGGGGGAAGGGCATGGGGACGGTTGACGAGAGAGGACCCGCCCCCGCCGCCACTCCCGCCGGTGAGCCGCGGGGCATTCTGGTGATCGAGAGCGGGGAGGACCTGCACGTGCTGGCGCGCTTCATGCGGGCCATGCTCCTCAACCTCCTCAAGGAGCCGCGCAAGCGCAAGGCCGCCGGGAAGATGGACCTGGCGGTGGCCATGGAGCCCGCCGGCCGCGGGGAATACGCGTTCACCGTGACCTTCAAGGGAGGACGCGTGGTCCTGCAGTGCGGCGTCGCCCCCCGTGCGGACATCACGATCCGCTGCGAGCCGGCGGTGCTCATGAAGCTGGCGCGCGTGCCCGCGGGGCCCGCGGCGCTGAAGTTCCTCTTCACTCCCGAGGGCCGGGACCTCGCGGCCAGGTTCTTGCGCGGCGAGCTGAGGATGAAGGGTGCGGCCAGGCATCCCCTGAAGATGATGAGGTTCGCGGATCTCCTGGCCCCGGCAAGCGGTTGAGGCGCGCTATCCGACAGGGCCTTATGGGGCGGCGTCAGGAAAGGACGGAGATGAATGCCATAGACATCGATCTCGAGAGGTGCGACGGATGCAGGGCTTGCGTGAAGGCCTGCTTCGTGAACGTGCTGCGTTGGGACGAAGCGGGGAAAAAGCCCGTTGTCGCGCACGCGGAGGATTGCGTTCACTGCAACCTGTGCGAGATAAGGTGCCCGCGGGAATGCATCACCGTGACCCCCGACTTCGCGTACATGCGATGGTCGGCCCTGTAGGGGCGGGAGGCGGTGTAAGGCGCCCAGCGCTATTAACCTGTTGGAAGATAATGGAAAGGTAACGGCATGACAGGGCTGGATTCGCTGGGGGAGATCCTATCCGCCGACGTGCTCGTCTGGGGAGGCGGGATAGCGGGTCTCGCGGCCGCCATAACCGTGAAGGAAAAGGCCCCACGCCTCGACGTCCTGGTGGTGGAGAAGGCCACCGCGGGGTGGGCGGGAAAGGCGGACAGGGGCGGCGGGATACTCGCCTTTCTCACCCCCGCCGACAGGCCCGAGGACTTCGTGCGCTTCCACGTGCACCACATCGGCTGTTTCCTCGAGGACCAGGAGCTTCTGGGCGAGTACGCCCGTACCTGCAACGGCGTGCTGGACTGCCTGGATGCCTGGGGGGTAAGGGTGGCCAAGGAGAGGGACGGCAGTTGGAAGTACGTCAAGCTCCCCGGCCTGGACGTCCCCTGGGGGCTGGCCGGCGTGGACCTGGACATGTGCCGGCGCCTGCGGCGGAGGGCCGGGGTGCTGGGGGTCCGTTTCCTGGACAAGGTGACCCTGGTGGATCTCCTCAAGGACGGAGACCGCGTCGCCGGCGCCATGGGGTTCGGCATCGAGGACGGCACCTGCTACCTGGTGCGGGCCGGGGCGACCATCCTGGCCAGCGGCAGCCAGAACTACCGGGTCCTGCCCATGTGGAGCTGCGGTCGCGGGGACGGCATAGCGGCGGCCTACCGCGCGGGGGCGCGCATGAGAAACGCCGAATTCGGCAGCTTCGTGAACATGGTGCACGCGGCGAGCCGCGAGGTCATCTTCGGGGCAGAGGACCACATGTACAACGCCGGGGGGGAGGACGTCTCCGCGAAGTACCGTCCCGGCGTGCACCCGGACATCTGTGCGATGGCCGCCGTCGGCTGGTACAGGGAACACCTGGAAGGGAGGGGGCCGGTGAGGGTCAGGAGCGAGGAGAACCTCCTGCAGATTGGGTCGGAGATACTTTTCGCCACCGACCTGGTATGGGACCGCCCGGCCGCCGTCGCCTTCTGGTCGCGCCTCTGGGAGAAAACGGCTGCCGCCGAGGCCGGGGACATCCCGGGCATGCCCGAGGTGATTCCCGGCTTCGTCGGTGAGCAGTCCCCGGTCGGCGTCGACCACCAGATGGCCACTTCCCTGCCCGGCCTCTTCGCGGTGGGGGACGTCAGTTACAGCGGTTCAGCCTGGACGGGCGCCGTGCCCTCGCCCCCCGGCCGCATCCGCGGCACCGGGCTCATGAACGCGGTGTGGAGCGCCCGCAGGGGAGCCTTGGCCGCCGTGGAATATGCCGCGCAGGCGGGGGAAGCGCCGCGCATAGACGGCGCGCAGGCCGCCGCGCTCAGGAAGGAGATCTTCGCGCCGGCGCGGCGGGATGGCGCGGGGGTCTCGGCCCTCGATCTCGTGCGCGAGGTACAGGGGGCGATGACGCCCGTCAGGTACAGCAACTGGAAGAGCGAGGCCCGCATGTGGGAGGCCCTGGGCATGGTCCTGAAGGTGAAGGACAGGCTGTCCGGGCTGAAGGCCGAAGACCCCCACGACCTGGCCCGCTGCAACGAGGCCAGGAGCATGGCGCTCTGCGCGGAGATGTTCTACCGGGCTTCCCTGGAGAGGAAGGAATCGCGGGGTTGGTTCGTGAGGGAGGATTACCCGGATACCGACAACGTCAACTGGCTGAAGTGGATAATAATCCACGACCGGGAGGGGGAGATGGTCCTCTCCACGGAGGATATCCCCATCGAGAGGTATCCCATCAAGCCGCCATCGAGCCGTGAGGGGCAGGGATGGGAACCGACCCGCGTTCGCGCGCGCTGTTCGCGGGCAAAGAGGGAAGGAACGTAAAGGATATGGTAAATTATGGTATGATTGCCCTGGGGGGTCGACGCGCGTGGTGGGGGAGGCCTGCCCATCGCGTTCTGTGCTGAAGGTAACGGGAAAGAGGCGGACGGTCGCGAGGCGGAGGGCGACGCGCATGATGCATGATGGGTTCTTACATGTGCGCGGCCTTCCCGTCACGGAGAGCGAACGGGGGTGATCCCGCATGTTCGTGCACGAGGTCATAGCGTGGTGCAACGGCCTGATCACCGGCTGGGTGGCCAGGATTTCCAGGGGCGAGACAAAGGACGTGGTCATCGACCACGAGCTCCGCGGCGTCACGCCGGAGATGATCGACCGTTGGTGGCTGCTCATGGGGGATACGGAGACCTACAAGCTCTGGCACCCGCGCGATCACATGGAGGCCAGGATGGAGGTCAGGGAAGAGGGGGGCAGGGCCACCTTCACCCACTGCGTTCTCGAGAAAATAGGGGGCATACCCAGCAGGATGCGCATACGCCTGGAGGACCCGGACGCCGTCTCCATCCCCAGGGAGTACGGGCATGTCGTCACGAGCGCCGTCCTCGATCGCAAGGGAGTCCCCTATGCCTGGGTGCAGCACCAGTACGAGGAGATGGAGGGAGGTACGCGCATGCGCTCCACCTTCCGCATCCCCGCCAGGGCGCCCGGATTTTTCGTGAAGGGGCTCCGCAAGCACAACCGCGAGGAGATGGGCCAGTTCCCCGTGTTCCTGCCCGGGCTCCTGGAAAGGATCGACAGCCAGGCACAGGCAGGTACGGAGAACCCCACGGCATGGTCGGGAAAGGATTGACGTCCCGGGAACGGATGAGCGGAAGGCGGTGAGGCAAGCATGGAACACGGCGACGACAGCCGCGTCTACTGGGCCCTGCTGGCGGCATCCTGCGCCCACGTGGCGGAGGAATACGCCTGGCCTGGCGGATTTCTCGCGGCGGCCAGGGAGATGGCCCCCGGGGTCTTCGGCAACGCCTCGATCACCATCGTGGTGGGAGTCAACGCCTCGATGATACTCGGGTGCCTCTACGGGGCCCTGATGCGCAAGCGGAACCCGACATTCGGTCTCAGCATGGCCAGCATGCTGCTCGTCAACTCCGCTTTCCACGCGGCGGCATCGCTCAGGACGAGGAAATACGTGCCCGGCCTGGTGACCGGCCTCGTCCTCTACGTTCCCCTTTCCCTGCGGGCTTTCTCGGCGTACAGGGCCTCGCCGCGATACAGGAGGTCTTCCGCCTGGCGCGCCGCCGTGCAGGGAGCGGCGCTGCATGCCGTGCCCTTCGTGGCCTTCGCGGCGAGGGGAGCCCTGGCGAGGAAGGCCGGGAATGCCGAGCAGGAGGGTTGCAGATGAGCCTGGGGAGCCTGTTCGTGAGGATGGGGAAGATCTTCCCCGACCCGGTGACCATGGAGGACATCCGGAAGATGGAGCGCAGGCGGCTGGCGGCCGAGGAGGAAAGAAAGCCATATTCCAAATATTTCCACAAGGAACTGGCGGAGATCCCCGCCGACGACTTGGAGAGGGTCAACGCGGGACCGGTGGACCCCTCCAGGGCCACCTCCATCCATGACCGGAACGACCTCATGAGGCCGGGGTACCTCCCGGTGGAGACCGGCTACACCGTCATGCCCGACGGCAGTGGCTTCGCCGCCACGCTTGTGAGGATGCCGGGCGTCACCCCCGAGATGCTCGACTGGTGGTTCAACTGGCACCCGCTGGAAGGCCTGCGTTACGCCCTTTGGTGCCCCGTCGCCCATACCGACATAGGGGTGGATGACCCCGCCCGGCACCTTGACGCCTCGGGGGTGCCGCTCCGGGAGAGGAATCACGGAAGCACCCACTACCCGGTGGAGGGGTTCAACGTGCGCAGCGCGCAGAAGCTCGCCATAACCTTCTTCTCGCCGCGCGATTTCGGGCTGGACATGGACATGTTCGAGGCGTCCGGCATGTCCAGGGCTTACTGCGCCAACGTAACGCTGAGCCTGCTCAAAACCCCCTTCAACGTCTTTTTCCACGCGGTGCGAGAGGTCGAGGGAGGGGTCGAATACCGCAGCCGCTACTGGATCGGTTACACCATGAAGGGAGGCGTCCCGGTGAGGGTGAAGCGGCCCCTCCTCTTCAGGATGGCGGACCTGGCGCGCAACAACTGCCTGCACAGCCTCATAGAGTACAACAACCTGGCCTCCTTCCTGCCGCAGCTTTACGGGGAGATGGGCGGGAGGATCGACCTCCCGCGGTGACGGGGGCGGAAGGGGACGACCCCGGGGCCACGGTTTGCCCCGCGTCCGTGGAGGCAGGATCGGCTCCCTTGAGCGACGGGGGCGACGTTCTTCGCCATGCGGTCGCCCCGACCGGCGGCCGTGTATGAACGCGAGGGCGGCGCGGTCAGCCGCCGTCGGGCACGCGCAGGCCATTCATGAGAAGGTCGGTTATGAAGGAGACGACCCGGGAGACGTCGTGCTTTCCTTCGAAGGACAGGTAGATGGCCAGGAACTCGACCATGCCCATGATGGCACGGGCCAGCAGCTCGGGGTCCACCTCGCGGATGAAGCCGCCCGCGACGGCCGCGCGGATGCCGCGCACGATGGGGTCCGCCAGCTGCTTGTGCAGGGCGATGAACTTGTCCCGGGCCGCGGGCTCCTCCTCGGCCATCATCCCCCGCAGCTGGTTGATGATCCCGGAGAAGTACCCGTAGTTTTCCAGGTAGAAGCGGGCGATCTCCCCGGCACGGCGCGGGATGTCGCCGCCCGTCAGCACCGCCTCCTCCACCGGTTGCACGGCGTTGCGGATGAGCTCGTCGATGACCTCCATGAAGACTTCCCGCTTGTCCCGGTAGTATATATAGAAGGTGCCGGTGGAGATACCTGCCGCCGCGGCGATATCCTGGATCCTGGCGCGCGGGAAACCCCTCTCGAGAAAGACCCTGAAGGCCGCTTCCTTGATCTGCTGCCTGCGCTTTTCTCCCGTGCCCTTTCCCGGCGACGGCTCCTCGCGTGCGGCGTGGCTCCCCGTCACCGTGTCGCGGCCGGCATCCCTCGCCTGCAGGACCTGCTTCAGGTAGGCGAGGGGAAGGCGGGACCCGCCCTTGATCTCGCGGATGGCCCGCAGGCGCTCGAGGTGGGCGGGTCCGTAGTAGGCCATGGTCCTGCCGGTCCTGACGGGTTCGGGCAGCAGGCCCTGGCGGACGTACCGGTGTATGGTGTGGCGGGGAGTGCCCGACAACCTCTCCAGGTCCGCGATCTTCAGCAATCCGGGCTCGACGGTCATGGTTTCCCTCCCGCGCATGACGTTGCTCGCTGAACTATAACACAAAAACTAATAAATCACAAACAATAATAATAGTGAAAGGCGGCGCAGTCGCGCAAGACGCATCAAGTTGCCCGTAGAAGAAAAGGGCACGTGACAACGCTTTTAGCGGATCTTTATTATCCGCCGAGTGAAGATGAACGCCGTTCATGCGACGGCGTGGCCTTTCTTGACAGGGCCGGTCGCCGGCGGTAAGAATAGCGATGTAATGAATGAATCTTCACTCAATATAATGAGTATGTAGAAAGAAGGCGTAAAGACCAGTAGCGAGAAAAGGGGGCAGGGGTGATGGCGGAGCATGGTCTCATGCAGGCGGTGAAGAAAGGGGCTTTGTTCGCGGCGGCAGGCACGGCGGGTTGGGCAACCTACAGCTATCGCAAGATGCATAAGCCCGTCCCCACGGAGGAGGAGGCCAGGGCGTATGCCCGCTCGCTCATGGAGAGGGTGGGCCTGGGCGAACTCTTCGGCACCTGGAGGGAGGAGTGGCTGCAGGCGGGAGAGAGGAAGCTGGCCCTCTACCATTTCGAGAGCAAGCCCGGTGACCCGGTCGTGGTCTTCATTCCCGGAACCAGCGTGTACGCGCTGCTCTACGTGGAGCTGCTCTACAAGTTGAGCCGGGAGGGCTTCAACGTGGTGGGGTTCGACCCGCGGGGTCACGGCATGAGCGAGGGGCTGCGCGGGGTCTATACCCTGGGCGAGCTGGCGGATGACGCGCGCGCGGTGATAGACCATGCCGCCTCCGTCTACGGGGACCGCGTGGCGGTCTCGGGTTCCAGCCAGGGGGGCATGGTGGCCTTCTACTGCGCGGCGGCGGAGCCGCGCCTTAAGGCGGCCGTCTGCCACAACGTGATCGCGCCCGATGAGCCGGACAACGAGCGCATGACGCGCTGGCCGGGTCTCTACGGGCCCCTGCTGAAGTTCTCGCGGCTGCCCTTGGTGCGCGCGATAACCGCTTCCCCCCTGGGACGCTTCATGGTCCCCGTCTCCGCGTACCTGGACCTCGCAGCGGAACCCTGCCGGCTGTACCCGGACCTGAAGGGGTTTTTCAGGGAGGACCCCCTGGCGGTCAACGCCGTCAGCCTCTCGGCGCTGGCTTCCCTCGGCTCCACCCCCCTGGCGGTCAGGGTGGAGGAGATCCGCACCCCCATCATGGTCATCCATTCCGGGCAGGACAACATCTTCCCCGAGGATTACGTGCGGCGGGTGTACGACAGGCTGACCTGCGAGAAGGAGTTCCTCTACCTGCCGGCACGGCCGCACCTGGTGACCATCGATTACGTGGATGAGATCGTCCCCCCCGTGGCGGAGTGGCTGAGGAAGGTCATGGGCTGAAGGGCACTTCATGGGCTGAAGGGCACGGGGGCGCCTTGTCGTAACCGCGGGAAATACGGGAAGGGCGCGGGGAGCCGCGCACGTGGAGAAGGAGGCGGTCATGAGCGTGGCCATGCAGGAACGTGGACCATCGGTGGAGGGCCTTGCGGGCTGGACGGTCGAGGACCTCAAGGCCCTGAAGCAGGAGCGGCTGATGGAGCTCTTCCTCACGCTGCCCTGTCCGACCATGCGGGAGATGGAGGGCGAGTTCAAGGGAGAGCTCCTCGATACCGGCAGGTTCTGGTTCATCAAGAAACCCCTCGCCCACTTCGGCCTCCGCTCATCCCTGAACAAGGGAAAGTGGCTGGGCAAGGGGTTCACGACCGTCGCGGAGAACGAGGGCCACGGTTACAACTCCTATGAACGGTTCGGCAGGGTACACCATGTTTTTCCTATGAAGACCAGGATAGCGGCTTCAGTCTTCGACGGAAAGGACTGCTTCGAGCTCGACTACACGGCCTATCATTCCGGCGCCGGGTTCATAAACATGATCGACGAGGTCCGCAAGGTGAACGACGAACTCTACCTTGGCATAGGTACCTGGGGTTACTTCAAGAGGCAGCGCAGGATCCCCTTCTTCTTCGCCCTCTCGGGACCGAGGGCACCCTATGCCGGTATCGACAGGCCGCACCGGGAGAGGCGCCGCAGGTTCACCAGGTAGGGTAGGCGCGGAGAAGAAGGACGGCGGTCTCCTGCCCCCGGGGTCGCCTCACCGCGTGCTCGAGGAGCCGGACCAGGTCGGGAGTCATATTCCGGGACCCGGCGTCGCCTCACCGCGTACTCGGGGAGCCGACGTCAACGGTTACGGGGACGGACCTTGCATGATCGTTTCCCCGCGTCGAGGGGGAGTCGCACGCGCCACAAGGGCCGCCCGGTCGCGGGGCGCGGCACGGCCCGCGTCCGGGAAGGCCGGGGAAGGCCGGATATGACGGAAGGAGGTCGGCATGACGCTCAAGGACCTGTTCACCACCTTCTGCCTGGTCTCGGGTCAGACGGAAAGGGCCGCGAACCGGCTGGGGGTGAGTTACTTCCTCCCCCAGCTCTTCCGGCTGCGTTATGCCAACATGGGGAAGCTCGATCCCGGCGTCTTCGCGCGGGAACTCGGCGACCTCAAGTCCTTCCGGGAGTCCGCGTGGTGCGGGTACTGGAACGGCATCGCCGCGGGGTACGAGGAAGAGGCGGAAAGGCTCCTGGCCTCGCAGGACGCGGAAGAACACGCAAAGGGGAAGGAAACCCTCGTCAAGGCGATAACCTACTACACGGTGAGCGCCTTTCCGGGCACCACGCCCATGAGGATGGAGGCCTACCACAAGGCCCGCGGGCTCTGCGACCGTCTTGTTCCCCTCCTGGACGACCTCATGCGTCCCGTGACCCTGGAGGCGGCGGGGGAGCGGGTGGCGGGCTACGAGCGCTTTCCCGCGGACGAGGGAAAGTATCCCATGGTAATAATTACCAATGGATTGGAGGGGACGGTGCAGGAGATCTCCCTCCCCCTGCTGGCCTACCGGGACGCGCGCATGGGTGTTTTCCTCATGGAGATGCCGGGGACCTATTCCTACCGGCGCCCCATGTCCCCCGCCTCGCAGGACGTCTACCGCGCGGTCATCGAACATTACGCATCCCATCCCAGGGTGGACGCGTCGCGCATGGCCATGGTGGGGGTGAGCTTCGGCGGCTACTGGTCCGCGCGCATGGCGGCGGCGAGCGAGAGGCTCCGTTGCGCCGTGGCCTGCGGCGCGCCCCTGCACCATGCCTTCGGTCCCGGCAATTCCCTGGGCATACCGGAGATCATCGTCTCCGCGCTCGTGAAGGTCACCGGCGCGAGCGGCATCAGGGACATGGCCGCGCGACTGGAAGAACTTTCCTTTGAGGGAAACGACCTCTACCGGAAGATCGAGATCCCCCTCCTGGTCATCAACGGGGACCGCGACACCCTGCTGGGAACGAAGGATTCCATCGTGCTCGCCGCCAGGGCGCCGCGGGCCTTCCTGAAGCTGTACGAGAACGACGACCACTGCGCCATGGGGCATTACCGGGAATGGCTGGACCTCACCTTCGAGTGGCTGCAGACGTACCTGGGCGCCCAGGCAGCTCCGCGGGCGCCGCATAGCGACCCGGGATGTTCCGGGAACGGGAAGACATGGGGATGAAGGTACACTACATGAACTGCGGGACCATGCACCCCCGCGTGGCCTACTGGCTGGCACCGCACCTCGACCGGGTCCCCTGCCTCTGCCTGCTCGTCGAGGCCGGCGACCGCCTGGTGCTGGTGGATGCCGGCTTCGGTGTCGAGGACATGAGGAACCCGCGAAGGTTGGGCAGGGACAACCTGCTACTCAACCTGCGTCCGGACGAGTCCCAGACGGCCCTGCGCCGCTTGCAGCACATGGGCTTCGATCCCCGGGATGTGAGCGACATCGTCTGTACCCACCTGGACAGGGACCATGCAGGCGGGCTGGCGGATTTTCCCCATGCCCGGGTGCACGTCAGCGCGACGGAGCGCGACGTTGCGCTGCACCCCGTGAGCAGGAGCGAGAGGGAGCGCTACCGCCGCTGCCATTTCGCGCACGGACCTCGCTGGGTGACCTACGAGGCCGCGGCGGGCGGCAGGTGGTTCGGCATGGACGGGGTGGCGGAACTTTCCGGCGTGCCGGGGGGCATCTTGCTGGTCCCCCTGCCGGGGCATACCAGGGGCCACTGCGGCGTGGCGGTGGAGACGGGCGAGGGCTGGCTGCTGCACTGCGGAGACGCTTACTACGTCCAGGAGGAACTGCGGGTCGCGGGACCGGCTCCCGTCGGCATCCGGGGCTTCCGGCTGGTGGCCCACGTCGACCACGCGGCGGCCATGCACCAGGTGAAGAAGCTCAAGGGGCTCTTGGGGGACCACGGCGGTTCCGTGCGGCTCCTCTCCGCGCACGACCAGTTCTCCTACCGGCATATCTTCGGCAGCCCGCTCTGACGGGCGCGCGTCCCCGCGCCCTGGCCCGGCGGGATAAGAAACGAGGCGCGGGGCACGCCGAGGCGTCACTCCGTGCGCCCGGGCGGGATCGCGGGAGGGGGCGCCCGACGTCGCCGTTCGGCCCCGCGCGGTTGCCTTTCCATATCCTTCCACCAGAATCCGGAGTGAGCACGACGGGCACGCCGTGACGCGCCCGGGCGCGTCACGCGCGAGGGGAGAAGCGGAGGTACACCCGGCAGGCAGGGACGCCAAGCCCTTTCGGTGTCCTCCTCGAGGGTTGCGAAGGCAAGGGCAAGGGATTCCTTGACGGTGTGGTGTAAATATGGTACGGATATTTGCCGAATGTTTGCCCGGGGGCGGAAGAAGATGAAACTTATCATAACGGAGAAGAACACGACGGCACGGCGCATCTCCACCATCCTCTCGGATGGCAGGGCGAAGCCGCTTTCCAAGTCACGCAACCCCATCTACGTGTTCCGCTCCAACGGCGACGAGGTGCACTGCCTGGGCCTCAAGGGCCACATCCTCAAGGTGGACTTTCCCACCCGCTACCAGCAATGGCAGGAAGTGGAACCGCGGGAACTCATTCACGCCGACATAGTGAAGGTGCCCACCAACAAGTCCCTCATCAAGACGGTGCAGAGCGAGGCGCGCAAGGCGGACGAGGTGATCATCGCGACCGACTTCGACCGGGAGGGTGAGCTGATAGGGGTCGATGCCATCAACCTCATCCGCGAGGTGCGTCCGGACATCAGGGTGCGCAGGGCGCGCTTCTCCGCCCTCACCCCCCAGGAGATCAAGCGGGTCTTCGCTCAGTTGGAGGAGCCCTATTACAACCTGGCCTCGGCGGGTGAGGCGCGCCAGGACATCGACCTCATCTGGGGGGCGAGCCTCACCCGCTTCATCAGCCTGGCCTCCACGCGGCTTGGAAAGAAGTTCCTTTCCGTGGGAAGGGTGCAGAGCCCCACCCTGGCCCTCATCGTGGACCGCGAGAGGGAGCGCCGGGAATTCGTGCCCGAACCTTTCTGGACCTTGAAGATAGAATGCAGCAAGGACGGGGAGAGCTTCCACGCGTTGCACGCGCGGGAGCGCTTTCCAAGCGAGGAGGAGGCGCTGGAGGCGTACGCGCGGCTGACGGACAGGGCCCTGGTGCAGGAGGTCAAGTCGACGGAGAGGAGTGTGAGGCCTCCCGTGCCCTTCAACACCACCGGGCTGCTCGCCGCCGCCGCCTCCCTGGGCTTCTCGGCCGCCAAGGCCATGAGTATCGCCGAGAACCTCTACATAAACGGTTACATCAGCTACCCGCGCGTGGACAACACCGTCTATCCCCCCTCGCTCGATTTAAGGGGCATTCTGCGCGAGCTGGCCAAGAGCGCGGAGCTGGGGGAGCTGAGCCGGGAGCTGCTGAAGAAGGACAAGCTCTCACCCACCCGGGGAAAGAAGGAATCCACGGACCACCCGCCCGTGCATCCAACCGCCGCGGCCTCCCGCGGCGACCTCACGCAGCAGGAATGGAAGATATATGAGCTGGTGGCGCGGCGCTTCATGGCCACGCTGGCCGGCGAGGCGGTTGTGCTGTCGGTGCGCGCGGACCTCGTCTGCGGAGGGGAGCCCTTCATCGCGCGCGGCACGCGCACGACGGAGGAGGGCTGGTACCGCTACTATCCCTACGGCCGCAAGAAGGAAACCGACCTCCCGCATCTCGCCGCGGGTGAGGAAGTGGAGGTCACGGAAAGGCAGGAGCCCAAGCGCGGCGAAACCCAGCCGCCGCCTCGCTACAGCCAGGGCAAGCTCATCGAGAAGATGGAGGAGCTGGGCCTGGGCACCAAGTCCACGCGGCACGCCATCATCGAAAGCCTTTACGAGCGCGGCTATATCTACGGGGACCCCATCGCTCCCACGGAGACCGGTATAGCGGTGACCGAGGCCCTGCGCAAGTTCGCCGACCACATCTCGTCGCCCGAGATGACGGCGCTCCTGGAGCGCGACATGGACGCCATCGTGGAGGGCAAGGAGACACGCGTGGAGGTGGTGGACAAGTCGCGCGAGATGCTCTCCCGGGTGATGAAGCAGCTCGAGGCGAGCAGGGCGGAGGTGGCGGCGGAGATACGCAACGGCATCAAGGAGGACCGCGTCCTGGGGACCTGCCCGGCCTGCGGGGCCGACCTGAGGGTGGTGCGTGCGAAGAAGAGCAAGAAGAGGTTCGTGGGTTGCAGCGATTATCCCCAGTGCAACGTCACCTATCCCCTGCCGCAGAGCGGCAACGTGGTGCCTACCGGCGAGGTCTGTCCGCAGTGCTCCTCCCCGCGGGTGAAGGTGGTGAACAAGGGTCGCAGACCCTGGGTCCTCTGCCTGGACACTTCCTGCCCCAGCAAGAAGGAGGGGGCTCCTCCCGGGAAGGCGGACGGGGATACGGAGGTGGAGACGGACCCTGCGACCGCCGCGGATGCGGGCACGGAAGCCCCCGTGGGAGAGAGCGCGGAAACGGGCGGCGGGACCTCGGGGGAGATCCCCGGCGGCCCTTCCGGGGAGAGGGGGTAGCCGGGGCGCCGGGTCTGCGGGGTCACGCCGCGCGCGCAAGGCAGGCGGCGCATGCCTTCCCCGCCGTCCGTCCTTTTTAGCGTAAGGAGGGGCCGTGTGCGGCGTGTACAGCTGCGTTCTCCCGCGCGACCGCGCGGAGCGTCCCCTTGACGCCGTGGACGGGTACATCCCCACCACACTTTCTCCCGCGCGACCGCGCGGAGCGTTCCTGTAGCGGTTCCGGGAGTTTGCGCGCTCCCGCCGTATATAGGAAAATAGCTTCGTCGTGCTAGGAGGGGGAGAAAGGAGGCTAAATGCGCAAGGTTACCGTCGTGGGCGCGGGCATGGTGGGATCCACCACGGCCATGCGCGTAGCGGAGCAGGGCCTGGCGGACGTGGCCCTCATCGACATCTACGGCGATCTGGCGCGGGGCAAGGCCCTCGACATAGCGCAGTCCCTGGCCCTCACCACGTCTCCCTCCCGGGTGGAGGGAGGAGACGATTACCGGCTGGCCGAGGGCAGCCGCGTGGCTGTGATCACCGCCGGTTTCCCCAGGCAGCCGGGTATGTC
The DNA here is from genome assembly GCA_014360655.1 of Actinomycetota bacterium. Taxonomy (NCBI): domain Bacteria; kingdom Bacillati; phylum Actinomycetota; species Actinomycetota bacterium. Next base: position 168,283 of record JACIXC010000001.1, on the reverse strand, counting down.
ACGCGCCGATCTCACGGAGAAGAACGCGGCCGTGGTGAGGGAGGTGGTGTCCTCCCTGGCCGAGGCCGCGCCCGACTGCGTGCTCATCATGGTGACCAACCCCCTGGACGAGATGTCCTACCTCGCGTGGCGCACTACGGGCTGGGACCGCCACCGCGTCATGGGCATGGCCGGCCTGCTGGACGGCTCGCGCCTGGCCTATTTCGCGGCGCGGGAGCTGGGGCTCCCTCCCGGGCAGGTCCAGCCGACGGTGCTGGGAAGCCACGGCGAGGAGATGCTTCCCCTGCCTCGTTTCACCTCCGCGGCGGGCGTGCCCCTGAGCGAACTCCTGCCTCCCGGCAAGCTGCGGGAGTTGCAGGAGCGGACCCGGGACGGCGGGGCGGAGATCGTCTCCCTCCTCAAGCAGGGAAGCGCCTACCACGCGCCCTCCGCCTGTGCGGCGCGCATGGTACGGGCCGTGCTGGAGGACGAGGGCCTGCAGGTGACGGCCAGCGTGCTCCTGGAAGGCGAGTACGGGCTGCGGGACGTCTTCCTGGGCGTGCCGGTGACGCTGGGGGAAGGGGGATGGAAGAAGGTGGTGGAGCTTCCGCTCGACGGCGGGGAAAGGAAGGAACTGGAAGAATGCGCGCGCCGCATCAAGGCCAGGATGGAGGAGCTCGATGCGCGGCTCGCGGGTTCTTGATGCGGCGGAGCTGAGCGGGGCGGTGGAGGAGCTCGCCGTCCAGGCCAGCCTGGACCTGCCCCCGGACGTGGAGCATGCCCTGCGGGAAGCCGCGGAGAGGGAGAGCTCGGCGCTGGCGCGCTACGCCCTGCGCATGATCGTGGACAACGCCCGCGTGGCGCGCGAGGAGGGACTGCCCATATGCCAGGATACCGGCATGTTCCACCTCTTCGTGGAGCTGGGAGAGGAAACCGCCCTCCCCGCCTCCTTCCAGGAGGCCGTTAACGAGGGCCTGCGCAGGGCGACCGCCCGCGTCCCCCTGCGGTCGTCGCTGGTGGACGACCCCCTCTTCTCGCGCCGCAACCGCGGGGACAACACCCCGGTGGCGGTGCACGTGCACGCGGGGGGGCCCGAGGGTAAAGCGCGCCTCACCCTGCTGGCCAAGGGAGGGGGCAGCGAGAACGCGGGCCGCCTTTTCCTCCTCCTGCCGGGAGAGGGTAAGGACGGGTTGAAGCGGGCGGTGCGCGAGGCGGTGCGCGCCAAGGCCGCCCAGGCATGCCCGCCGGTGGTCGTCGGCGTGGGAGTGGGCGCGGAGGCCGCGGGCGCCCTGGAGCTGGCCCTGCGCGGGCTCCTGCGCCCCGTTGGGGAACGCCACGGACGCGGCGTTCTCGCCGAGATCGAGGAGGAGCTGCTGACGGAGGTGAACGCCACCGGCATCGGCGCGGCGGGACTGGGAGGCGAGGTCACCGCCCTCGATGTGCACCTGGAAGAGGCCCCCACCCACATCGCCTGCCTCCCGGTGGGGGTGGTCATCTGCTGCCACGCCCTGCGCCGCCGCTCCCTTGAGGTATGATGGGAAGATGGAAAGAAAGGCAGACAAGAGATGCGCTGACGAGAGGCTCAAGGGTTTCAGGCGCACAGAGCAGGACCTGCAGATAAGACCCGCCGCTTACCGCGACCTCCTGCGCAACCGTGATTTCCTGCTCCTGTGGACGGGGCAGATGGTCTCCGCCGTGGGGGACTGGATCATCGTCGCCGTGCTCTTCGCCTACGTGGACCAGATCTCGGGCGGTCGCAGCTACGCCATCAGCCTGATGATGCTCTCCAAGTTCCTCCCCGCTATCCTGCTGGGTTTCCTGGCCGGGATCATCATCGACCGCCTGGACCGCAAGAGGACCCTGATGCTCTGCGACATCAGCCGTGCGGCGCTGGTTGTACTGTTGCCCTTCGCCGGGAACCTGCTCCTCATCTGCATACTTGTCTTCGTGATGGAGACCTTCACCATCATCTACGGCCCGGCCAAGGACGCCAGCATCCCAGACCTGGTGGAGAGCGAGCAGCTCACCAACGCCAATTCCCTCAACATGCTCACCCTCTACGCCTCCATGGCCTTCGGGACGGCCATCGCCGGGAGCATCATCGGTTTCATCTCCTGGCTGGGCAGGATCAACCCCGGATTCATGGGAAAGGTCGATCCCAACAAGGCGGCCTTCTTCATCGACTCCCTGACCTTCATCGTCTCCGCCTATCTCATCTATCACATAGGGTTCCGCAAGATCTCCCGCGAGGAACGGGTGAAGATGACCACCTCGCAGGTGAGGCAGGACTTCAGGGAGGGGTTCCGTTACCTCTGGGGACAGCCCCTCACCCGCACCGTGCTCCTGCTCACCCTCACCTGCTTCCTGGGCGGGGGGACCATCTACGTGCTCACCGTGGGCTTCGTGCGCTACGTGCTCGGGGGCAGCGGCTCCGCCTTCATGTACATCCTCACCACCCTCCTCTTCGGCATGATGGGCGGTTCCATCCTGGCGGGAGCCCTGGGGAGCCGCGTGCGCAAGGAGAGGTTGCTCGGGCTGGCCATCACCGGCTTCGGCGTGGGGGTGGTGTCCTTCTCGCTGCTTTCCGTGCGGTGGCTCTCCTTCATCATCGTCTTCGCGGGCGGGACCTGCATGGGCTATGCCATCGTGGGCATGGTCACCCTCCTGCACGAGGTGCTGGAAGAGGAATACCGCGGGCGCGCCTTCGCCACCATACAGGTCATCATGCGCGCCTCCATCTTCGCTTCCATCATGCTGGCGGGCCCGCTCGCCGACCTCATCACGGGGCTGGGGCGCCGTATCGGCCTGAAGCCGCTGAACGTATGGATCGTGCGCATCGGCGGCACCTTCGCCGGGGACATCGACGGCAGGTACGCGGATTTCCGCTATTTCCTCAACGGGCCCCAGGTCATACTCCTGCTGGGAGGCGTGGTGATCCTGGTCGCGGGATTGCAGGGGCACCGTTCCTTCAGGCATTGTTTCGGCTGGAAGCGCATGTCCAACCCCTTTGCGAGGGTTCCCGCATCGCAGCGCGCCGACCGGATCGCAGGTGAGGCACAGGCCGAGGCGGCCGCACCCATGGCGGCGTACGGGAAGGTGGCGCAGGAAGACGGGGGAGGGGGAGGCGACGGAGAAAGAGGCGAAACCTGAGCTTCCGGGCAACGGGGATATGATCCGAAAAGAGGTCCTGCAAGAGGACAAGGGTCGTAAGAGAATAAGGGGACAAGGGGACGAGGAGAATAAGGGTATGGGTTGACAAGGGGACAAGGGAGAAGGTGACGGCAGAGAGGACAAGAAGGTAGATATACTGGAAAGGCTGCGGGAGATGAAGGAGGAGATACGCGTCACCACGCCGCTTGCCCTCGAGCGGCGCGAGGAACTGGCGGCGGGGGACCTGCTGCTCATCACGGGCAGGTTGCTGACCGCGCGTGACCAGGCACACCGCAGGCTGGTGGAGGCACTGGAGAGGGGCGAGGAACTTCCCGTGCGGGTGGAGGGTGAGATCATCTACTACGCGGGTCCCAGCCCGGCGCCCCGCGGAAAGCCCTCGGGTTCCGTGGGGCCCACCACCGCGTCCCGCATGGACCCCTATACGCCCCGGCTGGCTGCCGCGGGTATGGCCGCCTGTATCGGCAAGGGGCCCCGTTCCCGCGAGGTGCGCGAGGCCCTGCGCGGGCACGGCGTCCTCTACCTGGCGGGAGTGGGAGGCGCCGCCGCCCTCCTGGGCTCGCGCGTACGTTCCCTGCGCGTGCTGGCATACGAGGACCTCGGCCCCGAGGCCATATACGAGCTCGAGGTGGAGGATTTCCCGGTGGTGGTCGCCTACGATCTCGCGGGAGGGAACATATTCTCTCACCTGGAGGAGGCCTGAGGGACCGGGGACGGGAGAGGTCAGGAAGGGCAGGAGGGGCAGGAGGGGCAGGAAGGGCAGGAAAGCGCACGGCTAACCGCGCTTCCGGCTGAGGGTCGCTTGCGCCCACGACTTGGGACCACGGGTGATCCCTCATGGGTGTGCAAGGGGTCCGCGTGGCGAACGCGCATCGGATGCGCTCGATAATGAAGCTCGATAATGAATATTATCTGTATATCTGTGGACGCGAGTGAGCATTGGTAATAAACTTTGCGCATGAGAGCGCAAGGGTGCCGCGGACAGGCGATGTATACCGCGGGTTTATGAAAGTGCGAGGGAGGCATCGCGGACGCCCGGATAGCGCATATGTCCCGCAAACGGAAAGCGGCACCGGTAAATTGGAGCGTGCGGGAGAGGAAGGTAAGCGGAGGAGTGAAGGCGGGAGAGGGAAGCACGGACCATGACTGAAGGACTGGGAACTCGTAAGGCGAAGAAGAGAGGGGTTTTCATCACTTTCGAGGGGGTCGAGGGCTCGGGTAAGACGACGCAGATGAACATGCTGCACGCCCATCTCATACGCATGAACGTCGAGGTGGTGGCCACCCACGAGCCGGGAGGGACCAGGCTGGGCGAGGAGATACGGCGCATCCTCCTGGACCCCTCCTTCGGGGAGATGCACCCCCTGGCGGAGACGGTCCTCTACGCCGCGGACCGGGCGCAGCACGTTTACGAGGTCATAAAGCCGGCGCTCGATGCGGGAAAGGTGGTGCTCTGCGACCGCTACATCGATTCCTCGCTGGCCTACCAGGGGGTGGCCCGCCGCGTGGGCATGGAGGGCGTGCAGAACCTCAACGAGTGGGTGACCGACGACCTTTACCCCGACCTGACCTTCCTGCTGGAGATACCCTACCGGGTGGGCCTGAAACGCCTGGAGAAGCGGAAACCCGGGCTCGACCGCATGGAGGCGCAGCCCGAATCCTTCCACGAGCAGGTACAGGAGGCCTACCGCACCCTGGCGAAGTTCTTCCAGCACCGCATAGTGCTTCTCAACGGGGCGGACAAGCCGGAGAGCATCCACCACCGGGTGATGCAGGAGGTAATGAAGCTCCTGGGGTGAGTCCGCGGCGCGAATCCTGCGCATGCTTGCGGCGGGGCAAGGGGATCCGGGACCGTTCCCGCACGCGGGAGCATACCGGCGCGGGCCTCTTTTCACGCGCATGGTCCCGCGCACCCGCGGGAGAAACGTGGAGGACGCTTCTTGGAGGGGATCACCTGTTCCGGATGGGGAGAGATATACGGCCAGGAGAAGGCCGTGTCTCTCCTGCGCGACGGCCTGAGGCGCGGGGACCTGCCGCATGCGCTCCTCTTCACCGGTCCGCGTGGCGTGGGCAAGTTCAGCGCCGCCCTCCTCTTCGCTGCCGCGGTCCTCTGTCCCCGGGGCGAGCCGGACGGTTGCCCATCGTGCCGCAAGGTAGCCGCCGGCGTCCACCCCGACCTCCACGTGCTGGAGCCGGAGGGCCTCTCCGTGAAGGTGGAGCAGGTGAGGGGGCTGGATGCCGAACTGAGCGCTAAGGCGCTGGAATCCTCCTGCAAGGTGGCCATCATCGACGAGGCCGACGCCATGACCCGGGAGGCGGCCAACGCCTTCCTCAAGACCCTCGAGGAACCCGCCCCCGGGACCTATGTCGTGCTGGTGTGCGAGAGCAAGGAGAACCTCCTTCCCACCGTGCTCTCCCGCTGCCGCGAGGTGCGTTTCACTTCCCTGGGGAGGCGGGATCTGGAGCGGTTCCTGGTGGAGCGCGAAGGCCTGCCGGAGGAGGAGGCGCAGGGTATGGCCAGGCGCTCTGGGGGCATTTTCGGCCGTGCCCTTCTGTGGGCGCGCCGGCCCGAGCTTGCAGCGCACTGGAGGCGGGGAGTGGAGCTGGCGGCGTCGCTGCGCCGTCTCTCGCTGCTGGAGGCCCTGGATGCCGTGGAAGACTGCCGCGCAACCTGGCAGAAGATGGAAATAGGAGGAGGGGAGGAGGAGCTGGAGAAGTACCTGCGCGCCCTCGACAGGAAGGCGGGGGAGCAGCTGCGTAAACGCTGGGAAGGGAAGAGAGCCCAGGAAACGAGGAGGGCACGGCGCCGCGCGGCCCACGACCTGCTTGATGGCATGGCCTCGTTCTACAGGGATATAATGCTCTTGAACCTGGTCGAGGAGGAGGGAGAGGAGATCGAGGACACGGCCCTCTTCAACCCCGAGCGGAGAAAGGAGCTGGAGAGAGAGGCCCTGCACGTGGGAGCGGAGAGGGCGAGGATGTGCCTGGAGATACTCCACGAGGCGGGAAAAGCCCTGGAGGCCAACGTGGACGAGAAGCTCCTCCTGCACGGCCTCATCCTGCGGCTGCGGGGGGCGACGTGAGGAGGATACGCAGGATACGCGGAGAAAGGTGAGACGGCGCGGCAGGCGCCGGGAGGAACGAGATGGCAGTGGTGGTAGGTGTAACCTTTAAAAAGGGAGGAAAAGTCCACTTTTACGACCCGGACCGGCTGTCGCTGCGGGTGGGGGACGAAGTCATGGTCCCAACCCCGCGGGGAGCGGAGTTCGGGGTGGTCGCAGTGCCGCCGCGGGAGATCCCCGATCCCGCGACGCCAGACGGCCTGAAGAAGGTCATACGCCGCGCGACGGACCGGGACCGGCAGCAGAAAGAGCGCAACGAGATCCGCAAGGACCGCGCCCTGCGCAAGTGCGAGGAACTCATAGCCAAGCACAAGCTGCCCATGAAGCTGGTGGACATAGATTACGCCTTCGACGGCAGCTCCATCACCTTCTATTTCACCTCAGAGGGAAGGGTGGATTTCCGTGCCCTGGTGCGCGACCTGGCATCGACCCTCAAAACGCGCATAGAATTGCGCCAGATAGGGGTGCGCGACGAGGCCAAGATGGTTGGCGGCCTGGGCCCCTGCGGCCGCACCCTCTGCTGTGCCACTTTCCTCAACCAGTTCCATCCCATCTCCATACGCATGGCCAAGGAACAGCACCTGCCCCTGAACCCGGCGAAGATATCGGGCATATGCGGGCGCCTCATGTGCTGCCTCCATTACGAGCACGAGGCATACCGCCGCTTCCAGCACTGGGTTCCCGGACCGGGCGAGGAGGTGGAGACGGAGCGGGGCAGGGCAAGGGTCATCGCCCTCGATATGCTTCGGGAAACGGTCACCCTGGAGCTGGAGGACGGCGAGAAGCTCACCGTCGCGGCGTCGTATTTCGGGCCTGAGCCGCAGGACATCGAGCCGGAGGCGGAGGAGACCGAGGACGAGATCGTGGAGGAAACGGACGAGGATCTGCCGGACGCTTAGCGCGGCGGAGGCCGCACGAGAGGGCACGGCGGACGAATGCGGGCAGGGCCGACGGTAGAGGAAGCGGGAGGCGAAAAAAGGGGCGCACGCGGCGCCCGCCGCGCTTTCTCATCGACAAGATTTCCCTCCGTATGCTATATATTTGTGTCATGCAGGTTCCGAAGTATCCCCCGCAGCGCAGGAGCGGGGGAGTAGTGGACGACGGGAAGGAAAATTATGGTAGAAATCAGGTTCCACAGCCTGGGAGGGCAGGGAGCGGTAACCCTTGTCAACCTCCTGGCCCAGGCAGGTGACCTGGCCGGCTGGCAGGTGCAGGCCTTCCCCTTCTTCGGTGCCGAGAGAAGGGGAGCTCCGGTGAAGGCCTATGTGCGCATGGACGACAAACCCATAGCCCTGCGCAGCCAGATATACCAACCCAACTACCTGGTGATATTGAGCACCTCGCTGATCGAGGCGGCCGTCACCGAGGGGACCAGGGAAGACACCGTGCTCCTGGTGAACATGCGGGAGGATGAGGCCGAACTGGTGAGGGGCCTTCCCTACGAAGTCTACGCGGTGGACGCTACCTCCATAGCCCTGGACCTGGACATGGTGGTGGAAGGGATGCCGGTCCTGAACATCGTCTTCCTTGGCGCCGTCTCCAACGTGACGGAACTGGTCAGCCTGGAGACGGTGACCGAGGTCATAAGGCAGAACGTGCCGCCCTCACGCCTGGATGCGAGCCTGCAGGCGGCCAGGCTGGGGTTCACTTCCGTTAACCTCGTCAGGAGGGCGAAACCCCATGCCGGAAAGGGTAGGAGCGCGGCTTCCGGGTGAACCGCGCGTGCCTGCGCGGCAAAGGGAAGGCCGGGAGAAGAGGAGGCGGCCGACAGGAAGAAGGGGCACAGGATCGGAAAGGCGGGAAGGGAGGCCCAGGGAGGAACCGCAAGGGAAAGAGACGACACGCAAGGACGACATGCGAGGACGACACGCAAAAAGAAGGCGCGAAGGGTGACGGAAGGGCCCGACACATAATAGAGATGCACGAGAGGTAGGCGCGAGGCAGCGATGCCCAGAAAAAGGAAGAAGACGGGACCGCAGGAGGTGGGTTTTCTCACCACCCTCTCCGTGCCCATGGAGGGGAGCGTGGGCAAGACGGGCACCTGGAGGACCTTCCGCCCCTTGCTGGACGCGGAGAGGTGCAACAAGTGCCTGCTCTGCTGGATATACTGTCCCGAGGCCTGCATCAGCAAGGATATCGTCATCAACTACGACTACTGCAAGGGGTGCGGCATCTGCGCCGAGGAGTGTCCCACCAGGGCCATGACCATGGTGAAGGAGGAGGGATAGAGGAGAAGATGAGGCTGGTCGAGACCGGGAACCACGTAGCCGCCTGGGGCGCCCGCCTGGCGCGGGCGGAGGTGGTGTCCGCGTATCCCATAACCCCGCAGACCCAGGTCATCGAGGAGATCTCCCGTTTCATCGACGAGGGTGAGATGGACTGCTCCTACATCCCGGTGGAGAGCGAGCACAGCGCCATGGCGGCCATGATCGGGGCGGTGGCCATGGGGGTGCGCTCCTTTTCCGCCACCTCTTCCCACGGCCTGGCGTACATGCACGAGCTCCTCCACTGGGCCTCCAACATCCGCCTGCCCATGGTCATGGTCAACGTCAACCGCGCGCTGGGCCCGGGGTGGAACATCTGGTGCGACCACCAGGATTCCCTGGCGGCGCGGGACACGGGTTGGATACAGCTGTACTGCTCCACGCACCAGGAGATCCTGGACACCATCATCCAGGCCTACCGCGTCAGCGAGGACCCGAAGGTCATCCTGCCGGTTATGGTCTGCTACGACGCCTTCATCATGTCCCACACCTACATGCAGGTGGAGATACGGGACCAGGAGGCGGTGGACCGCTTCCTGCCGCCCTTCCGCTCACTGTGGAAGCTGGACCTGGATTACCCCTTCACGCACGGCTCGGTGATCTATCCGGACGACTACGAGGAGGTAAGGTTTTCCATACACCAGGCCATGGAGAACGCGCGCCGCGTGATCGTGGAGGCGGCCGAGGAGTTCCGGGAGGTCGTGGGGGGCTACCACGGCGGGCTGGTGGAGACCTACCGCATGGAGGACGCCGAGTGCGCCCTGGTGGCCATGGGGGCGGTGGCCTCGGAATGCCGGGTTACGGTGGACTTCCTGCGGGAGCGCGGCCACCGCTGCGGGCTGGTGCGCGTGCGCTGCTACCGCCCCTTCCCGGTGGATGAGCTGAGGGGACTTCTCGAGCGGTTGCAGGCGGTGATGGTGGTGGACAGGGGTTTCTCCTTCGGCATGGAGGGCGCCCTCTACTCCGAGGTGAAGGCGGCAGTCTACGGGCACGGCGACCGCCCCGTCTACGACCTGGTGACGGGCCTGGGAGGGCGCGACGTCCCCTACGACGTCATCGCGGAGAACATGGAGGCCGCCCTGCGCGGGGAACTGCCGGCGGAGAGCCGCTGGCCGACGGTGCGCCTCAACGAGCACCACGAGCTGGTCAAGAGAAGCCTGGAAGAGTACTGGAAAAGGGAGGGAGTGCGGTGAGGCTGCGCGACTTTCCGGAGGAGGAGCTCTTCCTGCAGGGCAGCGCGGCCTGCCAGGGTTGCCCGGGGAGCGCCGCCCTGCGGGTGGCCTTCAAGGCACTGGGGAAGAACACCATCCTGGCGGTCATCGCCTCCTGCACCTCGGTGCTGCAGAGCCCCTATCCCGCCTCCGCGCTGGGTCTCCCCACCCTGAACATGGCCTTCGCCACCGGGGGCGCGGTGGCCTCGGGTATGACCGCGGCCGCCGACCGCCTGGTGAAGAATGGCAGGTTCTCCGAGAAGCCCACCATACTGGTGTGGGCTGGCGACGGCGGGACCTACGACATCGGCATACAGGCACTCTCCGGCGCGGCGGAGCGCAACGCGGATTTCATCTACGTGTGCTACAACAACGAGGCCTACTCCAACACGGGGACGCAGCGCAGCGGCGCCACCCCCTACGCGGCGTGGACCACCAACACCACCAGGGGGAAGGGGGAATGGCGCAAGGACGTGGCCCAGATCATGGTGGCCCACGGCATCCCCTACGTGGCCACCGCCTCCCTGGCCTATCCCACGGACATGTTCCGCAAGTTCGCCAAGGCCAGGGAGATCAGGGGGACGCGCTACATCGAGATCCAGGCCCCCTGCCCGCCCGGCTGGAAGTTCCCCTCCAGCCACACCATCAAGGTCGCCCGCCTGGCGGTGCAGACGGGGATGTGGATGCTATACGAGCACGAGGGAGGACGCACCACCTACACGGCGGGCACCCAGCGCATCATACAGGGGCAGGCCAAGCTGGCGCCCGTGGAGGAATACCTGCGGGCGCAGGGGAGGTTCCGCCACCTCTTCGAGCCCGAAAGGGACGAGAAACGCATCGCGGAGATCCAGAACCGCATAGCCAACATCTTCGAGACGCTCCAGTTCACCCACAAGATGAAGGAGCACATCATGGACATCGAGATGGCCCCTCCCCGCTGAGGGACCGTTTCGCACCCCCTCGTCATCTTCTTGAGCGTCTTGGGTCGGAAAAAGAAGACGGGCACGCCCGCGCCCGCCATGATCAGCAGCATCCCGCCGCATATCCTGAGCGCCGCCACATGAACTACCTCGTAATACTGGAGCCGGCGTGCGGACTCGAACCGCAGACCTGCTCATTACGAGTGAGCTGCTCTACCTGCTGAGCTACGCCGGCTTCTCCCAGATTATAATACACGGGCATGCGTTGGGCACCTGCATGCGAAGAAAAAAGGAGGCCGTCTGTGCGGCGCCGGCTGGGACGACACGGCGCCCGCCGGAGACCCATGTGGGGCCCAGGCGCAGCATTTTTCCCGTGACCCGCAACGGGGAATGCGCCGTGCATGTTGACTCGTACGGGCGCTTGCGTCACGTCGGACCCGTCCGTTCCCCGGGACCGCCACCCGGATCACCCCCTCTTTTTATCCGCTCGTCCCCCGCATGGCACCGCTCCCCGGATGAACGGGCTTATTCACCGGATACTTGTTCAATGCCCCGCGAAGGTGAACGACAATGAAGGTGAGAAAGATTTCTGGAGAAGAAATCTCGAAGATTTAAAAGGAGGTAGAAAGATGGGAAAGAGGATGAAGATGCTGGGGATGCTGGGGGCGTTGGCCATGCTCACGCTCCTGCTCGTGGGCGCCCCCGCGCGGGCCGACAACCCGCAGGACGTGGCCGTGTCGGCCAGCGTCGCCGAAGCCCTGCGGCTGACGGTGACGGGGGCACCGGTGGACTTCGGGGGCAGCCTGCTGCCCGACGGCGGCCCCGGCCTCGACGGCGTGTACACCGATTCCATAGGGGCCAGCGTCTCCGCCAACAGGCCGTGGAGGCTCGAGGTAGACAAGGACCGGGACCTCACCAGCGGGTCCGACGTCATCCCCTCGAGCCGCCTGACCTTCACCTCCACCTCGAGCGACGGTAGGGTGACCGCCACCCGCGGGACCGCCACCGAGTTCGGGACGGACGTCATGGTGGCGGAGGGCAACCGCGGCGGCAACATCGGCCTCACGGTGAACTACCGGGTGGACATCGAGTGGGAGGACCCGGTGGGCAACTACACGGCCACGCACACCTACACGGTGGTGGCGCAGTAGCGGACAGCATCCCGCCGGATTTGGCGAAGAAAAGGAGCGGCCCGGATATCTTCCGGGCCCTCCTCGTTCTTTTTATTCTTGCATTATACTCATGCATTACCCCGCACATCGCCCCGCTTCCCGTGACCCTCCTCCCGCGCTGCATGGAATGGGCGCGCGACTCGAGAGGGCTTGCATGCGTGTTTCCCCCTGAGATCGCCGCATTGTCCGCTCTCCCCTCGACGATATACCCGGGTTGCGGGGGAGGAATAAGTCGGATTGCACGCAAAAAGGTTGTATAGGATGGCCGACGGAGAGCCGATTTAGGATAAGGTGTCCTTTGGATATGAAAGGCCCTGGGCGTTGAAAGGCCGGGCGGGTTGGATTGCCGGCAGCCGGGCGAGAGCGGTCCGTGCGAGGATTATGAAGGATGGAAGGTCATATGAAGGATAGAGGGGAGGAAGCGGGATGATGAGAAGGTCCGGCATGACCCTGCTCGTGTTTGCGGCGGTTTTCGCCTTCCTTCTGCTGGGGCCCGCCCCCTCCGCCCGGGCACAGGACTTCGATCTCACCGTCTCGCCCGTCAAGAAGGAACTGACCCTGGCGCCCGGGGAGGGAATTGATTTCACCGTCACCCTCATCAACCACGCGGAGCACGACCAGGAGCTCCTCGTATACGCCATGGACTTCTTCATCAACCCGGACAACAGTTACGATTTCCGTGAACCCGGCTACTATACCTACTCCTGCTCGCATTGGATCACCATCCCGCGCGGACGCTTCACCGTCCCGGCCCGTTCCCAGCACGAGGAGCCCTTCCACCTGCAGGTGCCCGCGGACGCGGAGCCGGGCGGGCATTTCTCGGTGCTGTTCTTCCAGGACGCGACCGAGCCCCCTCCCGGGCAGGGAGTGAAGCCCAGCTACCGCATCGGTTCCCTGATCCTGGTCACCGTGGAGGGAGAGATCGTCCGGGACGCGGAGGTGAAGACCCTCTCCGTGGAGAGCGATCTCTTTTCCCTGTGGGGGCCGCCCGCCGGAGGGGAGGCCGGATGGCCGGCGCGGGATATCCGGTACCACCTGGAGGTGGAGAACACGGGGAACGTGCACCTCACCGTGCAGGCATCCCTGAGTTACCGCGCGAAGTTCGGCTTCGGCTCCGGCACCGTCGACTTGGGGGAGATCACCCTCCTGCCGGGCACGGTGCGCTATTTCGACGGCAGCCTGCCCAGCCCCCCCTTCCTGGGGGTTTACGAGGCGGAGGCGGTGATCAGGTACGGCCCCCAGATGAACGTCTTCGACACCGAGAAGCGTGCAAAGGGCGGCTTCTGGGTGGTCCCGCTGCCCTGGGCGCTGCTGTTCATCCTCCTCGGCGTGGGGGTCTGGTGCCTAGTGCGCCGGCGGCGCCGGCGTAACGAAGCCTGAAGGCGGCTCTCCCGCCACCGATGTCTTTATCCTGGGTCCCCGGGAGTCACGAGGCGCATGTCAACGCGATGGCGTTGCTCCCGTGCCCTACTGCCGGCGACGTTATCGATGGCCGCGATCATTATGCAACGTAATCTTGATGAACCCCCTTTATGTCTGCGGCATCTCATCACGGTCATCACATTCATCAAGCAGCGACATATACATTTAATAATGCGCCTTAATAGCGCGCCGTTGATCGTGAGAACCCCGTTGCCGAGAGGGGGAGAACTCGGCCTCAGCCGTTACATCCGGGTCACAACATCATATTGCCCAAGGCCGTATGCCCGGAGCTCCTGTGCCCGTGCTTCCGGTGGAGAACAGGCGTCGTGAAGGGGAGTGGTGAAGGTCAGCGGGGGAGGATGGTCAGGAGATCCGCCTGGTGGATGGCGATCGCGGAGACATTGCCCCTTACCTGGCCGTCCGCGTCCACCCGCACGCAGGGAGCTATGGAGACCTCGACGGATACCGCACCCGATTCCCGCGCCGCGGCAAGGGGGGCGAAAACGGCGAAAAGAAGAGAAAGGCAAAGAAGTGCTGCAATAAAGCCCGTTACCAGCACCGTTCCCCTAAACGATCCCCTGTTGCGCATCTCCCGCAAACCTCCCCGCCGCCTTTTTCCCTCACTTAGAAAAACGGAAGGGAAAGGGCTTGCAAGCATAGGCAAAAGGTATGATTATCGATTGCCCGGGGTATTATACCTTTCTCCCGTTGCCTTTAAATGTTGTCCTGGGAGTCGCGGGGGTTCCGGTTGGTGTCTTACCTTGCGGGTGAGCGCTCTGCTAAACTTGACCCCGAAGGCCGCGGCAGGGGGCGGTGCCGGTCCCGCAGGTATGGTGAGAGCCCGCGGACGGAGGCATGCGCGGGCTTGTACGGCCGGGCGGGAGGCAGGCCCGATCACCCCGTCATACGAGGGGAGCAAGAGGGGAGGTGGCGGCGTGCGGCCGGTTCTTTTCCATATAGGGTCATATCCCGTGTATTCCTACGGGGTGATGCTCTTCACCGCCTTCCTCGCGGGCGTGCTGGTGGCGGCCCGGGAGTTGCGGAGGCGGGGCCTGGACGGGTCCGTCATGTACACGGTGGGGGCCGTGGCGGCCATCAGCGGTGTCTTCGGCGCCCGCCTCTTCTACGTGCTCGGGCACCTGGACCAGTTCTCGGGGAACTGGGGGGCGGTTTTCGACCTCAACATGCGGGGGCTGGTATTTTACGGAGGGCTGCTGCTCGCCGTGCCCGCCTGCGTGCTGACGGTGCGCCGCCTGGGGGTCTCCACGGGGGCGGTGGCGGACGCGGTGGGCCTCACCCTCCCGCTTTCCCTGGCCATAGCACGCGTCGGTTGCTTCCTCAACGGGTGCTGCGGGGGAAAGCCCTCCGGCCTGCCCTGGGCGGTGACCTTCCCGGGATCGGACACGGCGGTGCATCCCACCCAGCTTTACGAGCTGGTCATGGACCTCGCCGTTTTCTGCTTTCTACTGTGGGCCCGCAGGAGGCTGCGGCGGGGGTGGGACCTCTTCCTGCTTTCCGTGGCCTGCTACGGGGCGGTGCGCTTCGCGGTGGAGTTCTTCCGTTACCACGCCGACGCATCGGCTGGCATCTTTTTCCAGGTAGTGAGCGCGCTGCTCTTCTGCGCGGGCATCTCGGTAGTATTATTCCGAGAGAGAAGGAAGGTCGAGAAGGCGGCGGAATCCAACGGCAAGGGTGAGGGAGGGAACATCTGCGGAGGCTGAGGCGGCGTAACGGCCGGGAGGCTGGCCGAAGGCGGAGCCGGTGCCCGTTTATCTTTACGTATTAAGGGGATATATCCGGTTATCGTGGGGAGAAGCCGGCGCAGGGAGGATGTCCTGACATGAGCGGTGATGAGCGGGAGAAAAACACCGTCTTTCGCGAGGTGCAGCGCTTTCACCAGTGGTGGATATACCTGGTGGTGCTGGCGGTTACGCTCTTCGCCTGGTACGCGCCGCTGCGACAACTGTTCGCAGACAGGCCCCCGGGAGAAAAGGAGGCGCCCGACTGGTTCATGTACCTCGTCTGGCTGCTCATGGGCATGGGGTTCCCCGCCCTCTTCCTCTCCGCCCGCCTGGTGGTGGAGGTGAGGGATGACGGCATCCACTACCGCTATCACCCCTTCCACCTGCGCTTCCACCGCATCGGCGTGGAGGAGATAGAGGAAGCGGAGGCGCGCACCTACCGCCCCGTCCTCGAGTACGGCGGCTGGGGGATAAGGTACGGCCGGAAGGGCAAGGCCTACAACGTGTCCGGTAACCGCGGCGTGCAACTGAGACTGCGTGACGGCAGGAGGGTCCTATTCGGGTCGCAGCGGGCCGAGGAGTTCGCGTCCGCCCTGCAGGAGGTCATGGCCTCGCCCCGGAGGCCGCGGGAAGGCGGGGCTCCGAGCGGTGGCCAGGGGGCGCCAATGCGGTAGGAGGCGGACGATCCTCAGAGGCCGTAGGAGCGGGCGATGATCTCGCGCATGATCTGGTCGGTGCCGCCGCCTATGGGGCCCAGGCGCATGTCGCGGTAGGCCCGCGCCAGGGGATATTCCTCGGTATAGCCGTAACCGCCGTATATCTGCAGGGCCCGGTCCGCAACGCGGCAGGCCATGTCGCAGGTATAGAGCTTGGCCATGGCCACCTCCTTCACCGGTTCCTTGCCCTCCACGTAGAGCTTGAGCACGTGGTAGGTGAAGGCCCTCCCCAGCTCGATCTCGGTGGCCATGTCCGCCAGCATGTGGGATATGGCCTGGAACTTCCCGATGGGCTTGCCGAAGGCGTGCCGCTCCTTGGCATACTGCAGGGAGATGTCGAAGAGTAGCTGGGCCCCGGCCACGGAGCCCAGGGCCATGATGAGCCGCTCCCAGACAAAGTTTGCCATTATCTGGAAGAAACCGCGGTTCTCCTCGCCCAGCAGGGCGTCGGCGGGGACGCGCACGTCGATGAAGGAGAGCTCACCGGTGTCGGAGGCCTTCCACCCCAGCTTCTTGATCTTCTTGGAGGTCTCGAAGCCGGGCGTGCCGCGGTCCACGATGAACTGGGAGATGCCCGCGTAGCCCTTGTCGCGGTCCGTCTTGACCGCCAGCACCACCCAGTCGCAGCGCACCCCGTTGGTGATGAAGGTCTTGGAGCCGTTGATGATCCAGTCCGAGCCGTCGCGCACGGCATAGGTCCTGATGCCCGCCACGTCGGAGCCCGCCTCCGGCTCGGTGATGCCCAGCGCCCCGATGGTTTCGCCCCTGATGCCCGGCACCAGGTATTTCTCCTTCTGCTCCGGGGTGCCGAAGCGGTTGATCTGGGGCATGGCGATGCCGATATGCGCCCCCAGCCCCGCCGCAACTCCCGCGGAGCCGCAGCGGGTGATCTCCTCGTGGAAGACGGCCTCGGCCAGGCGGTCGTCGTCCCCCCCGTATTCCTCGGGGTAGGACATACCCAGGAACCCCAGCTCCCCCATGCGGGTGTAGACCCAGCGCGGGAACTCCTCCGCTTCTTCCCATTCGTCGGCGTGCGGGGCCAGCTCGTTTTCCACGAACTGGCGCAGGCTGTGCCGGAAATCCTCGTGCACCGGTTGAAAGATGTCGTAGCTCATCCTGCCCTCCCGTGTCGGTCAGTGGTCGCGAGCGCCCGCTTAGGCGGCTGCGACGCAAGAAGAGATGTGACGCATGGAGATTATACCATCATGGGTAGCGGTCTTCCCACGCGGGACGGACTTCGCGTCGGCGCCCCGCAGGGGGAGGAAAACGTGCCGCCCGCGTGGAAGGTAAAAGGGGATTGCACTGTTTCCGCGAGTGGCCGGCACGTTGCGCGTGCCGCCGGGGGCGGCGATCGGGCTGAGGCGGTGGGCCGCCGCTTGCCTTGCCGAGGCGTGGGGAGGCTGAGCGGATGGCGTGCGGGAGGCGCGGCGGCTTCCCGAGCCCCGCTGTTTGCAGCGATGGCGCTGCGGCGGTTAGAATAGGGGTACTGCAGGAAGGAGGGGTATGGCTGCACGCGTGCTGGTAGTTGACGACGATCCCATGGTGACCCGGCTCGTGCGTATCAACCTCGAGCTGGAACACTTCGAGGTGGAGGAGGCCTGGGACGGGAAGACGGCCATGAGGATGATGAGGGAGAACCCGCCCGACCTGCTGGTGCTGGACATCATGATGCCCCAGATGGACGGCTGGGAGATCCTGAAGATGATACGCGAGGACGAGCGACTGAAGGAGCTGCCCGTTGTGGTGCTCACCGCCAAGGTGCAGGACGAGGATATCGCCCGGGGATGGAGGATGGGTGCCGACGGTTATATCGTGAAGCCGTTCAACCCCGTGATCCTGGGCGAAGAGCTGCGCAAGGTGCTGGAAGCCGGCCCGGAGGGGCGGCGGGCTCGGCGCGAGGAAGCCATCGATAGGTACAAGGACATCTACATCGAGGACATGCCCTGAGGGTTGAGGACACGCCCCGAGGGCGAGGCCGCGGGCCGCCGCGATCACCTTCACTCACATTTATATCACTTTCCTGTCACCTTCTCTTAACCGCGCTCCTTCGCTTTCTCGCCCGCGAGACCGTGATCATGGATGGGAGAACCGGACGAGGACCGATCTTCTCCGACGCTGCGCAACGCGCGGGGCGTGGTATAAGATGGAAGGGGGCGTGGCACGGTATATACGACCCCGGAAGGCCCGGGAGCGTGTCGCGGGCGGAGCGCGCCGCACCGGTGGGACGAAGGCGGGTGCCGCGGCTGGGATGTGCGGATGTCGGGACCCGTTCGGGCAGCGTGACGGGAGGAGAGGATGGCAAGGATAGTGGTGCTTTCACCCCTGCCCGGGGAGGCGGTGCAGGGGATGTTCTCGGAAGCCGGCGGGCGCGGGGACATCGTGGTCGAGGTCTATGACGGGGACCCGGGTCCGGGCCTGGTGGAGGCGGTAAGGGGGGCGGATGTCATCATAGGGGACTTCACCTTCCGCCTGCCCATCGACGCCGCGGTGGCCGAGGCTGCACGCGGGTGCAGGCTCATACAGCAGCCGAGCATCGGGTATCAGCACATAGACATCGAGGCCACCCGCAGGGTGGGCATACCGGTCGCCAACGTGGGGGCGGCAAACGCCGTGGGGGTGGCGGAGCACGCCATCATGTTCATGCTCTGCCTGCTGAAGAGGGCCCTCTACTTCCACGCCAGGACGGCGCGCGGCGAGTGGGGGCAGTCGGACATCTTCACCCTGGGGATGTACGAGCTGCAAGGAAAGACCCTGGGGATAATAGGTATGGGAAATATTGGCAGAGAAGTGGCGCGGCGCGCGCGTTCCTTCGGGTGCAGCATCCTTTACCACGACACCAGGGCGCTGCCGGCGGAGGAGGAGCGGGAGCTGGGGGTGGAGTACGCGGGACTAGAAGACCTCCTGCGGGCGTCGGACATCGTCACCCTCCATGTGCCCCTCACCGGGGAGACCCACCATCTCATCGACCGGGATAGGCTGGCGTTGATGAAGCCGGGGGCCTACCTTCTCAACCTGGCGCGTGGCGAGGTGGTGGACGAGGAGGCCCTGGCGGAGGCCCTGGACGAGGGGCGGCTGGCGGGAGCCGGCCTCGACGTTTTCGGCGAGGAGCCGGTGAACCCCGCCAACCCGTTGCTGCGGTCGGACAAGGTGATACTCTCACCGCACGTCGCGGGGGGGACCAACGAGAGCCGCGTGCGCATGTTGCAGGTGACCCTGGACAACGTCACGCGGGTTCTTTCCGGAGAGAAGCCGCGTTTCGTGGTCAACGGCGTCACGTGATCGTCGGCGGAAAGGCCGCAAGCGGGACGGTGACTGCCGGTGGGCCGCAGGGAACGCGTTGAGCCCTGACCCCCGCGGCAGGTCGCTTGCCGGGCCGGCGACAAGGGGGACTGGCGGCACCGGGGCAGGCGGCACCGGGGCAGGCGACAGGGACAGGCGGCGGCTGCATCACGCGGGAACTCGCGCGGGAACGAGGGGCATGCGAAAAAGACGGACGGTGAAGGAGGGACGGAGGGTAACATGAACTGCGCGCAGTTAATCATCGAGGGCCTGAAGGCCATGGGGGTGACCCGGGTCTACGGCATCATCGGCACCTCCAACTTCGCTTTCGTCAACGCGCTCTACGACCACCAGGATGAGATAAGGTACATATCCTGCCGGCACGAGCAGGTGGCGGCGAGCATGGCCGACGCGGAGGGGCGCCTCACCGGCATTCCCGGGGTGGCGCTCACCCACTCGGGACCGGGCACCCTCAACGCCCTCATCTCGGTGGGCAGCGCTTACAAGGACTGCAGCCCCATGATCTTGCTCAGCGGCGCGGTGAAGAGGAAGCTCAGGGGCGCGGACGGCATGCTGGAGGCGGACCACACGAGCATCTTCGCTCCCCTGTGCAAGGGGACCTTCCGGCTGGAGGAAGCGGACATGGCAGCATCGGTGCTCGCCAGGGCCTACAACCTGGCCGTCTCCGGGGCGCGCGGGCCGGTGCTCATCGAGGTTCCCGAGGACGTGTGGGAGGAAGAGGTCGCGCTGGATGTTCCCAGGTTCCGCTTCGCAGCGGACTACCGTCCCCCGCTGCACGTTGAGGACGTCTGGAAGGCCCTGGAGATCATCAAGGAAGCCTCCAGGCCCCTGGTACTCGCCGGCGGCGGCGTGGCGTATTCCGGCTCCGCGGACCTCTTGCGGCGCCTGGCGGAGACCATGCGGGTTCCCGTGGCCACCACCGGCAACGGCCGGGGGACCATACCCGAGGACCACGAGCTCTGCCTGGGAAGGGCGGGTTTCGGGGGCGGCAACATCATGGCGGACGCGGCCCTGGGCGAGGCGGACGCGGTCCTGGCGCTGGGGTGCACAATCTCCGACATGACCTCCTACGAGTACACCCTCCCCATCCCCGGCGAGGTGGTCATGGTGAACATAGACATGGAAGCCATGCTCTCCAGCCGCCTGCGTCCCCGGGTGCCCATCGAGGCGGACGTGAGGGACTTCCTCGTCGAGGCCCTGGACGCTCTCAAGGAGTACCGTCCGCCGGAGAGGAGGGAGTGGTGGGAGTTCCTGGCCGGCAAGCGGGAGCAATGGGAGGCCATGGTCCGGGAGGGCAGGACGTCCGGGCGGGAACCCCTCTCCGGGGCACGCGTCATCCACGAGCTCGCGCAGCTCCTGCCGCGGGAGAGGATCGTCACCGTGGGGTCAGGCACGCACCTCCTCTACCCCATGGCCTACCTGCCCTGCCTGGAGCCCCTCACCTACCTCTCGGCCGTCAACTTCGGGGCCATGGGGTTCGGCTTCCCGGCAGCCATGGCCGCCAAGCTGGTGCATCCCGAGCGGGAGGTGGTGGCCATCCTGGGTGACGGGGATTTCATGATGACCCTCCAGGACCTGGAGACCGCCTGCCGGGAGGGCATCAAGGTGCTGGTGCTGGTGATCAACGACCACATGTACCGCGTGCTCAACATCCGGCAGCGGGTGCAGTGCCAGGGCAGGATCATCGGCACCTGCCACGGCAACCCGGATTTCGCCTCCCTTGCCCGCTCCTTCGGCGCGGCGGGCTGGCGCCTGGAGAAGGTCGCCGACATCAAGCCGGTGCTCGCGGAGGCCCTTGCCGTGCAGGGGCCGGCGGTGGTGGACGTGATCATCGACCCCGAGGACCTGCCGCCCTTCAACATGGAGGCCTCCCTGCGCATGAGCCTGGGGTGAGGGGCATGGAAGAATACACCATAGAGGTCTCAACAACCTCCCGTTCCCAGCTGGTGGACATCACCTCCAGGGTGCGGGAGGTGGTGAGGAAGACGGGGATGAAGGACGGGGCGTGCCTCGTCTACGTCCCCCACACCACGGCCGGGGTGACCATAAACGAGGCCGCCGACCCGGCGGTGGCGGCGGACATCCTGGGACACCTGGAGAAGCTGGTGCCGCGCGGCGGAGGCTACCGGCACCGTGAGGGCAATGCCGACGCCCACATCAAGGCGAGCCTCATGGGGTTCTCCGCCGCCGTGCCGGTGGCGGGAGGCGACCTGGAGCTGGGGACCTGGCAGGGAATATTCCTCTGCGAGTTCGACGGTCCGCGGCGCAGGAAGGTGAAAGTGCGGGTGATACGCGATGGATGAGCGAGAGGCGGGAGGACTGGTAACGTTTACCAGTGATTTCGGGACCGCTGAGGAGTGGGTGGGCGTGGTGAAGGGCGTCATCCTCTCCATAAACCCCGGGGCGCGCATCCTGGACATATCCCACGACATCCCCCCCTTCGACATCGGCAAGGGCGCTTTCGTGCTGGCGGCGGCCCTGCCCCACATCCCCGTGGGCGTACACCTCGCCGTGGTGGACCCCGGGGTGGGCACGCGGCGCCTGGCTGTGGCGCTGGCATGCGCGCGGGGCGACTTCCTGGTGGGACCGGACAACGGCCTTCTCATGCCCGCGGCGCAGCGCCTGGGAGGCGTTACCGGGGCATACTTCCTGGAGGACAGCGACTTCTTCCGCCATCCCGTCCACCCCACCTTCCACGCCCGGGACATCTTCGCCCCCGTGGTGGCGCACCTCTCGCTGGGGGTACATCCTTCCGAGATAGGGGTGAGCATGGACGCGGGCGACCTGGTGCCCGCCCCCTGGGACAGGGCAAAGGAAGGCGAGGCCGCCGTCTACGCCACGGTCATCGATATCGACCGCTTCGGTTCCCTGCGCCTAAACGCCTACCCGGAGCAGGTGCGCGCGCTCGGCTGGCGGCTGGGGGACGTGGTGCGGCTGGGTATCGGCGACGAGGAGATCACCGCCTCGCTGGTCTCCACCTTCGGTGACGTGGAGGCGGGCGGGATCCTCCTCTTCGAGGATTCCTCCGGCGTGATGGCGGTGGGGGTCAGCGGGGGGAGCCTGGCCGCGCGCACCGGCTCCCGTCCCGGTGACGCGGTGATCATCTACGGCCCCCACGAGTGACGTCTGCAGAGGGATCACGGGCACAGGGGCCGGGGCTCACTATATGCATGGGTGGGGTGCGTATGGGGAGGCCGGGCCGGGGGCTCGTGCTCGCTTCACGCCGCCCTTTACTTCTTCCGGCCCGGGGCCTCAGGGTAACGGTCTCGCTCGGCGCCGCGCGCCTTTCCCGAAGATCCGAGACCTTGGGTAAGGCGTCCTCGCTGCGACCGACCCTGTAGTTCCCCGGGCTTGGTTGGCGTGTATACATCCTTCTTCCGGCGGCCGGGCCGCCGGGTAACGGCCTCGCTCGCAGGCTCGCTGCGACCGACCCGGTCGTTCCCGGCCTCAGTCGGGTGGAATGCGATATGCGTATTGTAAAATATGCTCCGTACGCGTTTCCTGCCGTGAGAGAAGAGGGGAGGGGAAATGGGCCGGGAGTGCAAGCATCACGAGGAGAACCTGAAGATGTGCAACTGCACGTACGAACCCTGTTCCCGCAAGGGATACTGCTGCGAGTGCCTCCACTACCACCGGCGTAACGGGGAGCTACCCGCCTGCTTCTTCCCGCCGGAGGTGGAGAGGACCTACGACCGCTCCGTGACCAGGTTCCTAAAGGTAAAGGGTGGGTGAGATGGCCGACCCGGCCGACCCCTGGGTTATAGTCTTGCGGATAAGAGCGGGAGGACCTGCGCGAACCGTGAGCGCGGGACGCGAGCGCGGGATCGTGACAACGGGGAAAGATCCGCGAAAAGCGTTGCGGTGCAAAATAGTTGAAACGCCGAAATGAATGGGGATTAAAGGAAGCAAGCGTCGCGCGGAACGGAAGGAGGAAAAGATGGACGAGGTCTTCATAATCAGCGGTTGCCGCACGCCCGTGGGCAGGTTCGGTGGGAGCCTCAGGGACGTCATGCCCGCCGAGCTCGTCTCCATCGTCATCGGCGAGGCCGTCAGGCGCGCCGGGATCGCGCCGGATGCCGTGGACGAGATCATCTTCGGCCAGGTGGCGGACCGCTTCGACGAGCTGTGCATGCCGGTGCGACTGGGGTCCCTCAAGGCCGGCATCCCGTATACCGTCCCCTGCAACATGGTGGGCCGCGCCTGCGGTTCGGGGATGCAGGCGGTGGTGGACGCCACGCGGGCCATAAAGATGGGCGACTCCGGCGTGGTCATCGCCGGCGGCGTGGAGTGCATGAGCTCCATCCCCTACTACAACGACGACCTGCGCTGGGGCAGGCGCATGCGCAACAGCGTGATGAAGGACGGCCTCACGGACATCCTCACCGACCCCTACAACGGGCTGATCATGGGCCTCACAGCGGAGAACGTGGCGGAAAGATACAACGTATCCCGCGAGGACCAGGACGAGTACGCGCTCATGAGCCAGCGACGCGCCGCGGCGGCCATCGCGGAGGGGAAGTTCAGGGAGGAGATCGTTCCCGTGGAGGTGAAGACCCGCAAGGGCACGGCGGTCTTCGACACCGACGAGCATCCCCTGCCCGACACCACCCCGGAGAAGCTGGCCTCCCTCAAGCCGGCCTTCAAGGAAGGGGGGACGGTGACCGCGGGCAACGCCTCGGGAATAAACGACGGCGCCGCCGCCCTGGTGCTCGCTTCCGCGAGCCGGGCGCAGGAACTGGGGCTTCGGCCCATGGCCAGGGTTATCTCCTATTCCTACGTGGGCGTGGATCCCGACATCATGGGCATAGGGCCCGTTTACGCCGTGCCGGAAGCCCTGAAGAAAGCGGGCCTGCAGCTCGCGGACATCGATGTCATCGAGCTCAACGAGGCCTTCGCCGCGCAGGCGGTGGCCTGCATCCGGGAGCTGGGGCTGGACACGGAAAAGACCAACATCTACGGGAGCGGCATCGCCCTGGGCCACCCGGTGGGATGCACGGGGGCACGCATCCTGGTCACCCTCATGACCGCGCTGAAGGACAGGAACGGACGTTACGGCCTGGCCTCCCTCTGCTGCGGCGGCGGCCAGGGCATCGCCATGGTCATCGAGAGGATGTGACGTCGCAGCCTGAGCGGAAGGATGCGGCTCGGGAAAACCGTCTCGGTCGGGAAGGGCCGCCCCGGGGAAGGCTGCACCGGGGAAGCCGGTCCCCGTTTTAGGGAGCGTGCAACCCGGGTGGGCACGATCCAATGGGCACGATCCAACGGAAGGATGCCGTGTCGTGTCGGCGGGCGCTTTCCGGGTGGAAAAGTCGGGAGGCCACCCCGTCATCCTGGCAAAGCACGCTGATCCGGCAAAAGGAAAGGGATGATCTCCCCAACGTTCGATCTGGGCTATACGGTACCTCGTATAAGGTGGGTTGCCTACGCCCGGGGGGGATGATAGTATACTTCCGTTCGCACCTTGAGACAATCGCATAGCTGCCGTTCGGGTCCCTCGGGGCTAAGAGGGAAGCCGGTGAGAATCCGGCACGGTGGCGCCGCTGTGACTGGGGAGCGAGGCCCCGCAAGACCACTGACGAAAGTCGGGAAGGAGGGGCGGAGCGAAGATCCAGGAGTCAGAAGACCTGCCCGGACGGTGCCAGAGAGCTCTCCGCTCCAGGGAGAAACCTGGCGAGCAGGGAACCTGCCCCGCTCTTCCGGTCGGAGAGCGGGGTTTTCGTTTCGCAGAAGACCCGCCGGGGAGGCGGGGAGCGGGGATGCGCGGCGAAGGTCGCACGAGGAAGGAGCACGCCGGAAAGGCGAAGGGAGGATTCCTACATGGCGGGGAGGATGATACTGGTTCTCGGCGGGGCGCGCAGCGGCAAGAGCGGCTTCGCGCAGCGCCTCGCCGCGGAGATGGGCGGCGACGTCTCTTTCCTGGCCACCGCCGAGGCGGGGGACGGGGAGATGGAGGAGCGCATACTCCGCCACCGCAGGGACCGTCCCCGCGACTGGGAGACCCTGGAGCTGGCGGACGGGGTGCGCCTCGAGCCGCGGCCGCGCGAGGGCCGCGTGGTGCTCCTGGACTGCTTCACCGTGTACCTCTCCAACCTCATGGCGGCGCACGGGCTGGACTGGCCGGTGGAGGAGGAGGACGCCATGCCCGGGGAAGAGGTGGAGCGCAGGTCGCGGGAGATTGAGGAGGAAGCCCTCTCCCTGGTGGACGGGCTGCGGGAGGGCGCGCGGGCGCTCATCGTGGTCTCCAACGAGGTGGGCATGGGCGTGGTCCCCCCCTACCGGCTGGGGCGCATCTTCCGTGACACGGCCGGTAGGCTCAACCAGCGCCTGGCGGAGCGGGCGGACGAGGTCTACCTGGTGACGGCGGGCCTGCCGCTGCGGCTGAAATAGGGGCGCCGCAAGGCGGTGGCAGGGATACGGGCGTAGTGACGAAGGAGCGGGGATGGGGGACAGGGTTGGAGGCGTGGAAGGCAGGTGCGGCATCGGGAAACGACAGAGGCGGAAAAGCGAAAGAGCGAGAAAGCGGAAAGGCCGAATAGCGGCAAAGGAATATTCTGGAAATAAGCGGTCAGCGTACCCGTAGGAGGTAGATAATGGGAACCAGCGAGGCCGCCCCGGCCGCGGTGCCGGAGCTAGACCGGGAGGCGATGCGGGAGGCGCGCGAGCGCCAGGATCAGCTCACCAAGCCGCGAGGGTCCCTGGGGGTCCTGGAGGAGATCTCGGTGCGTTTGGCCGGGATCTACGGGGACCCCCGCCCTCTTCCCGGCCGCAAGGCGGTGATCGTCATGGCCGCCGACCACGGGGTCACCGAGGAGGGGGTGAGCCTCTACCCCGCGGAGGTCACCGCGCAGATGGTGCTGAACTTCCTCGCCGGCGGGGCGGCCATCAACGTGCTGGCCCGCCACGCGGGGGCCGAGGTGCGCGTGGTGGACATCGGGGTCAAGGTGCCGGTGCGGGGTGAGGGGCTCATCTCGCGCAAGGTGAGAGCCGGCACCGCCAACATGGCCCGCGGACCGGCCATGACGCGGGAGGAGGCCCTGCAGGCATTGCGGGTGGGCATGGAGGTGGCGCGGGCAGAGATAGAGCAAGGCGCGAGGGTGCTGGCGACTGGAGACATGGGCATCGGCAACACCACCGCCGCGAGCGCGGTAACCGCCTGCCTCTGCGGTCGCGATCCCGCGGAGGTCACCGGCCGCGGCACGGGGATCGACGACGCTGGGCTGGAGCGCAAGGTGGCGGTGGTGCGCATGGCTCTGGAGATCAACCGTCCCGACCCCCGCGACCCCCTGGACGTGCTCCACAAGGTAGGAGGCCTGGAGATCGCAGGCATAGCCGGGGTTATGCTCGCCGCGGCCGCCGACCGCGTCCCCGTGCTGGTGGACGGCTTCATCTCCGGTGCGGGGGCCCTGGTCGCCGCGGGACTGCAGCCCGGGGCGAGGGATTACATGATCGCCTCCCACCTGTCGGTGGAGAGAGGCCATGCGGTGCAGCTGGAGAGGCTGGGCCTGCACCCCGTCATCCGCGCCAACATGAGGCTGGGGGAGGGGACGGGGGCCGCCCTGGCCTTCTTCATCGTGGACGCCGCGATGAGGATACTGGACGAGATGGCCACCTTCGCGGAGGCGGGCGTCTCCGGGCCGGAGTGAGGAGGTTGCGGGGATAAGGGTCCGGACGGGAGGCACGGAAAGGCGTGAAAGGAAGGGACGGAAGCGGCACACCCCGGGTCTCCGGGGCGGGACGGGCTTCCCGCCCGGCGCCGGGCACGGGGAAAAGAAGGAGAGAACAGGCACGGCAGAGCGCTTCATGGTAATTTATGGTAATCAGCGTATTACGACGACCTGCGCGTACGGCGCGCGGAGACGGGGGCGGGACCATGCGGGTCGATAAGGGTGAACCGGGTAACGACCGTGCAGGGAGGATGCGCGCCGCACGGCCGCTGCTTGCCGCCGCGACGGCCCTCCGCTTCCTGACTGCGCTTCCGCTGCCGGGGGCGTCGCACGGAGGCGAGGGGGAACTGGCCGCAGCGGTCGCCTGGTTTCCGCTGGCGGGCGCGGTCCTGGGGGGAGCGCTGGTGGCCACGGATTGGGCCTGCGGGCGCGCCTTTCCCCGCGTGTCCCACTTCCTCTCCGCCGCTCTGGTCCTCGCCGTCTATGCCCTCTTCACGGGCGGGCTGCACCACGACGGTCTCATGGATGCCGCGGACGCCTTCTGGGGACGGAGGTCACGGGAGGAGAGGCTGCGCATCATGAAGGACTCGCGGGTGGGGGCACTGGGGGTGACGGCCCTGGTGCTGGTGCTCCTGGTCGAGCTGGCGGCCCTCTACGCCCTGCCGTCGCGGCTGGACGGCGCGGGCGGGAGGTTCCGCTGGGCGGTCCTGCTCTCCTTCCCGGTGGCGGGGAGATGGGTCATGTCCTACCTCTGCGTGCGTTTCCCCTACGCCAGGGAGGAGGGGACGGGAGCCGCCATGGTGAAGAAGTCACGGGCGGCGCACCTGGCATGGGCCGGCGCGCTGGCCCTGGCGGTTTTGGCCGCCGCCTTCGCCCTGCTGGCAAGGATTCCCATGATGGTACCGGTGATCGCGCTTTTTTCGCTGGCCTTGGCCGAACTCCTGGGGGGTTATTTCCACCGCTCCCTGGGTGGGGTCACCGGGGACGTGATCGGGGCCACGGGCTTCCTCTGCGAGGCCTGCGTGCTCCTGCTCTGCGCCAGTCGCGTCCCCCTGCTGCTAAAGGGAGGGTGATATGCGCCCGGCCAGGCCGCTGAAGATCGCCGCCGCCTACCTGCTGGACGCCCTGTGGGGCGATCCGCGGGGTTATCCGCACCCGGTGCGCGCCATGGGAGCCTGCATCGGTTTTCTTGACCGCGCGATGATACCCGCGGACCGCGCGGGGGAGAGGGCGCGGCGGGCGGGCTGCGCCCTGACGGGCATGGTGGTGGCGGGGTCGTGGCTCTGCGCCCGTGCCCTGCTCTCCCTGCCGGGCGGGACGTGGCTGGAGACCCTCGTGCTCTACACCTGCCTGGCCAGGAAGGATCTGGAAGGAAGCGCCCTGCGCGTGGCGGAGGCGCTGGAGGCGGGGGACCTCCCCCGCGCCCGCCGTCTCCTGGGGGACCTGGTGGGCCGCGACACGGAGGTCCTGGACGGGCATGGCGTCTGCCGGGCGGCGGTGGAGTCGGTGGCGGAGAACTACGTGGACGGCGTGCTTGCGCCCCTCCTCTGGATGGCCCTGGGCGGCGCGCCGGCGGCCACGGCCTTCAAGGCGGCGTCCACCCTGGATTCCATGCTCGGCCACCGCGACGAGAGGCATCTCGTGCCCGGATGGTGCAGCGCGCGCCTGGACGACCTTTTCGTCTTCCCCGCTGCCCGGATGTCCATCCCGCTTGTCTCCGCGGCCGCCTTCCTCTGCGGCCTGGACGGCCGCGAGGCGTGGAGGACGGGATGGAGGTACCGCCTGTGCCACGAGAGCCCGAACAGCGCCCACCCCGAGGCCGCCTTCGCGGGGGCGCTCGGGGTCGGCCTGGGGGGGCGGGACACCTACCGGGGGAAGGTCCGCGTGCTGCCCGAGATAGGGGAGGGGACGCGCGGGCTTACGCCGCGCCACGTGCGGGAGGCGGTGAGGCTGCTCAACGCAGCCTCGCACCTGGGTCTTCTCCTGGCCCTTCTCCTCGCGACGGTTTCGGAACGGGGAGGGAGAGGGTGATGCATCACTGTCGGGGAAAGGAAGAGTACACGCACAGCGCTTTTCCGGGGCAGCGAACGGGGGAGGAAAAGTCACCGCATCGCCACCGGAGGGAGGAGGCGCCTCGCAGGGCGCCATCCCGTGGGCCATCCCGAGACGGGGGACGAGGAGGGAGCGGAAGATGAAATATCCCGCGCACGGGGGGGACCTGCGCTGGGCGGCGGACCGTTACGGCCTGCGCCCCGAGGAATTCCTGGATTTCAGCGCCAACGTGAACCCGCTGGGTACCCCTCGCGGCGCGCTGGAGGCGGCGCGGCGGGCCCTGCGCGGGCTGCCCGCCTACCCCGAGCCGCAGGCGGAGTCTCTCAGGGCGGAGCTCGCGGGCTTCCTGGGGAAGGACCCTTCCCTCCTCACGCTGGGAAACGGCTCCACGGAGCTCATCCACAACCTGGCGCGGGCGCTTGCGCCGCGCCGGGTGCTGGTGGTGGCGCCGGCTTTCACGGAGTACGCGCGGGCGGCGGAGCTGGCGGGGGCGAGGGTGGCGCATCACCTCCTTTCCCCCGCGGACGGTTTCCGTCTGCGCGCGGAGGAGCTGGCGCGCGAGGCGGCGCGGGCGGATGCGGTCTTTTTCTGCAACCCCGCCAGCCCCACGGGCGCCCTTTACCGGAGGGACGAGCTCCTTCCCCTGCTCGAGGCATGCCGACGCATGGGTGTCTTCCTGGCGGTTGACGAGAGCTTCATGGGTTTCTGCGCGCAGGAGGAGGCGGCGGAGTGCAGCCTTCTCGAGATGGCCGGCGGGGAGGGGCTGGCGGTGTTTTCCACCTTCACCAAGCTCTACGCCCTCGCCGGCCTGCGGGGACCGGGATGGCTGGCGGGACCGCGTGGGCTGGTCGCGGGCCTGGAGGAGAGCGGCATCCCCTGGAGGGTGAACGCGGTGGCCGCGGCGGCGGCGCGCGCCTGCCTCGCTGATGCGGGGTACTTGCGCCGCACGCGCGAGGCGGTGCGGAGGTGGAGAGACGAGCTCTCGGTGAAGCTGGAAAAGACCGGTATTTTCCAGGTGTTTCCATCCCATGCCAACTACCTGCTGCTGCGCGCGAGGGCGGGTGCGGCGGCGGCAGGCGAGCTGGTGGAAAGGCTGGGAAGGAGGGGGATACTGGTACGCCCCTGCGGCGATTTCGCGGGACTCGACGGGAGCTTCCTCCGCGTGGCGGTGCGCCGCCCGGGCGATAACCGCAGGTTGCTGGATGCCCTGCGGGAGACGTCCCCCTGACCGTTCGCCCCGGGACAGGCGCGGAAGCGCGGCCTTGCCCCGGAAAGGCCGGCAAAGGCGGGAGCAGGCGGAAAAGGAAGTAAAAAAACGAGGAACGGGGAGACAAAAAGGAAGGAACCAAGGGAAAAGGAGAGAAGGAGGGATAGCACTTGAGACGCAGAAGTGTCGGAACGGGAACGGCGGCCGTCCTGGTCGCCCTGCTGCTGTCCCTGGCCCTGGCGGCCGGGTGCGGCGGAACGGGAGAGAAAGCCGGGGAAGCGCGCCCCACGGTCTTCGTCGACGACCTGGGCCGGGAGGTGGAGATCGCCGCGGTGCCGCAGAGCATCGTCTCCATCGCCCCCTCCTGCACCGAGATCCTCTTCGCCCTGGGGCTGGGGGACAGGGTGGCGGGGGTCACGGAATACTGCGACTACCCCGAGGAGGCCAAGGCGAAGCCCAAGATCGGCACCTTCACCACCCCCAACCTGGAGGCCATCCTGGCGCTCGACCCCGACCTGGTGCTGGCCACCGGGGGGGTGCAGGCGGAGGTGCTGGGGCGCATGGAGGAACTGGGCCTCACCGTGTTCGCCGTCAACCCCGGGACATTCGCGCAGACGGTGGATGACATCCGCCTCATCGGGCAGATAACAGGCGCGAGCGGGGAGGCGGAGCGCATAGCGGAGGACATGGAGCGCCGCGCGGAGGCCGTCGCCGCCCGCGTGCGCGAGAAGGAGGCGGCGGGCGAGAAGCGGCCGCGCGTCTTCTACGAGATATACTATGAGAACAACGTGTGGACGGCGGGGAGGAGCAGCATCATCTCCGACCTCGTGTCCCTGGCGGGCGGCGAGAACCTGGGGGACGTGGAGGACAGCGACTACTACGAGTTCAGCGTGGAGCGGCTCATGGCGGAGAACCCCCAGGTCTACCTGGTGGGAAGCGGCTCCATGTTCGAGCCGGGCGACATCACCAAACGCCCCGGGTGGGACCGCATGGACGCGGTGCGCGAGAAGAGGGTCCACGTCATCGACGAGGACCTCGTCTACCGCACCGGCCCACGGCTCATCGAGGGCCTGGAGGCGATCCACCGCGCCATTTATCCCTGACCTTTCCCGGTGATCGGCGTTATCATGGTTCCGGCGGCGGAGGGCTCCGCCGCCGGACCGCATGGCCGGTGGAGGAAAGGCAGGCCCTCGGCGCGCGCTCGGGAAGGAGGCGATGCTGCGTTGGCGCCATGCGCCGATCTGCGGGCCTCGCGGGAACGGGCGCGGGCGGCAGGGTGGAGAGGGCGCGGGCGGCAGGAACGTGTCGGGTCGCCGGGAAAGCCCTTCAAGGTATGGCGATTTTGGAGTGAACAGGAAAATAATGGAAGGAACCCTCACGGTCTCCCAACGGCTGGCGGCGCTGCAGCGGCGGCGCGCCGCGGTGCTCGTCGCCCTGGGGCTGGTCCTTCTCCTGGTGGTGGTGGTCGCCGTGGCCCTCGGGGCGGTGAGCGTACCCCTGCTCACCACGGCCAGGATCATCCTCAAGCGCCTGCCGCTACTGGGCCGCCTGGTGGGCGTAACCTGGACGCCCACGGAGGAGACCATCATCATCTCCGTGCGCCTACCCCGCGTCGTGCTCGCCCTCCTGGTGGGCATGGGGCTGGCGGTGGCCGGGGCCATCTTCCAGGGGCTCTTCCGTAACCCCATGGCCGACCCGAGCATCATCGGCTCCTCCCAGGGGGCGGCGCTGGGCGCCACCATCGCCTTCTTCTTCGGGATAAAGGCGGGATGGGGAGGGCTGAGCGCCGTACCCCTCTTCGCCTTCGCCGGGTCGCTGGGAGCGGTGATCGTGGTGTACCTCATCGCCCGTTCCGGGGGCAGGGTCTCCATCTCCTCCCTGCTCCTGGTGGGTATCGCGCTCTCCTCCTTCCTGGCCTCCATCGTCTCCCTGCTCATGGTGGTGAGCGAGGACCGCATGCACAACATCTTCTTCTGGCTCATGGGGGGGCTGGGGACAGGCAACTGGGACATGGTCGTCGCCGTCCTGCCCTTCGTGCTGGTGGGGTCGGCTGTGAGCATCCTCTACGGCAAGGACCTCAACCTGTTACTGCTGGGTGAGGAGCGCGCCGCCCAGTTGGGGCTGGAGGTGGAGCGGTTCAAGTGGCTGATGATAGGCGTGGCCTCGCTGGTGGTGGGGGCGGCGGTCTCCGTCTCCGGGATCATCGGCTTCGTGGGACTCATGACCCCGCACATCGTGCGCCTTCTCACCGGGCCCGACCACCGGTACCTGGTGCCCGGGTCCCTCCTGGGGGGAGGGCTGTTCCTGGTGCTCGCGGACACCCTGGCGCGCACGGTCATCGCCCCCAACGAGCTCCCGGTGGGCATCGTGACCGCGTTTTTCGGGGCCCCGTTCTTCATCTACCTGCTCAAGCGGAGGAGGCGCGCGGTCTTATGATGGAATGAAGGAGTTAAGGATGCTGCGCGTGCGCGGGGCGGGGAAAAGACCGCGTGCGCGGGGCGGGGAAAAGGCGTCTCAAGGCGGGAACCATCAGGGGCCGCCCGGCTGAGACGGTGAATGGGGACGAGGCGGGAAAAGGAAGACGTTGGAAGGAGTCGGGAAGAGGATGCATCGCGAAGGTGACGGGAAGAAGCAAGAAGGGGGCCCGGGAGGAGGATCATCCGGCGGGTTTCGCGGGAGACGCTTTGGCCGCCGGAGCGCGGGGACCGCGGAGGGCCGAGCGGGCCTGGCGCGGGCAAGGAGATAGCGAGGAGGTCCTCTTTTGCGCGCATGGAAGACCCTGGAAGCGCGGGAGGTGCACGCCGCCTACGGCGGAGAGGACGTGGTGGACGGCCTCGACCTGACGGTGCGGTCCGGGGATTTCATCGGCATCCTGGGGCCCAACGGCTCGGGGAAGACCAGCTTCCTCAGGGCGCTTTCCCGCGCCCTGCGGCCGAGGGAGGGGATGGTGCTCCTGGGGGGAGAGGACATCTATTCCCTGCCGGCGAAGAGCGTGGCCAGGGACCTGGCCATGGTCCCCCAGGAAGCGAACGTCTCCTTCGCCTTCACCGCCCTGGAGGTGGTGCTCATGGGGCGGAATCCCCACCTGGGGCGCCTGCAGGGCGTCGGGCCCCGCGACCTTGAGGCGGCCAGGCTGGCCATGGAGAGGGCCAACGTCTGGCACCTCGCGGACCGCCCCGTGACCGAGCTCTCGGGAGGGGAACGCCAGCGTGTGGTCATCGCCCAGGCCCTGGCCCAGGAGACCGGCTTGTTGCTCCTGGACGAGCCCACCCAGCACCTGGACATCAACCACCAGCTCTCCCTACTCGCTTTGCTCGCCGCCATGTGCGAGGAGGGCCTGGCCGTGATCATGGTCATGCACGACGTCAACCTGGCCTCGCAGTACTGCCGGGAATTGATCATCCTGCGCCGCGGCAGGGAGTTCGCGCGCGGAACGCCGGCCGAGGTGCTCACCCCCGCCAACCTCAGGGAGGTCTTCGGGGTGGAGGCCATCGTCACCCGGCACGCGGTCACCGAGAAGCCCCACGTCATCTTCCTGCCCGTCTCCGAGGGCGCCCGCTTCACCGGCCCGCGCGTGCACCTGGTCTGCGGGGGTGCGAGCGGCGCCTCCCTCATGCGGGAGCTGCTGGAGGCGGGATGCTACGTCTCCGCCGGGGTCCTCAACCTGGGGGACGGGGACGAGGAGGTGGGGAGGGCCCTGGGCTTGCGCCTGGTCACCGAGGCGCCCTTCTCCCGCATTTCCCAGGAGGCGCATGCGGCGAACCTGGAGGCGATGCGGGAGGCGGACGCGGTGGTGGTCACCGACCTGCACGTGGGGCCCGGCAACCTGGTCAACCTGGAGGCCGCCCTGCAGGCGCTGCTCTGGGGGAAGAAGGTCTTCCTCTACTCCCCCACGCCCATCGCGGAGCGGGACCACACGGGAGGCGCGGCCTCGCGGGCGTACCGGCGCCTGGTGGAGGAAGGCGCTGTGGAGTTGCGGGACAGGGGCGCGCTCGCCGAGGCGCTCATGCGCGTGGAAAGTGACCCCATCGGGGGAGCCGGCGCGGGAAGGGGAGCGAGCGATGGCGAAAAGGACGGCGGGGAAGGGGAATAGCCGGGTGCGACCGTTCGGACGTCGTATGAGCGGAAGCCAGGACGACGAAGGGCGTTTACCCGAAGGGCGTTTTTCGAGGCGGGGAAGCCGGCGGCGCCGCTTTCGCCGCGAAGGATGACGGCAGCTGCCGACGGCGCCGGATAATGGCGGGTAGTACATGGTAAGAGCCGGTAATGGCCAAGGGGAAAGGTTGGACGGGAAACGTCTTGCGGCGCGTTGCCTGATGGTCCAGGGGACCTCCTCCCACGTGGGAAAGAGCGTGCTGGTGGCGGCACTGTGCCGCATCTTCGCCCGGGACGGGTGGCGGGTGGCGCCCTTCAAGTCCCAGAACATGTCCCTCAATTCGTACGTCACGGATGAGGGAGGGGAGATGGGGAGGGCCCAGGTGCTGCAGGCGCAGGCGGCCGGCGTGCGCCCCCATACCGACATGAACCCCCTCCTGCTCAAGCCCGCCTCCGGGGGGCGGGTACAGGTGGTCCTCGAGGGCAGGGCCGTGGGTCACCTCGACGCGATGGCTTACCGTGAGCGGGTGCGGGATCTCCTCCCCCGCGTCCTCGCGGCGCTCGGGAGGCTGCGCGCAACGCATGACATCGTGGTCATGGAGGGGGCGGGCAGCCCGGCCGAGGTGAACCTGAAAGAGGGGGATATCGCCAACATGCACATGGCCAGGGAGGCCGACGCGCCGGTGATACTGGTGGGGGATATCGATCGCGGCGGGGTGTTCGCCTCCCTGGTGGGGACCCTGGAGCTCCTGGAGCCGTGGGAGAGGGAACTGGTGCGCGGGCTGGTGATAAACAAGTTCCGCGGCGAGAGGGAATTCCTGGGAGACGGCCTGCGCTGGCTGGAGGAAAGGACCGGCAAGGCCGTGCTCGGGGTCATACCCTACCTCGAGGACCTCGCCCTCGAAGAGGAGGACTCCGTCGCAGTGGAGGCCGCGCGTCGCCGCGGAGCGGGCCGGGAGGAGGGACCCGGCTGCCTGGATATCGCCGTGCTGAGGTTGCCGTATATTTCTAATACCACGGATTTCCAGCCGCTGGAGGCGGAAACCGGCGTCAGGGTGCGCTACGTGGCGCGCGCTTCCGACCTGGGAGTCCCCGATGCCGTCGTCATCCCGGGCAGCAAGGACACCGCGAGCGACCTCTCCTTCCTCGAGGAGAGCGGCCTGGCCGCGGCGACGGTGCGCCTGGCCTCCTGGAGGGTCCCCGTGGTGGGCATCTGCGGTGGTTACCAGATGCTGGGGAGAAGCATCAGCGATCCCGGTGGAGTGGAAGGAAATGCCGCGCGCAGGGAGGGACTGGGCCTGCTGCCCGTGGATACGGTGATGGCGCGCCGCAAGAGCACGCACCTCGTGAAGGCGGTGGCGAGGAAGGAGGTGCCATGGCTGGGATTGGGCCCCTCGCGGCCGCCGCTTTACGGGTACGAGATCCACATGGGGCGTACACGCGTGGAAGGCGAGGCGCCCCTCCTCATCGTGGAGCGCGGCGGCTCGGCGGCACGGGTGGAGGATGGGGCGGTGCACGGGGAACTCCCGGTTTTCGGCTGCTACCTGCACGGGCTCTTCGAGAACCGCTTCCTGAGAGAGGCCTTC
The DNA here is from genome assembly GCA_014360655.1 of Actinomycetota bacterium. Taxonomy (NCBI): domain Bacteria; kingdom Bacillati; phylum Actinomycetota; species Actinomycetota bacterium. The sequence goes on along the minus strand of JACIXC010000001.1, from coordinate 132,663 downwards.
CTCGACTTCCTGCGCGGGAGGAGGGGGATGGAGCCCGTGGGCGTGGGGGAGGACTGGTCGCGGCAGCGGGAAGGACAGCTCGACCTCCTGGCCGACGAGGTGCGCGCGGCGCTGGACGTGGACGGGATCTACTCCATGCTGGGAATGGAAAGGCCCGGCCGTGGCGCGGGGAGGTCGGTGCGGCGGGGCGCCCGCCGGCAGTGAAGTCAGTAGCACGCGGGCGGGGCCGCCCCCGTGGGGGATCTTCCGCGGGCCGCATCCAGGGGGAATCCATGGCGGGGAAGCCCCGCCGGGGAAGCATCCCAGGGGAGGCTCCCACGGGAAAAAGGAGGCGGTTTTGCGTTATCATTGATGGGGAAGGCGGCCTTTCGCGGTCCCGTAAGCGGACTGGCGTAGTGGGGAAAGGGCCGGGCGGGCCGGCGGGAGAAGGGAGCGAGGGTTGACGGCGGGGAGGAGGACGGCCAGGAGCCGGTTGCAGAGGCGCATAGCCCGCAGGCAGGCGGTCTTTCTCGCCACTTCCTGTTTGTGCCTGTTCCTCCTCGTTTTCCTCGTTTTCATGGCCACCTCCCGGAAGGAGGGGGGAGGGGAGACCGTGACCCGGGGACAGGTGGCGCTGCCGCAGGAGCCGGACGGGACCGGGGAGGATACGGCGGCCCCGGGAAGTATCACCCTGGCGCTGGGGGGTGATGTTGCTTTCTGCCTGGGGGTGGAGGACCTCGTGGCGGGAGGGCGGGAAGCCTACCCGTGGGAGGGGATATCGTCACTGCTGCGGGACTACGATTTCACGGTGGTCAACCTGGAAGGGCCGCTGTGCCGCCCGGGACAGGCCAACCCCGACCAGGACGCGAGCTTCATGCGCGGCGATGCCGCCTGCGCGCCCCCCATGGCGGAAGCCGGGGTGGACGCGGTGTGCCTGGCCAACGACCATGTCATGGACTACGGTTCCCCCGGGCTCGAGCAGACCTTGAACATACTGCACGGGGTGGGGGTCTCCTCGGTGGGAGCGGGGCCATCGTTGCAGGCGGCCGAGCAGCCCCTGGTGCTGAAGGGAAAGGACGGCACGCGCCTCGCCCTCCTTGCCTTCTGCGACGTGGCGCCGGCTTCCTACGGCGCGGGTGAATCCACGCCGGGGATAGCCTGCGCGGATCCCGCCCGCGTAAGTGAGGCGGTCGCGAGGGCGGTCGCGGAGAACCCCTACGTCGTGGTCTTCCTCCACTGGGGCGAGGTGGGTTGCGCGGAGGTGAGTCCTCGACAGAGGGAACTGGCGGAGCTGTGCGCGGGAGCGGGCGCCGACCTGGTGGTGGGATGCCACCCCCACCTGGTGCAGGGAGCGGAGATGGTCGAGGGAACCCCCGTCTTCTATTCCCTGGGAAACCTGGTGTTCTCGCCCCGGAGCGAGGAGGGGAAAAGGGGGATACTGCTGGGTTGTCGTTTCTCGGGAGGGGAGCTGGCGGGCGTGGAGATCCAACCCCTGCTGGTCGAGGACGGCAGGCCCCGCCTGCTGCCGCGCGAGGAGGCGGAGGGCTTCCTCGCCGCATTCATGGCGGCCTCTCCCGGGATGCCCCTTCGCGTTGCCGGGCGTGCCGGTTCCGCCGTTCTCATGATGGGGAGCGGGAACTGAGCCGGCCGCGGTAACCGACGGCGGTCGCCTCCCCGTCACCGTTTCGAGAAAACCCCTTCGTGGCGCCGGGTATCGGGCGTGCGGCCCCTGGTACGCGGACTGCGTCGCGTTCTGATGACGTTCTGATGAGGATGATCGGAAGATCACGAACGCATGGTGAGGTAATGGGATAATGGGATAATAATTGTTGACAAGAGAACACCTTGACTGAGCGATAAGGAGACAGTCTACGCAAGGGGGCGTAAGGGGACAGTCCACGTAAGGGGGCGGGCTACATAAATGAACGGAGTACGTGAGGGAACGGAGGGCGGCTCACCGCTGTCGCCGGGGGCCCGCGTCGCGGGACCGGCCTGCGGGGCGCCCCGTTCTTCACGCGAGGCGGTTTGCCCCCGCGGGTTGCCCTGCGGGGCCGGCCGAGCGGAACGGGGGATGGGAGGCGGACCTTGCGCTGGGAGAAAGAGCGTTTCGCCGTCATACACAGGGTGAGCATGACGCTGCGCCGCTGGTCCATGTTGCGGCCAGGCGACCGGGTGGTGGTGGCCGTGTCCGGTGGGGCCGACTCCCTGGTGCTCCTCGACGTGCTGAACGAGCTCGCCCCGCTGGAGGGTGTGACCCTCACCGTTCTGCACGTTGACCACGGCCTGCGCCCGCGGTCCGGTGAGGAGGCCGCTTTCGTGGAGGAGGTGGCCGCGCGTTACCGGCTCCCATTCCACGCGGAGAAGGTGGACGTGCCGGCGCGGGAGAGTGGCATGAGCCCCGAGGAAGCCGCGCGCGAGGCGCGTTACCGCGCCTTCGCAAGGGAGATGGAGCGCACGGGAGCGCAGGGCCTGGCCACCGGCCATACCGCGGACGACCGCGTGGAGACCGTGCTCCTGCGCCTTTTCGCGGGCGCGGGCCCCGGGGGGCTGGGCGGCATACCTCCGCGGCGGGACCGCTATATCCGGCCACTGATCGAGGTCTGGAGGCGGGAGATCGAGGCTTACGTTCCCTTCCTGCCCTTCACGCCGTTGCAGGATCCCACCAACCGCGATCTTGCCGTACCCCGCAACTACGTGAGGCATGTGCTCCTGCCGTTCCTGGAGGAGAGATACCCGGCGGTGAGGCGGGTGCTCCTGCGCGAGGCCGAGGCGCTGCGCGAGGTGGGCGAGCTCCTCGAAGGCCTCGCGGTGGAGGCGGAGGGAGAGCTGCTCGTGGAGAGCAGGCAGGGCGTGGAGGTCGCGCTCGAGCCCCTGCTCTCCCTTCACCCCGCCGTACGGAGACAGGTCCTGGCCCGATTGCTGCGGCGCGCCGGCGTGGAGCCTGATTGCCATATTATGGAAAATATCACGGAGCTTGCGGGGGCGGCCGGCGGCTGCGCCTCCCTTGACGTGGGAGGCGACAAGGTGTTGCGGCGCGAGTACGGACGCCTGGTGCTGGCCGATCGGGAAGTCACGGAGCCGGCGACGGGAGGAACGGCGCCGGGCGAGTTGCTCGTCACGGGCGAGGGGCGTTATCCCTTGCCGGAAGAGGGCGCGGAACTGCACCTTACCGTAAGGCCGCGCAGCGGCCCGCCCCGCCTGCCCGGGAGAGAGGAACGCCTGACCGCAGTCCTGGACGCCGACCTCCTTTCCTTCCCCCTCAAGGTGAGATGCGTGAGGCCGGGGGACCGCTTTCATCCCCTGGGGGCCCCGGGCATGCGCAAGCTGCAGGATTTCCTGGTGGACTGCAAGGTGCCGCGCGGCGCGAGGGGCCGCGTGCGGGTGCTGGAATGCGGACGCGGCATCGCCTGGGTGATCGGCCATCGCATCGACGACCGCTTCAAGGTCACCGGCGACACGCGGCGTCTGGCCGTGATACGCATAGAAGCCGCTTCCAAGTGAGGGGGCCGGGGCGTCGGGGCAGGCATGAAAGCGGGCTGACCCCGCTTCTTGCCGTGGGGATAATTTCATTTCGTGGGGATATAATTCTATGTGGAGGAGACGGCACGGCCGAGAGGTATCCGGAAAGGGGTGCGCGATGATCATCGATTGCCACATGCATTACGACGCCGAGATGTTTCCCGCGGAGAGGATGCTCGCCGCCATGGACAGGCATGGCATCGACAGGACGGCCCTCATCGCTACCATGGTCGAGCCCTTCACCCTGCGCAACAGGGTGAAACGCCTGAGCAACGCGTTCCTCAGGTACAACCTTCTCTATCTGAACCCGCTGGGGCGCTTCATGTACCACGCCTTTCTCATCGACAGCAAGGGGTACTTTCATATCCTCTGGGACAAGTACCGCATCATCGAAAGGCCGGACAACGCCGAGGTGGCCGCGGTGGTTGAGAAATACCCCGACAGGTTCTACGGCTGGGTCTTCGTAAACCCGGCAGCGGACGGGGACCCGGTGCGGGAGATCGAGAGGTGGATGGAGCGGCCGGGGATGGTTGGGGTCAAGGCCCATCCCTTCTGGCACCGCTACGCGGTGGAGAAGCTGGACCCGGTGGCTGAATGGTGCCGCGACAACGGGCGTCCGCTGCTCGTGCACCTAGGTTCGAGAAAGGGCAGCGGCGATTACCGAAGGCTTCCGGAGAGATACCGGGGCGTGAGGATCGTCTATGCCCACGCCGGGATTCCCTATTACAGGGAACTGTGGGCCTATATCAGGGACAGGGAGGGCCTCTTCGTCGACCTTTCCAGCCCGTACCTGGACCGCAACCTCGTGAGGAAGGCGGTGGATTTCCTGGGAGCGGAAAAATGCCTCTACGGCACCGACGGCCCTTACGGCGAGCAGCGCCCGGGCGAGGATTACGATTACGGGTGGATCAAGGGCCGGATAGAATCCCTGCCCCTGTCCGAACGCGAGCGGGAGATGATCTTCCACGCCAACTTCGAGGCCGTCTGCGGGCTGGGATAAAAGGGCCCACGCCTTTATAATCGAAGCATGAAGGCGCTCATCACCCGGGAGGAGATCCATTCCCGGGTAAGGGAGATGGCGGAGCAGATAACCCGCGATTACCGGGACCGCGACCTGGTCATGGTGGGGGTGCTCAAGGGCGCCTTCGTTTTCATGGCCGACCTCACACGCCAGGTCGACCTTCCCCTGGAGGTGGACTTCGTCGCCGTATCGAGCTACGGCAAGGACACCAAGTCCTCCGGGGTGGTGCGCATCGTCAAGGACCTCGACCTGGACATCGGGGGAAGGGATGTCCTCCTGGTGGAGGACATCGTGGATACCGGCCTCACCCTGAGTTACATCGCGGACATGTTGCGGCAGAGAAAGCCCTCCTCGCTCGAGATATGCGCCTTGCTCAACAAGCCGGAGGCGCGTAAGGTGGACCTGGAGGTAAAGTACTGCGGCTTTGACATCCCCATGGTCTTCGTGGTGGGTTACGGCCTGGACCACGCGGAACGTTACCGCCATCTTCCCTTCGTGGGTGTGCTGGAGGAGGCGGGTTCGGAATAGCGGCTGCGGGGCGCCGGGCTCACCTTGCGCGGAAATATGCCGACATTATAGTAAGGGTCGAGGATGCATATCAGGGGGTCCCGTCGGCGGCCGGGATAACATGGGTGGTTAGAGGCGGCGGACGGGGAGAGAAAGCCCTTGGTCGGGGAGGGAAAGCGCGGTGAAAGACGGAGAGGAAAGCGTGGAAGAAAGGAGAGCGGGCGGGAATTGAACCCCGGAAACAAGAAAGTATGGCGCACGGCCATCTTCTACCTGGTCATAGCCTTCGTGATCATCCTGGTGTGGACCAAGTCCCCCAGCATCTTCGGGACCAAGAAGACGCACGACCTGAGCTGGTTCGAGGACAAGCTGGCGGCGGGGGAGATCGCTACCCTGACCATCAAGGACAAGGACCACGTGGTGGTGGGCACCCTGCAGGGAGGCGAGGAGTTCGAGGTCAACTTCCCGGCGGACTACACCAGCGACCTGGTTAACAAGATAAACGATTACCGTGCAAGGGCCACGTCGGGAAGCGCCGAGGAGATGCAGAAGTACGCCTCCTACCGCAACCTCGAGGTAAAGGTGGACAACCAGGGAGGGTTCGATTTCCTGGGTATCGTGCTCAACCTGCTGCCCTTCCTGCTCATCGTGGTGCTCTTCTTCTTCCTCTTCCAGCAGATGCAGGGAGGGGGGAGCAAGGTGATGTCCTTCGGCAAGAGCCGCGCCAAGCTGATGAGCAAGGACCAGCCGCGGGTCACCTTCAAGGACGTGGCCGGGGTGGACGAGGCGGTGGAGGAGCTGCGCGAGATCCGGGACTTCCTGGCCAACCCCGCCAAGTTCCAGGCCCTGGGGGCGAAGATCCCCAAGGGCGTGCTCCTCTACGGGCCGCCCGGGTCGGGGAAGACCCTGCTGGCAAAGGCGGTGGCGGGCGAGGCCGGGGTGCCGTTCTTCTCCATCTCGGGCTCCGATTTCGTGGAGATGTTCGTGGGCGTCGGCGCCTCCCGCGTGCGCGACCTATTCGAGCAGGCCAAGGCCTCCGCCCCCGCCATCGTCTTCGTGGACGAGATCGATGCCGTGGGCAGGCACCGCGGGGCGGGCCTGGGCGGAGGGCACGACGAGCGCGAGCAGACCCTCAACCAGCTCCTGGTGGAGATGGACGGCTTCGACACCAAGACCGGCGTCATCCTCATCGCCGCCACCAACCGGCCCGACATACTGGACCCGGCGCTGCTGCGCCCGGGCAGGTTCGACCGCCAGATCGTGGTGGACCGGCCCGACCTGCAGGGGCGCATCGACATCCTCAAGGTACACACGCGGGACAAGCCCCTGGCGGAAGACGTGGACCTGGAGGTGCTGGCGCGGCGCACGCCCGGCTTCACGGGCGCGGACCTGGCCAACCTGGTCAACGAGGCCGCCCTGCTGGCCGCCCGCCACGGCAAGAAGAAGCTGGACATGGAGGAGATGGAGGAGGCCATCGACCGCGTGGTGGCCGGCCCGGAACGGCGCACCCGCCTCATCAGCGACAAGGAGAAGGAGATCATCGCCTACCACGAGGCCGGGCACGCCCTGGTGGCCCACGAGCTTCCCAACGCCGACCCCGTGCACAAGATATCCATCATCCCGCGCGGCCAGGCGCTCGGTTACACCCTCACCCTGCCCACCGAGGACAAGTACCTGGTGACCAAGTCGGAGCTGGTGGACGAGCTGGCCATGCTGCTGGGCGGGCGCGTGGCGGAGGAGATGGTCTTCGGGGAGCTCACCACCGGCGACCAGAACGACATCGAGAAGGCCACCAAGCTCGCCCGCAAGATGGTGTGCGAGTTCGGCATGAGCGAGAAGCTGGGGCCCCTCACCCTGGGACAGAAGCAGGGCGAGGTGTTCCTGGGAAGGGACCTTGTGACCCACCAGGACTACAGCGACCACGTCGCCTACGAGATCGACCGCGAGGTGAGGCGCCTCGTGGACGAGGCCTACGCGCGCGCCGGGGTCATCTTGAGCGAGAACAGGGCGAAGCTGGACAACATCGCGAGGGCCCTCATCGAGCGCGAGACGCTGGAGAAGGAAGAGCTCGTCGCCCTGCTCGAGGGAAGGGAGCTGGCGCCGCAGGGCGGGGGCGAGGCCGCCGAGGCGGAGGTCCCCTCCACGGTGAAGGACGAGTCCAGGGCCCCCTCCCCCTTCCGGGGAAAGCCCCTCCCGCAGCCGGAGTGACGCGCGCCGCCCCGGCGCCGGGCACGCGCACGGCGTGATGCTCGGCGACCACCCGCTTCCCGCCGGATCACCCGGATATCCTTGCCGCGCACCGCCGCGGGAGCGCATCTTTCCCCGGTCCTTGCCGCGGCCCCTGCCGCGGAGGTTCCCGCGGCACGTTTGCGATATAATAGGCGGGAAAATCCCGAAGGAGGTGGCCGTGGACAGGGAAAAGATAAAGCAGGGCGTGCGCTTGATCCTGGAGGGGATCGGGGAGGACCTGGAACGCGAGGGCTTGCTTGACACCCCGGAGCGCGTGGCCAAGATGTACGAGGAGATCCTCTGCGGCATGGACGTCGATCCCATCAGCGTCATCCAGGCCATGTTCACCGAGGAGCACGAGGAGATGATCGTGGTCAAGGACATCCCGCTCTATTCCATATGCGAGCACCACATGATGCCCTTCCTGGGCAAGGCCCACGTGGCCTACATCCCCGGTCCCGAGGGGCAGATCACCGGCATCAGCAAGCTGGCCAGGGTGGTGGACGTCCTTTCCAAGCGCCTGCAGGTGCAGGAGCGGTTGACCACCACCATCGCGGACACGCTGGTCAAGGCCCTGCGCCCCCGCGGGGTGCTGGTGGTCATCGAGGCGGAGCACCTCTGCATGTCCATGCGGGGGGTCAAGAAGCCCGGGACCCTTACCATCACCTCGGCGGTGAGGGGGACCTTCCACACCAACGCCGCCTCCCGGGCGGAGGCCATGTCCCTCATCCGCCAGAAGAGCTGAGGCGAGACGCGGCCTTTCGCCGTGCGGGGTTTTTCGTGGTAGTGAAGGAGAGGGAGTCCGCGGAGGGGGCAGCGTTCCGCCTGCAGCAGGACGGGATGGCCCGCGGCCTCCGGGTTCTCACCGCGAGGTCGGCGTTGTATGGTAAATCATGGAAGGAAATGATCGCGGCGGCGAGGTGGTGGAGCGAGACATAACCCGCGCCTTTTACGGGCGGGATAAGAACGAGGGGATGAAAACAAACGACCCGGGGTGGTGAAGTGAGATACAATCCGCGCCTGCTCCAGGTGCGCGACATGCGGGAGGCCTTTGCCCGCCTGGACGAGATCGCGCCCAGCGACAGGGGGCGCGCCATCATGGCGCCCAAGCTGGTGCACAGGGTGGTGCGCGTGGACGGTTTGGACGCGCGTGCGGCGAACATCCTCAAGCAGAACATGCTCGCGCTGGGGGGCGAGGTGAGCCTGCCCCGCGATGTTTTCGACTACGGGAATAAGGATGTCCCGGCGCTCATCTCGGGGACCCTCAAGCACTTCCGCCTGCTCGTGGCCAGGCTGAAGGAGCAGCCCTTCGGCCTCAAGGCCCTTGCCGCGGAACTGGAGGAGGTGCTGGGGCTCACCCGGCAGCAGGGCGAGAGGGTGCTGAAACTGGGGGGCAGGGAATACCGCCTGGACGAGAGGACCCTGGTCATGGGCGTGGTCAACGTCACGCCCGATTCCTTTTCCGATGGCGGGAGGTTCTTCGAGCATCGGGCCGCCGTGGAGCACGGGCTGCGCCTGGTGGAGGAGGGGGCGGACATCCTCGACGTGGGAGGCGAGTCCACGCGGCCAGGCTCCGACTTCATATCCCTCGACGAGGAGCTGCGCCGCGTCATGCCGGTGGTGGAGGGATTGGCGGAGCGCGCCGGGGTCCCGGTCTCCATCGACACCACCAAGGCGGAGGTGGCCCGCCGCGCCCTCGATGCCGGCTGCGCCATGGTCAATGACATCAGCGCCATGCGCCTGGATGCGGAGATGCTTCCCCTGGTGGTGGAGAGGAGGGTGCCGTTCTGCCTCATGCACATGCAGGGCTTGCCCAAGGACATGCAGGCACAGCCCCATTACGAGGACGTGGTGGGAGAGATCGCCGCCTTCCTGCGCGAGAGGGCGGAGGCGGCGGTGCAGGCGGGCGCCGATCCCGCCGCCGTCATCGTGGACCCCGGTATAGGCTTCGGCAAGACCCTCCGGCATAACCTGGAGATAGTGAGGAGGCTGCCGGAGCTGAAGTCCCTCGGCTACACGCTGCTGCTCGGCACCTCCCGCAAGTCCTTCATCGGCATGATCCTCGACCTGCCCGTGGAGGAGAGGCTTGAGGGCACGGCGGCCAGCGTCGCCCTGGGGGTGGCGGGAGGCGCGGACATCGTGCGCGTGCACGACGTCAGGGAGATGGTTCGCGTGGTGCGGGTCGCCGACGCCCTTGTGGGCAAGGGGGAGTTACCCGGAAACGATTGACATATGATCAGGACCCGCACGGAAGTCCGGAGACACGTCCCGGGAAGGAGCGAGGGAGGAGCGCAAGTGGGTAGAGCCCAGAAGCTCAAGCAGCAGAGGAAGGAGGAAGAGGCCAGGCGCCGCAAGGAGGAAAAGAAGGAGCTGCTGCGCCGCGTGATGATGATCGTCTTCTTCATCGCGGCCATCGGCATCACCGTGGCCCTGGTGCTGCTGGTGAACCACCTCAAGAAGGAGGAAGCGGGCCCAAAGGTCACCTCCAGGCTGGTGCTGGAGACCAGCAAGGGCGAGATAGTCATAGGCCTTTACGGCAACGAGGCGCCGCTCACCGTGCAGCACGTGAGCGACCTGGCGAGCCGGGGTTTCTACGACGGCCTCCTCTGGTACAGGGTGGAGGACTTCGTGGTGCAGACCGGCAGCCACTACCAGTCCCTCATGGCCGCGTACGGGGAGTCGGAACCGGACCAGGCGGCACTCCAGGAGGCCATGGCGAAGGACCAGGAAGTAACGCCGGTTCAGGACGAGACAGGCCTCTCCAACCTGCGCGGGATGGTAGGTATGTACAAGCCCACGGACCCCCAGACGCAGCAGCCGCAGGCGGATTCCGCCACCACCGACTTCTACATCCTCAAGCAGGACGCGGTGGGCCTGGACGCCTACTTCACCGTCTTCGGCAAGGTCATCAAGGGCATGGAAGTGGTGGACTCCCTGGAGAGCACGGACACCCTGACGGCGGCGAGGATAGAGTGAGCGCGGGACCCAGTGCGGATTCCGCCGCAGGGAGGCGGCCGCGAGGGCGGGCTGCCCGCCGCGCGGGCCGGATGTTATGATGTGGAACGAGGGGAGAGGCATGAAACGCACGGCAAAGGTCGTCGTCAGCGGGCTGCGTGCCTTCGCCTACCATGGCTGCACGCCGCGGGAGCGCGAGCGGGGCCAGGTCTTCCTCGTGGACATCGAGCTGGAATACGACGCCGACGCGGCCGTACGCGAGGACGACCTCTCCCGGGCCGTGGATTACGACGCGCTTGCGGGCGATGTTCACGCCATCGTCACCGGTGACCGTCACGATCTAATCGAGACCCTGGCCGCCAGGATAGGCGAACACATCATGGAAAAAACTTCCGCCATCTCCGCGCTGGTGCGCGTGCGCAAGCCGGAAGCCCCCATGAGATGCGAGGTGGGGGAGGTGGCGGTGGAGATGTCCTTCGGGCGCGATGAGCGGTCCTGAGCGACACCGGGTATACCTGGGATTGGGGAGCAACCTCGGGGACCGCAGGGAGAACCTCCTCGCGGCGCTGAGGCTTCTGCAGGCCAAACCGGGGGTGAGGGTGAGCGAGGTCTCCTCCCTCTACGAGAGCGAGCCCTGGGGTTTCCTGGAACAGCCCCCTTTCCTCAACATGGTGGCCCTGGTCATCACCGAGCGAGACCCCAGGGGTATGCTGGAGGCCTGCCGGGAGGTGGAGGATGCCCTGGGCAGGGTGCGGGACGTGAGGTGGGGCCCGCGGGTTATCGACGTGGACATCCTGCTTTATGATGACCTGGAGTGGGACGAGGAGGACCTGGTGATACCGCATCCGCTCATGCATGAGCGGGACTTCGTTACCGTTCCCCTGGCGGAACTGCGCGGGAGGCAGGGCGGAAACGCCCCCGCGGGCGACGGCGACACGTGTCCGGGAGGAGGAGAGGGCGGGCTCCGATGGTTCGGGAGGTTCGAGGAGGAGGAATGGCATGGCGAAGAGGGCTGACCGGTTCGTGATCATCGGCGGGGGCAGGGTGGGGACCGCGGTCGGCCACCTCCTGCAGCGGCGCGGCGAGGACGTCAGGGCCGTGGCCTGTCGCAGCGAGGAATCCCTGGCGCGGGCCGCCGCTTACCTTCGCGACGTCTCTCTCACCACCGACGTGGTGAAGGCGGCGAAGAAGGGCAACGTCCTCGTCATCACCACCCCCGACGACCTCATCGCCGATACCTGCCTCACCCTGAGCAGCGCCGGCGCGGTGGGTAGGGGGGACCACGTGGTGCACATGAGCGGGGCCCTGGGGCTGGACGTGTTGAGGGCGGCGGAGGAACGGGGCGCGAGCGTGGCCTGCGTACACCCCCTGCAGACCTTCGCGGACGTGCGGGGTGCGGTTAAAAGGATGCCCGGTTCCGTCTTCGCGGTGACGGCGCGCGATGCCGGGACCGTCGCCTGGGCGGAGTCGCTGGTGCGCAGGTTGGGCGGCGAACCGGTTTACCTCGAGGAGAAGGATAAGGTCCTCTACCATATAGGGGCGGTGGTGGCCAGCAACCTGCTGGTGGCCCTCGAGCACGCCGCGGAGCTGGTGTACCAGGAGATCGGCATGGAGGGCGGGCGGGCCCTCAAGGCCCTTCTACCCCTTGTCGAGGGCACCGTGGACAACCTGCGCCGCCTGGGGACGGAAAAAGCGTTGACGGGCCCGGTGGCCCGGGGGGATATAGGCGTGCTGCGAAGGCACCTGGAGTTCATGCAGGGGGAGGGGAGAGAACAGCTCATGCGGGTCTACGTCTCCCTGAGCCGCTACGCCCTCGACCTGGCCGAGGCGGACCTGAGCCGCTCCCGCTGCGAGGAGATCGCCGAGCTCCTGGAGCATTACGCCTGAGGTATGGAAGGATATGGAAAGTCTCGCGAGGCAGGGAGGACGCGGGTGAGGGTGATCGCCTCGCCGCGGGAGATGAGGAACCTGGTGCTGGACCACCGCGCCGGGGGAGAGACGGTGGGCCTCGTGCCCACCATGGGCTTCTTCCACGCCGGCCATCTTTCCCTCATGAAGGCCGCGCGCGCGGAAAACGATCGCGTGGTGGTGAGCCTCTTCGTGAACCCCACGCAATTCGCGCCGGGAGAGGACCTGGAGGATTACCCGCGCGACCTCGCCCGCGACGCGAGGATGGCCGAGGAGGTGGGCGTGGATTATATCTTCCACCCCGGCGTGGAAGATATGTACCCGCAACCCTACCTGTCCTACGTGGAAGTGGAGGGGATCACGGAGGGCTTGTGCGGCGCGTCGCGACCGGGGCATTTCCGCGGCGTGGCCACGGTGGTCGCCAAGCTCTTCCATATCGTCCCCGCCCAGCGCGCCTACTTCGGCCTCAAGGACGCGCAGCAGGTGCGCGTCATCCAGAAGATGGTAGAGGACCTCAACTTCGACATCGACATCGTGGTCTGCCCCACCGTGCGTGAGGAGGACGGGCTGGCCATGAGCTCGCGCAACATCTACCTGGGTGAGGAGGAGCGGAAGGCCGCCACCGCCATCTACCGCTCCCTGCGGCTGGCCGAGGAGATGGCGCGGGAGGGGGAGAGGGACGCCGCCGCCGTGCTGGCCGCCGTGCGAAGGGTGCTGGAGGGGGAGCCCCTGGTGCGGCCGGAATACGTGGAGGCGGTGGACTGGACGGACCTGCGCCCGGTCGCGGAGATGAGAGGCAGGGTGCTCATCGCCGTGGCGGCGCGCGTGGGCAGGGCGCGCCTCATTGACAACGTCCTCCTGGACCTCTCCTGAACGCGGTTAAACCGCGAGACGCGACACGCCGATCCATTGAACGGCGGGGTGGTGGCGCGCCTGAAAAGGAGCGGCGTTTATGTTATATTGAATGCGGAATCGGTGTGCGGGATGCGGAGAGGAGAGGGTTAGGAGAGAGCGCGAGAGGGTCGAGGGATGGCCAGACAGCGCATCATGCTCAAGAGCAAGATCCACAGGGCCACGGTCACGGACGCCGACCTGCACTACGTGGGCAGCATCACCATCGACGAGGAACTCATGCGGGAGGCCGACCTCCTTCCCTACGAGAAGGTGATGGTGGTGGACGTGGACAACGGCAACCGCCTCGAGACCTACGTCATCGGGGGCGTGCCGGGTTCGGGTACCATCACCATGAACGGCGCGGCGGCGCGACTCATCCACAGGGGCGACAAGGTGATCATCTTCTCCTTCAGCATGGTGGACGAGGAGGAGGCCCACCTTTTCCGGCCCCGCATCGTCTACGTCGACGAGCTCAACCGCGTGAGCCACGTCGAGGATCACGTGGCTGCGGACGACATATGCTGAACGCGCGAGTCCGGGGGAACGGGCGGGGGATTATGCCCCCATTTTTTATATACTACACTTTGAAAGCCGTCCGCGACGCCGGCCCCGGGCCGGAAGGATTTACGGATAAAACCCTTCACGGAGGTCTGCATGGAAGATCTTAGCGACATCTCGCGCAGCATAGACGTGCTGCGCAGGGAACGCAATGCGGTCATCCTCGCCCACAACTATCAGCGGCCGGAGGTGCAGGACATCGCCGATTTCGTGGGCGATTCCCTGGGCCTCGCCCGCCAGGCGGCGGCGGTGGATGCGGAGGTCATCGTCTTCTGCGGTGTGCATTTCATGGCCGAGACCTCGGCCATCATAAACCCGGACAAGGTTACCCTGCTGCCCGAGCCCGGGGCGGGTTGTCCCCTGGCGGACACCGTCACGCCGGAGGGGCTGCGCACGTTGAAGAAACTGCATCCCGAGGCGGTGGTGGTGACCTACGTGAACTCCACGGCGGCGGTGAAGGCGGAGAGCGACTACTGCTGCACTTCCGGCAACGCCGTGGAGGTGGTGCGCTCCATCTCCGCCCCGGAGATCATCTTCACCCCCGACCGCAACCTCGCCCTATACGTGCAGAAGGTGACCGGCAGGGAGCTCATCGTCTGGGAAGGCTGCTGCCCCATACATGACGGCATAACGGCGGAGATGGTGGAGGAATTGCGCGAGCGGCATCCCGCGGCCCCGGTCATCGCCCACCCCGAGTGCCGCCCCGAGGTGATCGACCTCGCCGACGTGGTGAGCAGCACCTCGGGGATGTTCCAGGCGGTGGAGCGGCTCGGGGGGGACGAGTTCATCATCCTCACCGAGGCGGGCATGGGGTACCCGCTGCGCAAGAGGTTTCCGGACCGCGCCTTCCATTTCCCCTCGGCGGAACCCCTGTGCCCGGACATGAAGCTCATCACCCTGGAGAAGGTGGAGAGGTCGCTGGCGGAGATGCGGCCGCGGGTGACCGTGCCCGAGGACATAAGGAAGCGGGCGCTTCTGGCGGTGGAGCGCATGCTGAGCCTGGGATAGGGCGGGATTGCGCGGGCCTTACGAGGAGGGTGCAGGGTGTTTCCCCGCTACCTCATAGACTTCGACCTCGACAACCTGCCCGCGGCTTCCTTCGACCTGGTGGTGGTTGGAAGCGGCGTGGCGGGGCTTTCCACGGCCTTGCGGGCAGCCCGCCGTTTGCGCGTGGCCCTGGTGACCAAGACCACCCTCACCGCCACCACCACCAAGTTCGCCCAGGGAGGCATAGCCTCCGCCCTGGGCGCCGATGATTCGCCGGAGCTGCATTTCCGGGACACCATCGAGGCCGGCAAGGGGCTCTGCGAGGAGGAGGCCGTGTGGGCCCTGGTGCGCGAGGGGCCCCGCCGCATCACCGAGCTCATAGAGGAGGTGGGGGCCCATTTCGACACGAGCGACGGTCACCTCGACCTCACCATGGAGGGAGGGCACTCCAGGAGGCGGGTGGCCCATGCGCAGGGGGATGCCACCGGGAGCGAGCTGGAGGCCTGCCTCAACCGCAGGCTTCTCTACAACAAGCGCCTGCAGACCTACGAGGATTTCTTCGCCATAGACGTGGTGACATCGGGAGGGTCCTGCCTGGGCGTCCTGGTCATGGAGAGCGAGACGGGGACCCTGCATTTCCTGCGGGCCTCCTGCGTGGTGCTGGCCACGGGAGGGATGGGGCAGCTCTACGCGGTCACCACCAACCCCGAGATATGCACCGGGGACGGCGTGGCCATGGCCCTGCGCGCGGGCGCGGAGGTGGCAGACGTGGAGTTCCTGCAGTTCCACCCCACGGCCCTGCATATACCGGAGACGCCGCGCTGGCTGATCAGCGAGGCCCTGCGCGGCGAGGGCGCGGTGATCGTGGACCACAGGGGCAGGAGGATCATGGAGGGGGTGCATCCCCTGAAGGACCTGGCGCCCCGCGACGTGGTGGTCAACGAGATGGTGCGGGTCATGAAAGAACTCGACCGCGACCACCTCTTCCTCGACGCCACGCGCATCCCTGCCGATAAGTTGCGCGACCGCTTCCCCTCCATATACCGCCACTGCCTGGAGGCGGGACTGGACATAACCGAGAGGCCCATACCCGTTTCTCCCGCAGCCCATTACATGAGCGGAGGAGTGGTCACCGACCTGTACGGACGCACGCGCGTGAGGGGACTGTACGCCTGCGGCGAGGTGGCATGCACCGGCGTGCACGGCGCGAACCGCCTCGCCTCCAACTCCCTCCTCGAGGGCCTCGTGTTCGGATGGCGCATAATGCAGGACCTGGAGAAGGCCTTGGAGGAAACGCGGGAGCTTCCCGGCGCGGCGGAAACGGTGTCTTTCCGCAGGAGAAGGCGGCACGTGCCCGTGGACATAGTCCTCCTGCGGCGTACCCTCCAGCAGGTCATGCAGGACTGCGTGGGCTTCCGCCGCAGCCGTGAGAGCCTCGAGGAGGCGGAGGATTTCCTGGACAAGAACCGCGAGGTGCTCGGGGTGGAGTACCTTAACCCGCAGGGGTTCGAGCTGCAGAACATGATCATGCTCGCCTCCCTCATGGTGAAGGCGGCGGGCATGCGCGAGGAGAGCCGCGGCTGCCATTTCCGCGTGGATTTCCCCGGCATGGCGGAGTTCTGGAGGCGCCACATCGTTTTCGCCTGGAAGGAACATGGTTTATCCTGGGAGTTGAGGCCGGTGGGGAGCCTGACCGCCTCCGGTTACCGGTGGGAGAAGGATGCCTAGCGTGGAGGCCCGGCATGGACGAGGAATTCAAGCACGCGTGCCTTGATATCGTGCGGCGTGCGCTGGACGAGGACCTGAAGAGCACGGGGGACATAACCACCCGCGCCGTGCTCCCGGAGGGCCGGCGCGCCAAGGGCGTCATCCTACTGCGTGAGGAGGGGGTGGTGGCCGGCCTGCCCCTGGCTTCCATGACCTTCCGCCTGCTCGATCCCAGGGTGAGGTTCCAGTCCCTGGTCAGCGACGGAGAACGCGTGTCGCCGGCCAGCGAGCTGGCGGTGGTGGAGGGAGAAGCATCCACCATCCTCGAGGGGGAGAGGACGGCCCTCAACTTCCTGCAGAGGCTCTCCGGCATCGCCACCCTGACCGCGGCGTTCGTTGCCCTCGCCGCGCCGCACGGTGCGGCTGTGCTGGACACGCGCAAGACCACGCCGGGGCTGCGCGTGCTGGAGAAATACGCCGTGCGTGCCGGCGGGGGGAGGAACCACCGCTTCGGCCTTTACGACGGCGTCATCATCAAGGACAATCACATCGCGGCCGTGGGCGGGGTTGCGGAGGCGGTGCGGCGGGCACGCGAGAACCTGGACGGCGGTATGAGCATAGAGGTGGAGGTGCAAGACCTTGCGGACCTGGAGGACGCCATAAGCTCCGGAGCGGACGTGGTCATGCTGGACAACCTGTCCGTGGAGGAGGTGGAGGAAGCGGTGCGCGCCGCGGCGGGCAGGGTGAAACTGGAGGTTTCGGGGGGCATAAACCTGGAAAACGTGGCCGCTTACGCGGCGACCGGCGTGGATTACATCTCCGTGGGCGCGCTTACGCACAGCGCGCGCGCCCTGGACATCGCCCTGGAGCTGGAGCTGTGACGAGCGGCGACAGGTGAGGACGAGGTACAGGAAGGGAAGGGGGAGGCAGGAAATGCTGCTGGCCATCGACGTGGGCAATACGCAGACGGTCATAGGCGCATACGAGGGAGAGGAACTGGTGGGCCACTGGCGCATCTCCACCGACGCCAACAAGACGGGGGACGAGCTGGCGCTCTATTACCAGGGTTTCCTGGGTCTGAAGGGACTGTCATTCGCCAGCTTCGACGCCGTGATCATCTCCTCGGTGGTTCCCTCCGCCACCACCGCCCTGGAGCACATGACCAGGGAATACTGGGAATTCGAGCCCTTCATCCTGGGACACAACCTGGACGTGGGCATCGAGGTGCTGGTGGAGAACCCCCGCGAGGTGGGTCCGGATCGCCTGGTGAACGCCGTCGCCGCCTTCCGCCGCTACGGGGGGCCGAGCATAGTGGTGGATTTCGGCACCGCCACCACCTTCGACGCCGTCTCGGGCCAGGGGCAGTACCTGGGGGGCGCCATCGCCCCCGGCATAGAGATATCCTCCAAGGCCCTTTTCTCCGCCGCGGCCCGCCTCACCAAGGTGGAGCTGCAGCGCCCCCCCTCCGTCATCGGCAAGAACACCTCGTGGAGCATTCAGTCGGGAATCGTCTTCGGCTTCGCCGGCCAGGTGGACCGCATCGTGGACATGATGAAGGAGGAACTGGGCGGGGAAACCGCGGTCATCGCCACGGGGGGCCTGGCGGAGGTGGTGGTCTCCGAGTGCCGTACGGTGCAACATCACGACCCCCTGCTCACCCTTTACGGGTTGCTCCTCGTCTACCAGCAGGTGGGCCGGTGAGCGGCGGTGTCGCCCGCGCCTCCCGGTGCGGCAGCGGGGCGACCCCTATTTTCCCCGGGGTCACGGCGTCCGGAAGGTGGAAGATCGCTCAGGTGATTACTACCGGGGATTTATTGACACCCCTGTTGCCGGCATATATTATGTTACGGGGTCGAAAAGCGGCCCTTTAAAGTGTTATCATCGCTCGTAAGCTCGGTGAGGATCCGGCGGAAAGAGTACCGGCCAGAGTCGAAGCAAGAGGTCGAAACACCATGGCAGGAGCGAAAGGGAAGATAAAGGAAAGGTTCCGCGGGAAGGGCAGGGAAGGAAAGCACTTATCCGATCAGCTTGAGGAGAAGTTCGTCGGAGCCAAGACCGAGGTCTTCAGCCGTATTTCCGCTAAAGAAGCCGAGATCCGCTCCAAGGTAAACGCCGAAAGAACCAAGGCGGAGCGCCTGCTGGAGGACGCAAAGGGAGAGGCGGCCGCCATCAAGCGCAAGGCCACCCTCGAGGAAATCGGAAAGGACACATACGAGCAAGTGATCGCCGCTGCCCGGAAGGAAGTGGCGGATATCGAAGCATCCACCGCGCGCGAGGTGGATGCCGTGAAGCGGATGGGTGAAGAGCGACTGCAGCAGGCGGTCGATTATATAATAGGCGCGGTCGTCGCTCCGGCTGCCGCACGGAAGTGAGGCCGGGACGTTGATCGCGGGATATACCGGAGGAAACCAGCAAGGGTAAAACCATACCGGGTACGTAACGCGTACCGGCACCGAGAGGACGTGGATAGGGAGAAAGTGCGCGCAGGCGTTTGTAGGTAGAGGGAGAACGAGATGCTTCTTACCATGTCTAAAGTGGAGATCGTGGGGCTCAAGACCCTCTTCTTCCAGGTACTGGAAACCCTGCAGGACCTGGGCGTCCTGCACCTGGAGGATATAACCAAGAAGAAGGGCCCGCGCTACGCCGACCTCATCCCCATGGAGATGGACCCCGCGCTGGAGGAGGAACGCAACCTCCTGCAGAACCTGGCCATGCGCAACAACGCCATCCTCTCCGAGCTGGCGCCGCCGGAGCGGAAGATAACCCGCGCGGAGATAGAGGAAAAATACAGGTCTTTCCAGGGGAAGACCCTGGCGGACATCTCGGGCATGGTGGACGAGGAGGAGAAGGCCACCCGGGAGCTCATCAACTACAAGCACGAGTTGGAGGTGGAGCTATCCCGCCTCTCCAAGTACGAGCCCATCATCAAGAAGGTCTACCCCCTGGCCAGCAAGGTGACCGCCACGGAGAACTACACCTCGGTGGCGCTGCTCATCGAGGAGCGCTACAAGCAGGTCCTGGACTACATCGAGAAGGAGCTGGAGCGCATCACCGGAGGCCAGTGCGAGGTCTTCTCCGCCCGCGTGGACGAGAACACCCACGCCGCCATCCTGGTCTTCCACAGGCGTTTCTCCGAGCAGGTGCACAATTTCCTGGCGTCGGAGAACGTGAACCAGGTGCGCCTCCCCAGCGAGCTGGCCGACAGGCCTTACGACGAGGCCCTCAAGGAGATCGAGACCCGCTACAAGGAGATCCCTCCCAAGCTGGCGAAGGTGAAGGAGGACCTGGAAAAGATCTCCAACGAGTGGTACATAACCCTCGTGGCCCTCAAGGAGTACCTGGCCGACCGCATCGAGTCCCTCAACGCCATCCCGAAGTTCGGGCAGAGCGGCCACGTCTTCGTCATCACCGGGTGGATGCCCTCCGACAGGGTGGAGGAGACACGGCGCATACTGGAGGAGAAATTCGAGGGCAAGGTGGAGCTCACCGAGGAGGTACCCACCCACGAGGAGATGGAAGAGGCGCCCACGGCCATGCGCAACCCTTCCGCCGTAAGGCCCTTCGAGTTCATCTACATGCTCATCAACCCACCCAAGTACGGTTACATAGACCCCACCTTCCTGGTGGCCATCTTCTTCCCCCTCCTCTTCGGCTTCATGCTGGGGGACATGGGATACGCCCTGGTGCTCCTGGGCGTGGTCTTCCTCATGAAGAGATTGCTGAAGAAAAAGGGGTCGCGCAGCCTGTTCTTCCAGCTTTTCACCAACGTGCTCCTCATATGTTCCATATCGTCGTTCGTCTTCGGCCTGCTCTACTTCGAGTTCTTCGGCGACCTTCTCTTCCGTCTCCTGGGCTGGAAGGACGCCGCCGGGCACCTGCAGGTGCAGTGGATATGGGGATACACCTCGAGCGGCAAGCCCTGGGGATGGCCCCTGGAGCGCATCGCGCAGGCCAACCCGGACCTCTTCAAGCTGCTGCTCATCATCGTGGTCCTGATCGGCGTTCTGCACATGGGAGGCGCCCTGCTCATCGGCCTCATCGACGGCATACGCCATCACGATCGCAAGCACGCCCTCGAGAAGCTGGGCTACCTCCTCTTCCTGCTGGGCCTGGTGGTCATCTTCGGGGGCGTGTGGGGGATCAAGAGCGCCAAGTCGGTGATGATGCCCGTGGGGGCGGTGATGGCCGTGGTGGGCATCGGCCTGGCGGGCTACGGGGGTGGATTCGGCGGCGGCCTGGAGGCCGCGCTCACCTTCGGCAACCTCCTCTCCTACGCCCGTCTTTACGGCATCGGCCTGGCCTCGGTCATCCTGGCCGAGGTTTCCAACGAGCTGGGGGCGGAGTTCGGCGGCGGCGCCATGGTCTTCCTCGGGGTGATCGTGGCCGCCCTGCTGCACGTCCTGAACATCGCCCTCGGGGTGCTCAGCCCCTCCATCCAGTCCCTGCGTCTCAACCTGGTTGAGAGCTTTACCAAGTTTTACCATGAGACCGACGTGGTCTACAAGCCCTTCAAACGATCAGGAGGTGAATAGTTTGGAACTAGGACTCATCGCCATCGGGGCAGCTTTGGCCATCGGATTGTCCGCCCTGGCGACCGGCTGGTCTCAGTCCAAGATCGGGGCCGCCATGGCGGGAGCCCTCGCGGAGAAGCCGGAGCTGGCGGGCAACGCCATCATCATGATCGCAATCCCCGAGACCATGGTCGTGCTGGGGTTCGTTATCGGCTTCCTCATCACCGGATTGAAACCCGGCGAGTAGGTCCGGCGGTTGAGCGCCGCCGTTCGATTCTTCATCGGGAAGTGAGGGCATGTCTATAGAGGACATCCTGCAGGCGCTTGACGACGAGTGCCGCGCGGAGTGCCAGGATATCTTCCGGCGCGCCGAGCAGGAGGCCAAGCAGGTGATCGAGAAGGCGCAGGCGGAGGCGGAGGAGATCCGCCGCGCGCGCCTGGCGAAGGTAAGGGCCGAGGCGGAAAGCGAGGCCACGGCCCTGCTCTACTCGGCGCGGTTGAAGTCCAAGAACGAGGTCATCCAGGCCAAGGAGAGGGTGGTGGAGAAGGCCCTCGCGGAGGCGGTGACGCATATGGAAGGCCTGCGCTCCCGGGAGGATTACCGGGAGATACTCGCCGGCCTCATCGAGGAAGGACTCTACCGCGTCAGCGGCAAGGTGGTCCTGCACGTGGACCCCGCCGACGAGAGGCTGGCCGACGAGATCATGAGGGAGAAGGGCCTCGCATACGAGATCCATCCGGATATAAGCACGCTCGGCGGGGCGGTGATCGCCGATGCGGATGAGCGCGTGAGGATCGTCAACACCGTGGAGGAGAGGCTCAATCGCGCCAGGGAGAAGTTGCGCATGCAGGTTTCCGCGATCCTCTTCGGGGAGGAGGTGGGAGCCGCGGCGGGAGGGGGGTAAACCCCCTCTTTCCATCTGGACGGCAAGGCGGAGGATATGGTCCAGGTCCCCCTGAAAGATTACAGCTACGCCAACGCTCGCGTGCGGGCGATGACCTCGCGCCTGCTCGACCGCGGCGTCTTCAAGGAGCTGCTCGCGGCCCCGGATTACAACCGCGCCCTGGGCGTGCTCGAGGACACGGAATACGGCGAGGACATCGAGCAGTTCATGCTGGAGGGCGCGAGGCCCACCATAATCGACCGGGCCTTCAACCGTAACCTTGCCCGCAACTTCGCCAAGATAAAGGATTTCTTCATCGGCAGGCCGCACGAACTGGTCAATGCCCTTCTCTCGCGCTGGGATCCCTATAACCTGAAGACCATCATGCGGGGCATGCGCGCGCTGGTCCCCAAGCAGGAGATCGCCCGCAACCTGGTGCCCATAGGCGCCCTGGACGAGGTGGTGCTGGGGGAGATAATCAACCAGCCGGACCTGCGGGCATCCCTGGACGCCATCATGGTCTTCAGCCGGGAGTGGTGGATACCTTACGGGAGGGCCATAAGCGAGCACCTCACGGAGTACCTGCGCGAACACGACCTCTCCGTCCTCGAGATAGCCCTGGACAAGCTGCATTACCGGGAGATCGCGGGCAAGCTGAGGGGTGGCGACGCCAACACGGCCCTGGTGCGCGAGGTGGCGAGGATGGAGGTGGATTCCATCAACATCGTCAACCTCATCCGCATCTGCGGCCTGGACCTGCAGGCGGCGCGCGCCGAGGATTACTTCATCCCGGGCGGGACGCTGGAGGAAGGCGCCGAGTTCGCGCGCATCATGGCCCTGGGCCAGCCGGAGGCGGTATGCGAGGCCCTGCTGCGCCGCCTTCCCGAATACCGCGCGGCCCTGCAGAAGGCGTGGCGGAACTTCGAGGAGAAGGGCGAGGGGGCCTTCGAGGACGAGCTTGAGGTCCACGTGATAGAGCGCTGCCTCGGCATGTCCAAGGACCCCCTGGGCATAGGGGTGATAATCGATTACATGTGGAGGAAGTACCTGGAGATAACCAACCTGCGCGTGATCATGCGCGGAAAGAGCATAGGCCTCATCGAGTCCCAGATACGCAAAGAGCTGTTGCTGTGGGAGGATGCTTCCTGAAAGACGCGTTGCGGGGTGATGCCGCTTGTACAAAGCCATCGTGATAACCGACCCGGAGACGGCGGACGGCTTCCGCCTCGCCGGCGTGAGCGTGGTCGAGGTGGAGAACGCGGACGAGGCACGGGAGAAGATAAGGAGCCTCCTCGACGACCCGGACGCCGGCATCCTGGCGGTCAACGAGAGCTTTTACAACGCCATCGACGAGAAGACGCAGGAGAAGATAGACAGCATCTACCGGCCCATAGTCATCCCCCTGCCCATCAAGGAATCGGTGGAGATGGCCGGGGAGAGGCGCGCCTACCTGGCCCGCCTCATCCACCGTGCCATCGGCTTCGACATAACCTTGAGGGGGCGCGAGGGCGAGTGATGCCGCGGGCGGTAGGGTGCCTGTCCACTGTTTGCGAGCGTGTGTGAATATAAATATGAGGAAACACATGGAACGGAGATCTGAAGACGGGAGAGTGCGCATATGATCGAGGGAACCATTGTGAAGGTATCCGGCCCCGTGGTCAGCGCCGAGGGTATGGCCGGCGCCAAGATGTACGACATCGCGCGCGTGGGAGAGCTGGGCCTCATCGGTGAGATCGTGCGCCTGGACGGGGAAACGGCCATCGTGCAAGTCTACGAGGACACCTCGGGGCTGCGGGTGGGAGAGCGCGTTCTGTGCACGGAGGAGCCTCTTCTCCTCGAGCTGGGCCCCGGGCTGCTTTCCTCCATCTACGACGGCATCCAGCGGAGGCTGACCGACATCGCCGAACAGTACGGCGATTTCGTGGTGCGCGGGGTCTCCACCGATGCCCTCCCCCGCGACCGGCTCTGGACCTTCCAGCCCGTGGTGGAGGAGGGCGACGAGGTGGTGGAGGGCGATATAGTCGGCGAGGTGCAGGAGACCGCGCACATCGCCCACCGCATCATGGTGCCCCCGGGTGTCTCCGGCAGGGTCGCCCAGGTGAAGGAGGGGGATTTCACCGTGGACGAGGCGGTGGTCATCCTCGAGGACGGCACGGAGATAAAGCTGCACCAGACGTGGCCGGCCCGCGTCGCCCGCCCGGTGAAGAGCAAGGAGAACCCCAACATCCCCTTCATCACCGGGACCCGCATCCTGGATACCTTCTTCCCCATCGCCCAGGGGGGATACAGCATCATCCCCGGGGGGTTCGGCACCGGCAAGACGGTGACGGAGACCACGCTGGCGAAGTGGGCGGATGCGGACATCGTCATCTACATCGGCTGCGGGGAGCGCGGCAACGAGATAACCGAGGTGCTGGCGGAGTTCCCCAGCCTCATCGACCCCAAGACGGGCGTTCCCCTCATGCAGCGCACCATACTGGTGGCCAACACCTCCAACATGCCGGTGGCCGCCCGCGAGGCCTCCATCTACACCGGCATCACCCTGGCGGAGTATTACCGGGACATGGGCTACAACGTCGCCCTCATGGCGGATTCCACCTCCCGCTGGGGAGAGGCGCTGCGCGAGGTGTCGGGCCGCCTGGAGGAGATGCCGGGCGAGGAGGGCTATCCCGCCTACCTGGCCACCAGGTTGGCCGACTTCTACGAGCGCTGCGGGCGCGCCGTCTGCCTGGGGAAGGACGACCGCGTGGGCTCCATCACCGCCATCGGCGCGGTATCGCCGCCCGGCGGCGATTTCTCCGAGCCCATGACCCAGAACTCCCTCCGCATAACCGGCGCTTTCTGGGCCCTGGACACGTCCCTCGCGTACCGGCGCCACTTCCCGGCCATCAGCTGGACGAAGAGTTACACCCTTTACCTGGACCAGATACAGGACTGGTACACCAAGAACGTGGCCGAGGACTGGAGGGCGCTACGGGACAAGGCCATGAGCCTGCTGCAGAAGGAGGTGGAGCTGCAGGAGATCGTGCAACTGGTGGGGCCGGACGCCCTGCCGGACTTCGCCAAGGCCGTGCTGGAGACCACGCGCATGCTGAGGGAGGATTTCCTGCAGCAGTTCGCCTTCTCGGACGTGGACGCCTTCTGCTCCCTGCGCAAGCAGTACCTCATGCTCAAGGTCATCCTCACCTATTACGACTGCCTGGAGGAGGTGCTGGTGCAGGGCGTGCCCCTGCGGCAGGCCACGGAGCACCCCATCAAGAACGAGATAGCGCGCATGAAGGAGATCCCCTCGGAGGAAGCGGAGGAAAAGCTCTCCGAGCTGCTGGAGAGGGTGCAGAGCGAGTTGCGGTCACTGGGGGAATGGTGAGCGTGAACGAAGCCTGACCCCGTACGCGTATGGAGAGAGGAAACGGGAGAAGAAAAATGGCAGATGGAAGGTCTTTCCTGGCGACCACCGAGTACCGCACGGTGGGGGAGGTGGCGGGCCCCCTGCTCTTCGTGAGCAAGGTGAGGGGCGCCGCCTACAACGAGATGGTGGAGATATACGCCGTGGACGGGTCCGTGAAGTACGGGCAGGTGATAGAGCTTTACGGCGAGCTGGCCGTGGTGCAGGTGTTCGGGCCCACCGCGGGGCTGGACGTGGACCGCACCAGGGTGCGCTTCCGCGGCGAGGTGGCCAAGATGCCCTGCTCGGTGAACCTGCTGGGACGCATCCTCAACGGCATGGGCCATCCCATCGACGGGGGACCGGAGGTCTTCCCCGAGGAGGAGAGGGAGGTCACCGGCTCGCCCATCAACCCCTGGAGCAGGGAGGAGCCGCGCGACTTCATCCAGACCGGCATCTCCGCCATCGACGGCCTGAACACCCTGGTGCGCGGCCAGAAGCTGCCCATCTTCTCCGGGGCGGGGCTGCCCGGAAACGAGCTGGCGGCGGCCATCGTGAAGAACGCCAAGATCCTGGGGGGCGAGGAGTTCGCCATCGTCTTCGCCGCCATGGGAATCACCCGCCGCGAGGCCTCCTTCTTCCAGGAGAGTTTCGCCCGCTCCGGGGCGCTGGAACGCGTGGTATTCTTCCTCAACCTGGCGGACGACCCCACGGTGGAGCGACTGCTCACCCCCCGCTGCGCGCTCACGGTGGCGGAATTCCTGGCCTTCGAGCACGACATGCAGGTGCTGGTCATCCTCACAGACATGACCAACTACTGCGAGGCCCTGCGCGAGATATCCACCGCGCGCGAGGAGGTTCCCGGGAGGCGCGGTTACCCGGGGTACATGTACACCGACCTGGCGAGCATCTACGAGCGGGCCGGAAGGATCAAGGGCAAGGCGGGCTCGGTGACCCAGTTGCCGATCCTTTCCATGCCCGACGACGACATAACGCACCCCATCCCGGACCTCACGGGGTACATCACGGAGGGCCAGATCGTGCTCTCCCGCCAGCTGCACCGGCGCGGCATCTTCCCACCCATCGACGTGCTCCCCTGCCTCTCGCGCCTCATGAACCTGGGCATCGGCGAGGGACGGACGCGGGGGGACCACCGCGGCGTGGCGGACCAGCTCTACGCCTACTACGCGGAGGGAGTGGACCTGCGGCGCCTGGTGGCCATCGTGGGGGAGGAGGCCCTGACGGACATGGACCGCATGGCCCTCAAGTTCGCGGACGCCTTCGAGCAGAACTACCTGGACCAGAAGGACGAGAACCGCGAGCTGGAGCAGACCCTGGAGCTGGGCTGGAGGCTGATCAGCATGATGCCCCGGGAGTCCATCAAGCGTATAAAGACGGAATACATAGATAAGTATTATAACCCGGAGGCGGCGAGGGAGTT
Organism: Actinomycetota bacterium; assembly: GCA_014360655.1. Taxonomy (NCBI): domain Bacteria; kingdom Bacillati; phylum Actinomycetota; species Actinomycetota bacterium. The sequence continues at coordinate 106,178 of JACIXC010000001.1, read as the reverse complement.
CGCCGCCGCGGAGAGCTGATCCCGCGCGAGAGCGCGGCGGAGCGGAAAGAGGTGGCTGGTTGGAACAGGTCCACCCCACGCGCAGCGAGTTGCTCAAGCGCAAGGCCAACCGCGCCCTTGCCGAGCAGGGCATGAACCTGCTCAAGCGCAAGCGCGACGCCCTGCTGCAGGAGTTCATGCCCATCATCGACGAAACCATGCGCCTCTCCCTGCGCCTGGAACGGGTCACAGCGGACGCCCAGTACGACCTGGCCATGGCCAAGGCCAAGGAGGGTGGCACCGAGGTGAGGTCGGCCTCCTTCGCCTCCCAGGGCGACGTGCTGGTGGACATCACCGGCACCCATGTCATGGGGGTGCCCATACCCGTCATACGCAAGGGCCAGAGCACCATGCGCAGCAAGCTCAAGCGCGGCTTCGGCATCACCGGGGTGTCCAGCCGGGTGGATTCCGCGGCGGAGAAGTTCGAGGAGATCATCGACGTCATCATCGAGAGCGCCGACATCGAGACCCGCCTGCGACGCCTGGGGGAGGAGCTGCGCAAGACCAACCGCCGCGTGAACGCCCTCGAGAACATCGTCATCCCCGACTTCGACGAGCAGATCAAGTTCATAGAGATGAGCCTGGAGGAGCGCATGCGCGAGGACATCTTCCGGCTCAAGAAGGTGAAGAAGGCGCTGGAGCGCAAGGAGGAAGCCCGCCTGGAGCGCCTGCGATCGTGAGCGCCGTGGTCCCGCATACGATCGCGGATGATCGAGCAACATGGCCGCCCGTGACACGTTTTCCGCCCCATGTAAACCAGGACGCGACACTCGCCCGCCTTGCTCCTGCCCGGTAGTGACGCCAGATCCAGGGATGGTTTCGATGCGGGGATGTTTTCATGGAAGCGGCCGCGCGCTTCGTCTGCGTCTCGGCGCACGCCTCGCGAGCGGCGGGGAGTAAGGGGCCTTTCAGTAATCGACGGTCCAGCGCGGGATGCGGCCTACCCCGGAAGGGTACCTCACCGTCTTTATCCACCCGTACTCGTAAAGCGTCTGCGCGCAGTGCTCGCGTCCGAAGCCGCTGGCCTTCACGCCACCGAAGGGAGCGCCCACGCCACCCCGGAAGTAGTTGTTGACGTAGACCATGCCTGCCTGCAGCCGTTGCGCGATGCGGGCGGCGCGTTCCTGTGAGCCGGTATAAACCGCGGCCACGAGGCCGTATTCGGTGCCGTTGGCGATGGATAGCGCCTCGCCCTCGTCCGCAAACGGGATGACGCAGGTGACCGGGCCGAAGATCTCCTCCCGCGCGATGCGCATGTCCGGGCGTACGCCTGTGAACAGGGTGGGCGGCACGAAGAAGCCGCCCGCAAGGCGCGGGTCCTCGGGGAGCTTTCCCTGCGCCGCCACCACCGCGCCCTCTTCCTTCCCCAGCTCGATGTATGCGAGGACGCGCCGCTGCTGGCGGCGGCTGACGAGGGGGCCGACCTGGGTGGCGGGATCGCTCCCGTCGCCGGTGCGCAGGTTTTCCACGGCCTCCGACAGGCGCCCCACCACCTCGTCATGCACGGTGTCCTGCACCAGGATGCGCGAGGCCGCGGTGCACGCCTCGCCCTTGTTGTAGAAAGCGCCCTCGATGGCGGCGGCGACGGCCGCCTCGATGTCCGCGTCGTCGAAGATGAGCAACGGGTTCTTGCCGCCGAGCTCGAGCATGGCCGGGGTGAGGTTGTCCGCCGCCAGCCTGAGCACGGCGGCGCCCGTTTCGCTGGCACCCGTGAAGGAGAGCTTGCGTACCAGGGGATGGGAGGCAAGGGCCGCGCCCGCAGCCGCGCCCGGGCCCGGCACGACCTGGATGACGTCTTGCGGGAAGACCTCCTCCAGGAGCTCCACGATGCGCAACACGGTCAGGGGCGCCTGGTCGCTCGGCTTCAGCACCACCGTGTTCCCGACGGCCAGCGCCGGTGCCGCCTTGCCGGCCGCGTGAATGGGGGGCCAGTTGAAGGGCAGTATCCCTCCCACCACGCCGTAAGGCTCCAGCCGGGAGGCGCAGTGAACGGGTCCCAGGTCCAGGAACGTGCCGGGGATGTCGCCCGTGAGGCCCGCGAAATACTCGAAGAGGGAGGCGCACATCTCCACGTCGATGAACGCCTGGAACAGCGGCTTGCCGTTTTCCCTGCATTCCAGCTGGGCAAGCTCGGCGCGGTGCTCACCGACGACTCTCGCCGCCTCCATCAGGAGCCTGCCCCGCTCTCGTGCCGGGAGCCATCGCCAGCCTTCTTCCCAGGCGTGGTGGGCCGCCCGCACCGCCGCGTCCACCTCGGCCTCTCCTCCCCCCTGCACCATGGCGATGGGTTCCCCCGTGGCGGGGTTCTCCACCACGAAGCGGTCTTCCTCGCGTGTCGAGGACCACCGCGAGGCGATGACCGGCACGCCGTTTTCCCCTTCCATGATATGGCTCCTTTCCCGCTCCTCTCCTTCCTGGTCGGTCTTCCCCTGGGCGATGGCCGTCTCGGCCGGATGCCCTCTCCCGCCGCCCGGCGAGACCTTCCCGGCTCCCGCCGCTCCCGGCCCCTTCTCGATACTTCACCCGCAACTCCACCCGTATATTATGCCTTTCGCGCGCCGGGTGTTGAGAAACGTGCTCTCCATTTCCGGGCGGCGCCGTCGCTCGCGCGATGCGATCTGCGGGGGCCGGGTGCATGGTATCATGGCGGGTATGGGAGAACACGCGTTCCGTATCGTCGGGGGGAATCCCCTGCGGGGAGAGGTGCGGGTGAGCGGGGCGAAGAACTCCGCCCTCAAGCTCATGGCCGCCAGCCTGCTCACGCCCGAGGAGTGCGTGCTGGAGAACGTTCCCGCCATCACCGACGTGGAGATCATGTGCCAGGTGCTGCGCCACATGGGCGCGGTGGTGGAGCGGGACGGGGAGACGCTGCGCATCCGCGCCGGCGAGCTGTCATCGCGGGAAGCTCCCTACCACCTGGTGCGCCTCATGCGCGCATCCATCGTCGTCCTCGGCCCCCTGGTGGCGCGTTACGGCGAGGCCAGGGTGGCCATCCCCGGCGGCTGCAATATCGGTTCGCGCAAGATCGACATGCACCTCAGGGGACTGGCCGAGATGGGCGCGGAGATAACCACCGAGCACGGTTACGTCATCGCGCGCGCCCCCTCCCTGCGGGGCACGCGCATCGCCCTCGATTTTCCCAGCGTGGGCGCGACGGAGAACCTCATGATGGCGGCGGTGGGGGCGAAGGGCACGACGCTCATAGAGAACGCCGCGCGTGAGCCGGAGATCGTGGACCTCGCCTCCTTTCTCGTCTCCATGGGGGCCGAGATAGAGGGCGCGGGTACCCCGGTCCTGGAGGTAAGGGGAAAGGGCGACCTGCACGGCGCGCGCCATGCCACCATCGGCGATCGCATAGAGGCGGGGACCTTTGCCGTTGCCGCCGCGGTGACGGGAGGGGAGGTGCGCATCCAGGGGGTGGTTCCCGCGCACCTGGGGCTGCCGCTGGAGAAACTGCGCGAGATCGGGGTGGGGATCGAGGAGGAAGAAAACGCCATCAAGATCCGCGGCGGCGGCGAGTACCGGGCGGTGGACGTCGCCACCCTGCCCTTTCCCGGTTTTCCCACGGATATGCAGCCGCAGGTGATGGTCCTGCTGAGCCTGGCGCAGGGCATAGGGGTGGTGACGGAGAACGTCTTCGAGAGCCGCTTCATGTTCGTGGACGAGCTCAACCGCATGGGTTGCGACATCACCATCGAGGGTCATCACGCCATCGTGAGGGGAGGGAGGCGCCTGAGCGGTGCGGAGGTCTGCGCGACCGACCTCCGTGCCGGGGCCGCGCTGGTGCTGGCGGGGCTGGCAGCGGAGGGGGAGACGCGACTGCTGGAAGTACACCACATCGACCGGGGTTACGAGAGGCTGGAGGAAAAGCTGGCGCAACTGGGCGCCGACCTGGTGAGGGTGGAGAACGGCGCCTGAGGCGCTGACAGCTGCAGCAGCGCATCCTGGTAACTATTGCCAACAAACCCTATCGGCATGACCGCGCGCGTTACGGGAAGGGGGGAGAGCGGCGCCTGCGGGGCTGCGCGTTTTTCTCTCGAGGCGATGGCAGGCGGCAGCGGCGGGTCGCGCGGCGGGGGGAAGTCCCGCGGTCGCGGCCGGCCCTGCGGCGAGCCCGGCAGGGGTTCAAGGGAGTCGAGGCAAGATGACGATAATGAGCGGGAAGCGAGCACGGGAGGCGCTGGAAGACGGGGGTGTTGAAGACGGGGGCGCTGCGGGGGGATGTGGCGCACAAAGCAGCCGCATCCGTGTGAGGCGGATATGAACAACCGCCGCGGGGTGATGGAAGCGTAAGCGGCCGCCGCGGGGAGACGGAGGAGAGGAAGGCGGAGGAGAGGAAAGGAGTGCGCGTGGCGGTGGACTTGGCCGGAAAAGCGGTGGACGCGCGGCCTCGTGGGGCGCCGCGGCGCGGGAGGCGAAGGCTCTGCGGGTCACATGGGTGCCTGGCGGCGACGCTGCTGCTCATCCTCTCGGCGCTGTTTATCACGCATGGGCTACCCCCGGCCGTGGGGGCCGGGGGCGGTAACCTCCTCTCGCCCGCCAAGCTCTCCCTGCTGCGCCGGCTGGACGCCGCCCATTACCCGCGGGAGACTTACCGCGCGGGCGAGGTGGTGGTGCTCCTGCGCGGGCGCTCGCTTGCGGGTCTCGCCGGGCTGGTGGAAGAATATTCCATGTGGCTCGAGGACGACATGGCACGGACTTTCGCCGCCTTCGCTGCAGACCCCGTGAAACGGGCGGTAAGCCTGCGCCTGCGCGAGGGCGTGGACGAGCTGGAGGCCTGCCGCGAGCTGCTGTCGTCGGACCTGGTGGAGGCGGCGGAACCCAACATTATTTTTCACGCGGCCGTGACGACCCCCAGCGATCCCCTGTTCTCCCAGCAGTGGAACCTTCACGGGGCCTACGGGGTGCGCGCCGACCAGGCTTGGGACCTGCAGAGGGGCTCCGCCTCCCTCGCCCTCGCGGTCATCGACACCGGCATGGACCACGGCCATGGCGACCTGGCGGGCAGGATAGATCCGTCGCGTCCGGGATGGGACTATTACAACAACGATCCCTATCCCTATGACGACAGCGGACACGGCACGCTGGTCACCGGTATCGCCTGCGCCAACACCAACAACCTCATGGACATCGCCGGCATAGATTGGTACGCGAAGGTGATCCCCCTAAAGGCGCTCAACTCGGCGGGCGCGGGCAACCTGGACGCCGTGGTGAACAGCGTCTATTACGCCGCGAGTTACGATGCCGACGTCATCAACATGAGCCTCACCTCCTCCGCCTACTCCCAGATGCTCGCCGACGCCCTGGAGTTCGCGCATGCCCAGGGCTGCGTGGTGGCCGCCGCGGCGGGCAACGAGGGATCGACGCTGGTCAACTACCCGGCCGGCATGACCTACGTGCTGGGGGTGGGTTCAACGGGTCCGGGAGGCTCCCGCTCCTCCTTCTCCAACCGCAACTCAAGCGTGGACCTGGTGGCCCCGGGCGAGGGCATCTGGGGCCTGAAGCTGGGAGGCGGCAGCGCGCAGGGCAACGGCACCTCCGAGGCCGCCCCCCACGTCTCCGCCGCCGCCCTCCTGGTGCTGTCGGAGTACTCCTCCTACGACCTTTCGCCCGAGGAGGTCTTCCGCCTGCTGCGGGACGGCGCCCGCGACCTGGGGACCCCCGGGTACGATTACGAATACGGCTGGGGATTGCTGGACATCAACGCCTCCCTGCGCGTGCCCCTGGTGCGCGTGACCGCCCCCGCCGATTATTCCTACCCCGCCTCGGGAAAGGTCTCCGCCACCGCCCTTTCGGCGAACGAAAACATCGTGGCCCTGCACCTGGTGGTGGACGGGGACGTGGTCGAATCTCACTACCCTGCGCCATCGGGAAGCGTGAGCCACACCTTCGCCTGGGACCTCTCCGCCCTGGGCGAGGGGACGCATGAGGTGACGGTGCGAGCCGTGACCTCCGGAGGCGCCTACGACGGAGAGCACGCGGTGACCCTCTTCCGCAACCGGACCCAGCCGCAGCCCTCCACCGACTGGTACCTGGCCGAGGGCACCACCGCCTGGGGCTTCGAGGAGTACGTCTGCGTGCAGAACCCCAACCCCGCCCCCGTGACCGCGCAGGTGACCTTCATGAAGCCGGGAGGGGCCACCCAGCATATCGAGGTACTCATGGTGGCCAACTCGCGCCTCACCCTCTACGTCAATTCCCTCGTCCCCGCGAGCGATGTCTCCACCCACATCCATGCCGCCCTCCCCGTCATCGCGGAGCGGGCCATGTACTGGGGAGGCAGGACGGATGGGCATGCCTCCGTGGGCTCTAACCGCAAGAATACCGACTGGTACCTGGCCGAGGGCACCACCGCCTGGGGCTTCGAGGAGTACATCGCGGTGCAGAACCCCAACCCGGAGCCTGCTACCCTCCAGGTCACCTTCATGAAACCGGGGGGCGGCACCACGCCCTTCAGCTTCCCCATCGACGGATACGCCCGCCTCACCATCAAGGTCAATGACCTGGTCCCCGCGAGCGACGTCTCCACCCACATCCATGCCTCCCTCCCCGTCATCGCGGAGCGGGCCATGTACTGGGCTGGCAGGGACGGGGGGCACGGCGCCCTGGGGGTGCTGCAACCCGCGGCCACCTGGTACTTCGCCGAGGGCTCCACCGCCTGGGGCTTCGAAGAATGGATCGTGGTGCAGAACCCCAACCCCGCGACGGCCACGGTGGACATAGACCTGGTGAACGCGAGCGGCACGCGGGCGCGCAGGACGGACGCCGTTCCTCCCTATGCCCGCTACACGCTGAACGTCTCACAGGTGACGCCGCAGAGCGACGTCTCCGCCTTCGTGCGTGCCAGCCTCCCCGTCATCGCGGAGCGGGCCATGTACTGGTCCCGCAACGGGCGCGCGCGCGCCGGCGGCCACTGCAGCACCGGGTCCGTCACCGCCTGCAAGACCTGGTACCTGGCCGAGGGCTCCACCGCCTGGGGTTTCGAGGAGTACGTCCCCCTCGCCAACGTATCCGGGTACATAGCGCACGCGACCCTCACCTTCATGCGGAAGGACGGGAGCACGCGCTCCCAGGCGGTTTCCATAAACGCGGGGGCGCGCTACACGGTCTACGCCAACAGCCTGGATCCCGGACGGGACGCCTCGGTATGGGTGAGCTCCGATCGACCCCTGGTGGTGGAGCGGGCCATGTACTGGTCCGGCAGGGAGGGAGGCACGGACACCGTGGGCGTGCTGCAACCCTGAGCCGGCTTGCGGATATCCCGGGTCGCGTCCCTGTTTCCTGAGGCGTGTTACAGGTTGTGTCAAGGTTGCGTAAGGCCACGTGGCGGAGGGTCCGCGGGGGATGATCTCCCTGGGTGAGGTCGCGGGCAGGGATTCCCGCAGGCATATGCGCGCATAGTCATGTTAACCGTATGTAAACCAGATTCCCAATCCTTCGCGAGTCGCAACGCGTTTTGCGGCAGCCGCCGCGGGCTTGCAATGTTACGCGTATGTTACCATCCTGTGAAAATGGTGCAAAAAAGCGCGACGATGTCTTGCTAAGGCATTGTATAAAATCCTAATTTATATATAGACTGTAGAGCGGTGAACGCACTGGCTGTCGGACCCGTCTCGGATTTACCGGGATTATCTGGTCGGGATAAGAGGAAAGCCGGGGCAGGAAGAAGAAAAATACCGTCGGGGAGAACACCTCATCGAGAGGGGGCACGTCGTCGAAAGGAGCAGGAGCGACCGGGAGACCTTTGGGGGATGGAAGGGCCCTTGCGGCACGGAAACAGGCAGGCGGCAGGCGGCACACTCGGCGGATGAGGGATGTGAGGTTCAGGGACTGTCGGGAGCGGGTCGGGAAAGAGGGATAGACTGAAGCAGGGGAAGCGAGGCGGGGGATGCTGAGGTCTTCAGTCCAGACGGCCATCAACATCATCGTCATCGTCGTGTTGGTAGGGGCGGTGGCGATGGGTGCATACGCCCTCATCCCCTCCCGCAACCCGGCCGGTCCCCTCATCGGGAAGATCCTCTCCGCAAAGAAGAACCTCTCGGGCCTTCTCGCCAACCTGGACCCGGTGGAGCTGGCCGCGGCCCTGCGGGAGAACCCCAACATGATGAGCGACCTCTTCGCCGAGCTGGGCGAGGAGGGGGCGGTCATGATCGCCGAGGCGGTCAATGAGAACCCGCAGTTCCTCTCAGTACTCCTGGGCGAGCTGGAGCCGGCCACCCTCGCGGCGGCGCTCAACGACCCGGATGCCGCCGCCTTCACCACCGCCCTCATGGATCACCTCGACCCCGCGGCCATAGCCGCGGCGGTGAACGAGAACGGGGGCTTCGTCTCCGCCCTCGTGGGGTACCTCGATCCCCAGGTGGTGGCGGGGGCCGTCAACCAGAACGGCGAGTTCCTCACCGCCTCCACCGCGGCCATGGACCCGGCCGTGCTGGCCAAGGCGGTGAACGAGAACGGCGCATTCGTCACCGCCCTCATCGGCCTGCTGGACCCGGCGGTGCTTGCGGCGGCCATGAACGCCAACCCCACCATGGTCTCCAACCTCATGGGATACCTGGACACGGCGGTGGTGGCCCAGGTGGTGAACGCCAACGGGTCCTTCATAACCGGGCTCATGCGGAACCTCGACCCGCAGGTGCTCACGGCGGGCATGAACGCGCATCCCACCTTCCTCTCCCGCCTCATGTCCCACCTCAATCCCGCTACCATCGCCTCGGTGCTCAACGCCAACGCCGATTCCACGGCGGACCTGGTGGCCAGCCTTTCGGACAACCTGCTCATCAACGTGCTGGCCGTGACCGTGCACGACACGGCCTGGATGAACCGGCTCTTGAACAGCCTCAACCCCTCCGTGATCGCGGCCATGGCCAACAACGCCTCCCCCTTCACGGCGGGATTGCTGAAGGCGCTGGACCCCGCCTGGGTGGCGGGGATCGCCAACGCCCACCCCGACTTCGTGTACAAGGTGATGGACGCCATCTCCCCGGAACTGGTGGCCACCATGCTCAACAACGGCAGCCTGCTGGCGCGCGTGCTGCCGCTCGTCGACACCGCGGCCATCGGGGCCGCACTGGGCGAGCACACCGACTTCGTCACGCAGTTGCTGCCCCTCCTGGACCCGGCGCTGGCGGAGATCACCAACAACGCCCTCGAGACCAACCCGGAGCTGGTGAAGGCGGTGCTGGCCAACCTCGACGGGGCCCAGATCGCCTCCGCCCTCTCCCAGGCGCCCTCATTCCTCAGGGCCCTGGTGGAGGGGATAGAGCCGGTCACGGTGCAGGCCATACTCGAAGGCTCCAAGGACAATCCGGACTTCCTGATCAACCTGACCAACGCCCTGGACGCCTCCGCCGTCTCCCTGGCCGTGGACCTCTCGGGGTATTTCATTCCCACCCTGTTGGCCCTGCTGCCCGAAAGCGTCGCGGAGGCGGCGGCCCATGCCCTGAACGACAACCCGGACCTGATCGACACGGTGCTCGCCACGGCGGACCCCCGGGTGCTGGCCGAGGAGATATTGAACAAGGGGGCGGCCGACGCCCTCATCGCGGGGCTCATACCGCTGCTCAGCGAGGGCGTCGCCCAGGCCATCGCGGAGGGGGTCAACACAGACGCGGGGGAGGCGACGGAGGATTCCATGATCAAGTCCCTGCTGAAGTACTCCGACGCCGAGGTGGTGGCGGCGGCCGTCAACCAGAACTCGGGATTCGTGGCCGGGCTCCTGGTGCGCCTTAACGAGACCGCGGCCCAGGCCGTCGCCGAGGGCCTCAACGCCAACCCCGACACCACCCGCGTCGTGGCACGCTACCTGGACGCGGGCACGGGGCGGCGCATCGCCGAAGCCCTGAACCTCAACCCGGAGATCATCAAGCCCCTGCTGGAGAACCTCTCACCCGACGTGGGAAAGGCCATCGCCGAGGGGCTCAACCAGAGCACTGCAAACCTGGACGCCAACCATAACGGGATCTTCGAGGACACGGAGGTCGAGTCCAGCCTGGCCTACCAGCTCATGTCCAACCTCGATCCCGAGGTGGGAGAATATATCGCCCGTGGACTCAACGCGCACGTGGCGGCTAACCCCCACGACAACCTGGTGACCAACCTCCTGCCCAACCTGGACGGCAACGTGGGCAAGGAGGTCGCCGCGGGACTCAACGCCAACGCGGCCAACCCGGACCTCCCCAGGTCCTTCCTGGAGGCCATGCTGGGAGCCACCTCCAAGGAGTTCGCGGGGGTGATCGCAAGCGTCATCAACTCGGCACCGTACAATATGGACAGCTTCCTCTCGCAGCTCATCGCCAACCTGGACAAGGGGGATCCCGGTTTCCACACCGCCGTGGATGTGGCCGAGGGGCTCAACGGCAACCCCGTCTTCGTTGAGTACCTGCTGCGCAACCTGGACGGAGAGGCCATGGCCTTGCAATTGAACCAGAACGAGGCGTGGATTACCGCCCTGGTGGGGGCGCTGGACGGGGGCGCGCTGGCCGGCGCGGTCAACAACGCGCTGGCCACCACCGGAGGGAAGAAATTCATCAACGACCTGCTTGACAACCTGAACGCGGATATCGTGTCCAACGCCCTGAACGCGAATCCCCGCGTCACCGAGGAGTTGCTGGACGCGGCGGCTGCGAACGGCCTGGGTACCACCATCGGGCAGGCTATCGTGGCGGCCGATGCCGGGGGAGCGGGGAAGTTCCTCACGCAGCTTCTCGGGACGCTGGACGCGAATACCATAGCGGCGGCCCTGAACCAGGCGCTGGCCACCCACGACCCCGACATGGTCATACCCGACCACAACATGCTCGAATGCATGTGGTTCGATATCGCGGCCAAGGCTCTTGGCATACTGCCCTTACCGGCATGGATCAATTTCGCCGGTTTCGAGTGGGCACCTTGAGGAGTGTTGACGATGCTTTTGCGCAAGCCGGTGCAGATAGTGGTGAACATCCTGGTCATCATCTTCCTGGTGGGGCTGGTGATCGCGGGGGTGGTCATGCTGCTGCCGGTCAAGGGTCCCATGGGCACCATCCTGGGCAAGATGGGTTCCCAGCGCAAGACCCTCGCCGGGATCGTCTCGGGGCTCGATCCCCACGAGGTGGCCAAGGCTATCAACGAGAACCCGGAGTTCCTGGCCGCCCTTCTCGCGGAGCTGGAAAACCCCGGGAACCTGGAGGCCACCGCCAAGGCGGTAAACGAGCACCCGGAGTTCCTCGTGGCCCTGGTGGGGGAGCTCGACCCCGCGCCTGTTGCGCAGGCGGTGAACCAGCACGGGGACCTCATCTCCGACCTGCTGCCGCTGCTCGACGTCAAGTTGCTGGCGGGGACGGTCAACGCCTCCAGCGACTTCACCGCCGCCCTCCTGCCCGAGCTCGACCCGGCGGTGGTGGCGGGGATCGTAAACGAGAACGGGCCCTTCATCACCGCCCTGCTCTCCTTCCTGGACCCGGTGGTGGTGGCGGCTTCCATGAACGCCAACGTGGACTTCACCGTGCGGCTCCTCGCCAACCTGGACGCGGGCGTGATCGCCTCCGCGGTGAACGCCAACGGGAGCTGGCTCTCCGCCCTGCTCTCCTTCCTGGACCCCGCGCCCACCGCGCAGGCCATCAACGGCAACCCCGCCTTCGTCTCCAACCTCATGCGCAGGTTGAACCCGCGGGTGCTCGCGGGGGCGGTGAACGCCAACGGGGCACTGCTGGCGGGGCTCACCCGATACCTCAACCCCGACGTGGTGGTGCGGGCGGTCAAAGAGAACAAGTCCTTCCTCATCGGGGTGGTCAACCGCATGGACCCGCGCGCCTCGGCCGAGATCGCCTCCGACCAGGTGATCCTCACCCGCCTGCTGGGGCTGCTCAACCCCGCGCCCATCGCGGCGGCCCTCAACGCCAACGCGCGGTTCCTGAAGGCGGTGGTGGGCCAGCTCGACCCGAAAGGGGCGGCCGCCGCCCTCAACGGCACGGGCGACAACGTGGCGGCCATCATAAGCTACCTGCGCGACGACTACATAACCTACCTGGCCAACGACGAGGCCTTCCTCGACCAGGTGATCCCCTTGATAGACGAGTCGGCCCTGGCGGGGGCGCTCAACGTCAACGCCGGCTTCATAAAGTCGCTGGTCGCCGACCTGCCCCCTTCGCTGGGCCGGGCGGCGGCCCTGGGCCTCAACCTCAACCCTGATTTCATCGACCGCATGGTGGGCTCCTCCGACCCCGCCTTCCTGGCCGGGGTGCTGGAGAGCTCCGGGAGTTTTCTCACCTCCCTGCTCGCCAACCTGGATACCGTGGCGGCCCAGGCGGCGGCGCAGGGCATCAACAACAACACGGACCTCATAGACGCCGCGCTGGACAACCTGGACGTGGACTCCTTGCTCTACATCCTGGAACATACCACCGGCTTCAGCGAGGAGCTCTCGGCGCACCTCTCGCCCCTGGCGGGGGCGGGCTTGGCGCTGGGCCTCAGCAACAACATGGATTTCCTCTCCACTCTCATAGGGGAGCTTGACGCCGGCATGCTCGCCGACCTGCTAACCGCGCACCCGGAGACGGCGCGTGAGCTCGCCGCCTATTTCGACACCCACTTTGCGGCCGGGATAGCGGGGGGGTTGAACAACGGTGCCACTTTCCTCACCTGGCTCATCTCCTACCTGGACCCGGCGGTGATCGCCCAGGCCCTGGACGTGAACCCCGGCCTCACCCGGGACCTCATCGCCGCCCTGGACGGGAGCCTGGGGGAGGCGGTGGCGCAGGCCATCAACACGGACCCTACTTTCATCGTGGAACTTCTGGCCAACCTCGGCTACACTACCGGCCAGGCCATGGCCGAGGGGACCAATCTCAACGCGCGGGAGGGCCGTGGATTCCTGGAGAACGTGTTGCGATACCTGGACGCCGACGTGGCGGCCGCCGTGGGTCAGGCCCTGGAATACGCCGACGCGGGTTTCCTTGCGGAGCTGGTGGGCAACCTCAACGCGGACACGGGCACGGTAATGGGCAAGGCCGCGAAAGCCAACCCGGACCTCATGGAGGTGCTCATGGCCAACCTGGCACCGGCCACCGCGGAGGCCCTGGCGGAAGGATTGAACGCCAGCGCGGGAAGCGCCGACCCGTCAAAGAGAGCCTTCCTCACGAACCTCCTCGCCGGCCTGGACTCGGCCACGGGGGCGGCCGTGGGCAGGGGCCTCAACGCCATGGCCGCGGCCGGTGCGGACTCTGCCCTCTATGCCATACTCGACAACACCGAGGAGCACACGGTACGCGCCATAGCCGACGCCCTGGAGATGAACACCGCATTCCTGGACGCGGTGATAAAGAACCTGGACGGCGCGGCCCTGGCCGTGGGATTGAACGCCGGACTGGACCCGGCGGTCTCCGACTTCCTTGTGGACAACCTGGCGGCAACCGACGCCGACATGATGGCGCGCATCATGAACGGCGCGGAAGGGCAGGGGCTGACCAACGAACTGCTGGCGGGGCTGAGCGGCCAGAGGGTGGCCCAGGCCCTGGGAAGCGGCGCGCAGAGCTTCATAGCGGACCTCATCGGTGGCCTGGACGGAAGGCAGACATCGGAGATCATGTCGGGCACTAGTTCGTCGGATCTGGGGCACGGCCTGCAGATGAGCCTGGACCTCATGGCCGTGCCCGGCCTGGACCAGCAGATGGCGAACGCCATCGACAACTGCCTCGCCGGTTATACCAATTCACTCATGAGGCGCCTGGGGATGAAGACGTACATGGTCATCAACTTCCTGGGGATGACCTACGAGTGGTTGTGGACATACGTAACCGACGCAGGAACGGGAAAGATCTACTGACATGCGAGGTTTGAAAGAGGTAGGCGGGAGATGTTCCTCCTGAAGAGACCGGTGCAGCTGGTGGTGAACATAGCCGTGGTGGCCCTGCTGGTGGGCTTCCTCGCGGTGGGGGCGGTCATGGTGCTTCCCTCCCGGAGCCCCCTTGGTCCCCTGCTGGGCAAGGTGGCCTCGGACGTGGATCTCCTCTCCAACATGCTCAAGAACACCGAGCCCAAGGCGGTGGCCGAGGCCCTCAACGAGAACCCGGAGTTCATCTCCCGGCTGCTGGCGGCCATGGTGGAGGAGGGCACGCTGCCCGTCATCGCCCAGGTGATCAACGAGAACCCCGACTTCACCTCGGCGGTCATGCCTTACCTGGACCCGGAGGCGGTGGCCTACGTGGTCAACAACGCCACCGAGCTGGTCACGAGCCTTCTGGCCTCGCTCGACCCAAGGGTGATCGCGCAGGTAGTGAACGACAACGGACCTTTCCTCGCCGAGCTCCTGGGCCACCTGGACGCGGAGAAGATGACCGCGGGGATCAACGCCAACGGCCCCTTCCTCTCCGCCGTCATGTCCTATTTGGACCCGGCGGTGATCGCGGGGGTGATAAACCAGAACGGGCCCTTCCTCACCGCTATGATGGGGCTCCTGGACCCGGCGGGCACCGCGCGGGTGGTGAACGAGAACGGACCCTTCCTCTCGTCGCTGGTGGCCAGACTGGACCCGGTGGTGGTGGCCCGGGTGGTGAACGAGAACGGCAACATGCTCACCGCCTCCCTCGGTTACATCAACCCGGCGGTGATCGCGGGGGTGATAAACCAGAACGGGCCCTTCCTGGCCTCCGTCATGCGCTACCTCAACCCCGCCGTGCTCGCGGGAGCGCTCAACGCCAACGTGGCGACGGCCGTGCGCGTCACCCGCTCCATCTCGCCGGAATACATAGCCGACATACTCAACAGCAGCACCATGCTCACCGCCACCGCTCCCTACATGCAGCCGCTGCCGGTGGCGAAGGCCCTCATGTCCGCGACCGATTTCGTGAACGACCTCATGAACTTCCTGGACCCCGCGGTGGTGGCGGACATCATCAACTCCTCCATAGACCTGGTGAAGAAGAGCACCGATTACGTCGACCCCGGCTTCGTGGCCGACCTCATCTCCAACCAATCCATGCTCTCGCGCATCCTGGGGCTCCTGGACGTGCGCGTGCTGGCCAACGTGGTCAACGCCAACCCGGGCCTGACCGCCGACATCCTCCCCCTGCTCTCCCCGCAGGTGGGGGCGGGGCTGGCGGCGGGCATAGGCGCCAACCCGGCCCTCATCGTGGAGGCGCTGAACGCCCTGGACCCGGCCATCGTGGCCAACGCCCTCAACGCCCACCCGGGCGTGAGCGAGGAGCTCTCGCGACTGCTTCCTCCCTCGCTGGGAAGCCCGGTGGCGTGGGGGCTCAACGATAACCCGGAGTTCATCGGGGCGCTGCTGGCCAACCTCGACCCGGCCCCCATAGCCGCGGCGCTGGGCGATCACGCCGGCTTCGTCTACGACCTCCTCTCGCAGATCTCTCCCCCTGTGGCCGCGGCCATGGTGAGGGGCTCCAACCGCAACCCGGCTTTCCTGGCCTCGGTGATCTCGCACTTGAATCCAGCCACCGTCGCCGGGGCGCTCAACGACAACGCGGATTTCCTGCGGACGCTCCTCGCCGACCTGGGTGGGGACATGGGGACCTACTCCGCCCTGGGCATGACCGACAATTACAACGCCGGGAGGAATTTCCTCCCCGCCCTGGTCGGGGCGCTGGACCCGGCGGTCATCGCCGCGGCGGTGAACGCGAACCGGGATTTCCTGCGGGGATTCCTGGCCAATACCAGCAGCACCACGGCGGAGTACCTGGCTTACGGGATAAACCTCCACGTGGCCACCCATCCCCTGGGGCAGGACATCGTCTCCGTGCTGGTGGCCAACCTCAGCGAGGACACTGCGGCGGCCCTGGCCCAGGGCATCAACGAGAACGTGGCCCCCGACCCGGCGGACAACCTTCTCACCGGGCTTCTGGCCAACACCAGCGGGGACGTGGGAGTCGCCCTGGCGGCCGGCATCAACAACAACATGGACTTCCTCCGCGTGGTCATCGAGAACATCTCACCGGACACCGCCGTGGCCCTGGCCAACGCCGTGAACCTCTCGTGCTACCGGGCGCAGAACGGCACCGCGGAGCACCCGGCGTCTTATTACCAGTTCCTGCGCAACATGCTGGCAAACCTGGGACCGGAGGTGGCCGAGGCGTCGGCCGCGGGCCTGGAGGCCAATCCCGACAGGCAGGGCCTGGTGGCCATGCTCATCAACACCATGAACGCGTCCGTGGTGGCCCCCCTCATCGCCCAGGGGGTCAACGAGAACGCAACCGCGCAGGATATGATACGTTCGGTGATGGCGCAGCTCGACGCGGATACCGCGGCCACCATCGCCCTCGCCCTTAACGCCAACCCCCAGATGACCACGTGGCTGCTGCAGGCCCTGGATCCCGCGGTGGTGGCCGGCCTGCTCAACAGTAACCCGCAGGTGATCTCCGACCTCTTGCCGCACCTGGACGGTAAGGTCATCGCGGACGCCATCAACGCCGAGTACGCACGGCATCCCGGAAACTCCCTCATCGAGAGGATACTGGGCTCGCCGTTCATGAGCGGGGCCAACCTGGCCAATTCCCTGGACGCATACGGTTACAACTTCCTGAGGGACCTCATCGCCAACCTGGACGGCACCGTGATCGCCGGGGCCATCAACGGCAACCCCGGGGCCGTAGATCTCGTGGGGGAACTGGTTGCCTGGATGAACCCCTATTTCGTGAAGGAACTGGTCAACCAGAGCGACATCAACGGCGCATTGAAAAACCTCTGGATCACCATCCAGGGTTACAGGGCGAGCAATATACTGTTGCTCATTCCCACGGTCATACAGTTCCGGAGGGCCGAGATCTACGTTCCACCCAGCAGGCCTATGTCGCCTCCGCCCTGGTGATAACGGGTTGCATGATCCGCTCGCCTTCGGGAACGCAGCGGGAGAAGGTATGGCAAGCCACTGATAAGGGTCCGTCTCCGGACGGAGGCGCCGGATGATATAATCTTCCCATGGGCGGCGATATACCGAGGGCGATAACCACGGCTTCCGGACTGCTCAGCCTGGCCATTGGCCTGTACGTCTTTATCAGGGGTCGACGCCAGGTTGCGAACGCCCTCTTCCTCGTGGTGGCCGTGTGCCTGGCATTATGGGCCGTCGGCGACGCCATGACCGCGACCGCCTCGTCCCTGCAGGGGAAGATATTCTGGACAAGGTTCCAGGGCCTGGGAGAGCTCCCCCTGATCCCCACCTTCCTGGTCCTCGCGCTCTTCTTCCCGCGCACCAGGCGTGTCCTTGCGACCCCGCGGAGGGCGGCAGCGGCCGTCGCGGCGATCTACGCGCCCTTTCTCCTGGGGCTGGTCTTTCTATACGCCACCGACCTGGTCTACACGGCTTACGTCCCCTGGGAAAACCTGCACGGCATGGAGGTGGAGCGCACCCCGTTCTTCTGGTTCCTGACCGCCCTGGGCTTCGCCTATATCGGCCTCTCGTCCTTCCTCTTCGCCCGGGAAGGCATGCGCGGCGATTCCACTCCCGCGCGACGCGGCCTCCTCTTCCTCGCCCTCTCGCCGCTTCCCATGCTCGCGGCCAACCTGGTGCAGAACCTGCGCTGGAGCGGCAGCGTGACCACTCCCCAGGCGAGCATCCTCACCGTCGCCCTTCTCGCCTACGGCATCATGCGCCACGGGCTTTTCCTCGATTCTCGGCTGGCGGCCAAGGGGGCCATGGCCCACGCCGCGGCCCTGGTCTTCAACCTGGCGGCGTGCTGCCTGCTCTACGCGTTTTTCGCCTACGGGCTGCGGCTGCCGCGCGGTTGGACCACCTTTTTCCTCTTCCTCGCCTGTGCGGTGCCGCTGGTCGTGGCCTACCCGGTGGAGGTGGCGTGGCTGCGCGGCCTCGTCTCGCGCTACGTGTACGAGAGCGAGGACAGGGCGGGAAAATGCCTGCAGGACCTGGGCCGCTCCATACGCACGGTCGGCGACCTGGAATTACTTTCCAGGGAAGTCGTGCGCGTGGTGAGGGAGTCCATCGGGCTCACCGTCTGCGCCCTCATGGGCGGCGAAGGGCGCGGGTTCTACCGCGTGCTGGGGCTCTCCTCGCACCCCGGTCACGCTTCCACGCGCTATCATGAGAATGCGCGGGAGGGGATCATGGTATGGGAGTGGAAAGACTCCTTTTTCATGGAGACGCGCAACGGCAACTTTACCAGCTACTGGAAATTGGGCAAGACGGTGATCCGGGGGGGGCTGCCCCTTATCCTACGTCGACTTCGGCGTGCTGCGCGTGCGCGATGGAGACGTGATACGCGAGACGACCTGGAAGAGGAACAGGCACAGGGAGGTCATCTCCGTGCCCCTCGAGGTGGGCGGGGAAAGGGTGGGGATCTTGTGGCTGGGAGGGAAACTCGACCGCACCCCCTTCAGCCTGGAGGAGCTGGACAACGTCGTCGCCCTCAGCGCCCAGGTGTCCGTTTCCCTGCGCAACGCCCAGCTCATGCGGGAGGTTCAGGAGAAGAGCGAGCGCCTGAGACGCCTGGCGCAGGGAGTCTCCACGGCGCAGGAGGAGGAGAGGATACGCGTGTCCAGGGAGTTGCACGACGGGCTTGCTCCCCACTTCCTCGATATCATCTACCGGCTGGACGGGCTGCGGGGGGAGGCGCTCGGGCTGCCGGGGGCGGAAGAATGCGTGGAGGAAATAAGGGAAAAGGCGCGCGAGGGCATGAGGGACCTGCGGCGCATCGTCTCCGACCTGCGCCCTTCTTCGCTCGAAGTCCTGGGGCTGAGCAACTCGCTCTCCTCCTACCTGGAACGCTTCGGGGTCGAAAACGGTGTCCGGACTTCTTTCCATGCCTGGGGAAGCTTCGAAAAACTGGATCCCTATTCGGAAACCACCCTCTTCCGGGTGGCGCAGGAGGCGCTTTCCAACGTGGCACGCCACGCGCATGCCGGGGCGGTGCGGCTGTCCCTGGGAGGGAGCGACGGTCACGTGGAGTTGAGGGTCGAGGATGACGGGGTCGGCTTCCGCTGGGAGGAGATAAGGGAGAGGATGGCCGCCGGGGAGTGCCTGGGGTTGAAGGGGATGATGGAGAGGGCGGAGTTGAGCCAGGGCGTATTCCATGTCGAGACGGCGCCGGGAATGGGGACGCGGCTGGTGTTCGATATGCCGTTGAGGCAAGCGTGAAGGGAGTAGCTTTGGAAGAGGCGATAAGCTTGGCCGTCGTGGACGACCAGGTGATCGTTCGCCTGGGGATCCGCCGTCTCCTGGAGGGGCAGGACGGCATACGGCTGGTCGGGGAGGCGGAATGCGGGGAGGAGGCACTGCGCCTGGCAAGCGACGTGCAGCCTCAGGTGATGCTGGTGGACGTCAAGCTCCCCGACATCAGCGGCGTGGAGGTGGTGCGCAGGCTCAAGAGCGACCACAGGACCTCCCACATCCAGTGCGTCATGCTGACCGTTTACGATGACCTGGAGATAGCGGCCGATGCGCTGCGTGCGGGCGCCATCGGCTACCTCTTGAAGGATTCCGGCAGGGAGCAGGTCCTCGAGGCCGTGACGTCCGCATCCCGGGGCGTACCCCTGGTCTCCAAGGCCATTGCGGGGAAACTGCTTAGCGCCTTCTACCGCAGCGACAGGTTGCCGGGGGAGACGGAAGAGGGCGGGGATGACCGCATGTCGTTGACGGGAAGGGAGTACGAGGTGCTGAGGCTGGTCGCCAAGGGATACAGCAACAAGGCGGTCGCCCGCGAGCTCAACATCAGCCTTAGCACGGTGAAAACCCACCTGCGAAACGTCTTCCGCAAGATGGAGGTGGAGGACCGCGCTCATCTCATCATCAAGGCCATCAAGCAGGGTATCATCTGAAGCACGGAATGGCTTCCGCGCCGTTCGTCCCGCGCGTAGAAGATGCCGCCCCGGGGGTACGCATCTCCATATCGCTGTCCGGGTTCAGGGGTGCCGTGACGTTCCGGCAGGCGCTTCGGGATCGAAAAGGATCGAGAGGCCACCCCATCATCCTGGCAAAGCAAGCCAAACCTGGACGAAGAAAGGGTGATCTCTCAAGCGTTCAACCTGTTTTCTGATGCTCATGTCAGTTGAGAGAGCGGTATACTCCAACGAGGTCGAGGGAAAGTAGCGAAGCCGGCATGCGAGCTGGGGAAATATGATGGACAAGCGCCGCGACTGGTGATATATTTTTCGCCATGGATCTTGTTGTGTAGCGAGGGCGACAAGCGGCGCGACACGACACAGGGGCTTCAAGAGTAACGTCCTGCCGACATGAACGTTGTCTTGCCGGTTTCCCCCGTGGTGCTGATTTCCGAGGGCTTGCTTGGATCACATGGAACATGCGGAGATAGGATGGTGGAGAACCCGTTCTTTGTCACCCTGGTGAAGGAAGAGGTGAGGGATTTCTTTTCCGCCAACCCCTTCCTCTTGGTGAGCGAGAGCAGGCTGGCGGTGCTGCTCTGCCGCCCCACCCACATGGTGCGGCAGGCTGTGAGGGCCCTCGAGGATGAGGGCCTGCTGGAGCGCAGGGACGAGGATACCCTGGTCGGATTGTGGATGGCCGGGGAGAGGTCGTCCCGCTGAGGAAGACCCGTCACGGCGGAAGGAGGGGGCGCTCGCGTTCACCCGACGGATCCGGCCGTGGGCGCGCTTTCCGTGGGGCGTCCTTTCTGTAAGCGCACCATCTGTTTCGATCACCGTCCATGCGCTTAACCACCCTCATTTATTTACCTCGTTTTGCCGCATGCAAGCCCCGGGGCCGCTGTTTCCGGGACATCCTCGTGCAAAGTCGTTGCGACGTGCGTGTCGCGGGATGCAACATTGCGGGCGGCTGGCCCGTCATACCCGCAGGACTCGAAACCGAAAGGGGAAAGAGGGGGGCTTTCGCGCCCCAAGCCCGGTTTTGAGCCCCATGTAAGCGGTGGGGATGACGGACAAGGTGGAGAAAAGGTGATAGGTGGAGAAAACGGACCGGACTCGCTTCTTGCGCCCATTTTCCTGTGTTGCAATTATATTATTGTTGATAGATAATATTATTGTTTTAATATTAAGCGATTGAATAATTCTGATGGAATATTGTGTACCTTATGAGAGTCATGAGAGCATGGGCGTAAAGAGAGTGCGACGCTTTCCGGGTGATGGACTCCGGGAGATGAGATGGGCTCCTGGAGGTGAGATGAGGATGTTTATGAGGTTGAGGACGGGGAGAAGGATCGAGGCGAGTAGGATAGGGGCGCATGCCGCACCGGGAGGGATGCATGTCACCCCGGAAAGGGGGCCGCGTGGCCGGCGCAAGCCCCTTTTCATGCTGGCCTTGACGGTCGCCGTGATCCTCCTCTGCCTGGGACTGCAGCCCTTCCCGGGGGCGCGTACCGCCTCGGCCCGCGGCGGAAGCGTCACCTTCATCGGCCACGGCTACGGGCACGGGGTGGGGTTGTGCATGGCGGGCGTCTATTACCGTGCCCTGCGGGGGGAGGAATACCACCAGATCATCCGCACCTACTACACCGGAATCTCCTTCTCCCGCGACAGCGACGACAGGGTGATCAGGGTACTCTGCCGCGACGGGGTGGTGCGCCAGTACACCATGCGGGAATACCTCTACCGCCTGCAGGAGGAGCCCGACAGCTGGCCGCAGCAGGGCCTGCGCGTGCTCATGGTGGCGGCGAGGACCTACGTCCTCTCCTGTATAGCCCGGGGAAAGCACGCCGGCGACGGTTACGACATCTGCCCCTACGGGAGCTGCTGCCAGGCCTTCAACGAGCAGATAAACCCCGCGACGCGGCCCAACACGGTGGCCGCGGTGAACGCCACCGCGGGAGAGATCATCACCTACAACGGCCAGCCCGTAGTGGCCGCCTACAGCTCCTGCTGCGGGGGGTACACGGCCGGCGTGGACGAGGCCTGGGGCGGGAACCCCGCCTCGTATCCGTACCTGCGGCCCGTCCCCGACGACGCATGCGCGCCCGACCAGAACCATGACTGGAAGGTCACCCTGAGCTGGGCCGAGCTGGAGGCGAGGCTCAACTCCCGCGCCGAGACGGCGGTGGGAGAACTCTACGGCTTCGAGATCCTCTCCCGCTGGACCTCGGGGCGGGTGAAGCAGGTCCGCGTGAACGGGAGCGGGGGAAGCAAGGTGGTCTCGGGCACCCTGTTCGCCTCCGTGGTAGGGCTGAAGACCCATTTCTTCTACGTGGCCTCGCAGAACTTCGACGAGTACATATGCATCCAGAACCCGCGCGAAGAGGACGCGCATTGCGAGATCACCTACATGCTCAAGGGGGGCGGCACGGTGCAGGGTTCCTGCCTGGTGCCTGCGCACAGCCGGCGCACCGTCTTCGTGAACGACGTGGTGCAGAACGAGGAGGTCTCAGTGAGGATCTCCAGCGACAGGGAGGTGGTGGCCGAGCGTGCCATGTACTTCAATTTCCTGGGCAGCGAGCGCAAAGGCGGCCATGCCTGCATGGGGGTGAAGGAGGCAAGCACAAGCTGGTATTTCGCCGAAGGGTATACCTCCGGCGCTTTCGACACCTTCTTCACGGTGCAGAACCCCAACCCCGCAGAGGCGCACCTCACGGCCTCCTTCCTCGGCAGGGAAGGCGAGGTTGACGAGCTCTATTACACCCTGGCCCCCAACTCCCGCATGACCATCTGGATGGACCAGGAGCCGAGCCTGAGCGACGGCGAGTTCACGGCGGAGCTGGTTTGCGACCGGCCGGTGGTGGCGGAGCGGGCCATGTACTTCGGTTACGGTGACAGGGCCGGCGGGTCGGCGGCGGAGGGGGCACCCGAGCCCGCGACAAGGTGGCTTTTCGCGGAGGGATACACGGGAGGACAGTTCGACACCTGGCTGGTGCTCGCCAATCCCGAGCAGGGCGATACGCCGGCGAAGCTGACCTTCATGCTCCCCAGCGGCACCACGCGGGAGCTGAACGTCGTGGTGCCGGCCCGCGGACGCGCCACCGTGCACGTGGACGAGCTCCCGGGCATGGGGAACACGGAGTTCTCCACCCAGGTGGAGAGCGTCCGCCCGGTGATGGCGGAGCGCGCCATGTATTTCTCGTACGGCGGCAGAAAAGGAGGGCACGACGCTATAGGCATACGCGAGTACAGGAAGGACTGGTACTTCGCCGAAGGTTACACCGCCGAAGATTTCGACACCTGGATACCGCTGGTGAACCCCAACGGCTATGCCGTGGAAGCCCGCCTGACCTTCATGCTCCCCGACGGGAGCACGCGGCAGCTGGTGGTGAACATCGAGCCCCGCAGCCGTTTCACCGTCTTCGTGGACTCCCTCCCGGGCATGGCGCAGACCGAGTTCTCCACGCGCGTGGAAGCCTCGGGGCCGCTGGCGGCCGAACGCGTCATGTATTTCCTTTACCGCGGCAGGGACGGCGGCAGCTGCGCCCAGGGGACGGACTCTCCTTCCAGGTCCTGGTACTTCGCCGAGGGTTATACGGGCAGTTGAGCAGGGACGGTGCGCCCCCGTATCGCCGGTGAAAGACCGGCGGGTTATGGGATTGCGGGAAGTTTCGTTTACAATAATCCTGGCGTTCCCGTGAGGCGCAGGGGAGCAAGACTCCCGGGCGGCGTGGTTTTCCCGTGGCGTTGCGGGGTTCACGCGATCCTTGCGGGAAGGCGCTCACTAGGTGGAAAAAGATGGCAGCGCACGGGAGGTGGAGATGTTGAAGATCGCGGGGATGACGGCGCGCGAGGTGCTCGACTCACGGGGCAACCCTACCGTGGAGGCGGAGGTGTTCCTGGAAGGGGGGGCCGTGGGCAGGGCCATCGTGCCCTCGGGCGCTTCCACGGGAGCCTTCGAGGCCCTGGAGCTGCGGGACGGGGACGAGAGGTACGGCGGCAAGGGGGTGCGCAGGGCGGTGGAGAACGTGACGGGAGTGATCGCCCCCCGGCTGCTGGGCATGGACGCCTCGCGGCAGCAGGAGATCGATGGCCTCCTCCTGGAGCTCGACGGCAGCGAGGACAAGTCGCGCCTTGGCGCCAACGCCATCCTATCCGTCTCCCTGGCCGTGGCGAAGGCCGCCGCGGCCGCCTGCGGCCTGCCCCTCTTCCGCTACCTGGGGGGAGCGGCGGCGTGCGTGTTGCCCGTGCCCATGATGAACATCCTCAACGGGGGGGCGCATGCCGACAACAACGTGGACATCCAGGAGTTCATGGTGGTCCCGTGGGGGATGGAGTCCTTCCGGGAGGCGCTGCGCGCCGGCGCGGAAGTCTATCACGCTTTGCGGGGAGTCTTGAAGAAGATGGGCCTCAGGGTGGGCATCGGGGACGAGGGGGGATTCGCCCCCGACCTGGAGAGCAACCGCGCGGCGCTGGAGGCCATAGTGGAGGCCATCCGCGCGGCTGGATACGAGCCGGGGAAGGACGTGGCCCTGGCCGTGGACGTGGCGGCCAGTGAGCTCTTCAGGGACGGCAAGTACGTCTTCGCGGGCGAGGGCAGGGAATTCGCCCCAGGCGAGCTGGTGGATTATTACCGGCAACTCGTGGAAGACTTCCCGGTGGCGCTCATCGAGGACGGCATGTCCGAGGAAGACTGGGAGGGCTGGGCACTGCTCACCACCCGGCTGGGAGCCAGGCTTCCCCTGGTGGGCGACGACGTCTTCGTGACCAACCCCGGGAGGCTGCGGCGTGGCATCGAGGAGGGCGTGGCCAACGCCATCCTCATCAAGCTCAACCAGATCGGCACCCTAAGCGAGACCCTCGAGGTCATGCGGCAGGCGCGGCATGCCGGCTACCTCTGCGTGGTCTCCCACCGCTCCGGGGAGACGGAGGACACCACCATCGCGGACCTGGCGGTGGCCACGAACTGCGGCCTCATCAAGACGGGGGCGCCCGCGAGGACGGACCGCGTGAGCAAGTACAACAGGCTCCTGCGCATAGAGGAGATGCTGGGAGGGGCGGCCCTCTATCCGGGAGCCGCGGCCCTGCGTGGCTGATACGGCGGATCATCCCATGTGATGCCATGTACGGGGGAAAGAGGGGAAGGGACGAGGGCGTTTCGCGGCGCTTTCTTCTCATCATCATCGCCATGACGGCCTCGTGCGCCGTGCTGGTGGGGCTCAGCTATTACATCGCGAGCCTTTTCTCCGGGATGGTCATGATACCGCGAACCAGGGTGGAGGAGGTCGGCGGCGATGGCGAGCTCCTGCTGCCGCTGGAGCGGGAAGTACTTTCCATGCAGGTGTCCGCTGACGGGGGGTTGCTCTCCGTGATCGTCTCCGGAGGCGGGCGGGGCGGCAACCTGCTCGCGGTGTACCGCCTGGGAGAGGGCACGGCGGGGGAACCGTTGTGGCAGCGCGAAGTGAAGGGCTTCAGGGCGCGCTGGGTGGGGCAAGGGAACAGGCTGTCCTTCGAGGACGGGGGGGATATATGGTTGCTCGATCTCTCCGCGCCCGAGCCGGCTGCCCTTAACCTCACCGAGAGCGAAGCCTTCGACGAGGATCCCCTGCCCTCCCCGCACGGTGACTATATCCTGTGGACCGCTTCCCCTCCCGGTACGGTGGAGAAGGAGTTCTGGTGCATGTTGAGCAACGGCAGGGAGAAGGCCTACCTCGCGCCCTGGCAGGAAATGGTAGCCTGGAGCCCGGCGGGCGACCGCGTCATGTCGGTGAGCCGTACCGTTTCCCGGGACGCGCACGACGGGGCGGGCTACCTTTTGCAGGAGGCGAGGGTGGGAGGCACGGGATGGAATTACTACCTGCGCAGCGACGAGGAGGTGCGCTTCCTGTGGTGGTGCCCTGCGGGACTTTTCTTCGTGGCCCCGCGCCGGCTGGAGGAAGAGGGGGTGCGGGCGGTGTGGTTCAAGGTCGAGCCTTCCGGGCGCGTGCTCAGGGAGGCGTCCACGGACGGCCTGGGGGAGGACGCGGCGTCTTACGTGTTCTATCCCGACAGGGAAGGGGAGAGGGTCGCCTATGCGGGCGAGAAGGGCCTGGAGGTGCTGGACCTGGTACGGGAGGCGATTCACCGCTACCCCGCGGTGCAGGCTTCGCCGAAGATAGTAGCCTGGAAGGGAACGGAAAACGCGTTGCTCTACGCGGGAGCGGGGGGCATCTACCGGCTCGCCCTGCGGTGAGGGGAGGTCGCAAGGGGAGGCGGTCGGCGAGGACGCGCTTCCCCGGCGGTGAGGAGGGATCATGGAAACGGGCAAGGCCAAGATAGTCGCCACTCTCGGTCCGGCCTGCAGGGAAGTGGGGACCCTTGAGGCCATGATACGCGGGGGGATGGATGTCGCGCGCATCAACGCTTCGCATGCCGACACGGACATCATCCGGTCCGAGGTGGAGGCGGTACGCGAGGCCGCGCGCCGCGCGGGCAGGGAGGTGGGCATCATCCTGGACCTCATGGGGCCGAAATTGCGGGTGGGGGAGATCGCGGGAGGAGAAGTGTTACTCGCGGAGGGCAGCCTGCTTTCCCTCTGCGGGGAGCCCGTCGCGGGCGACGCCCGGAGGGTGAGCGTCAACCTGCCCGCGTTCCCGACGCTGGTTAGCGTGGGCGATACCTTGCTCCTGGACGACGGGGCCATCGTCCTCGCCGTGGAGGGGGTGCGGGGTTCCGAGGTGGTATGCCGCGTGGTGAGCGGGGGCGTGCTGCGTTCGCGCAAGGGAATCAACCTGCCCGGCAGGCGACTGCCGCTCCCTTCCCTTACGGAGAAGGACCTCTCGGACCTGGAGGCGGGAGTGCGGGCCGGCGTGGACTGGGTGGCGCTCTCCTTCGTGCGCTCGCCGGATGACCTTGAGGCCCTGCGCGGGGTGCTGCGGGAGAACGGCTGGGAACTGCCGCTCATCGCCAAGGTCGAGAAGCGGGAAGCGGTGCAGGAACTGGAGGCGGTGGTGGAAGCGGCCGACGCGGTGATGGTGGCGCGTGGGGACCTCGGGGTGGAGATGCCCCTGGAGGAGATACCCCTCCTGCAGAAGAGGATAATCGCCGCGGCGGCCAGGCGTGGGAAGCCTGCCATCACCGCCACCCAGATGCTGCAGAGCATGATGGAGAGTCCTACACCGACACGCGCGGAGGTCACCGACGTGGCCAACGCGGTGCTGGACGGCAGCGACGCGGTGATGCTCTCGGGGGAGACGGCGGTGGGCGCCTTCCCGGTGGAGGCTGTGGAGACCATGCGGCGCATAGTGCGCACGGCGGAGGGCGCGCTCGATTACGCCGCATGGCTGGAGGAACGCCGCCGCTGGATCGGGAAAGGCGCCGTGGAGGCGGTGTGCATGGCGGCATGCGAGCTCGCGCTCCAGACGGAGGCCAGCGCCATAGTGACCCCCACGGAAACCGGGTTCACCGCGCGGCAGGTGAGCCGTCTGCGGCCGCGCCAGCCCATCCTGGCCCCCACACCCGACCCTGCCGTCGCCAGGCGCCTGAACCTCTACTGGGGCGTGCGTCCCCTCCTGGTGGAGGTGCACGGCGGCGTGGAGGAGACGCTGGACGCTGCGAAGCAAGTGGCGCGCGAGGAGGGGCTCTTCGCGCCCGGGCAGACGCTGGTAATAACCGCCGGGCTGAAGGCGCCGGGCCAGACGGGAATGCCCACCACCAACACCATCCACTGCATAACCGCGTAGGGTTCAGGGCCCGTCTCGTACGTAAGGGTAGGTCGCTTGCGTTCGGGGTGCCTAAGGCGATGCGTGTTTCCGTGTTGACCCCGGGAAAGAGCCACGCGTCCCCTCGGGCATAGAACGATCTCCGGACGACCCCGTGCCCGGCCCCTGTACCCGTTGGGCTTGTAAATTAAAGTTATATTATGATATTAATGATAATAAAAGTGGTGTAATCTCATTATTGGTGAAAATGTGAGGATATGAGCGGGACGGCAAGAGTTGAAGGGGCGAGGGGGTCGTGCTCTGCGACCGTACGGGTCCGCCGAGGAAGGGCGGAGGAGCGCACGCGCGCCGGCATTTCCGATGCCCATGGGATCAGGCGGGAGAGCGGCAGGAAGGAAACGCGCACGGCCGCATCGCAATCCCGGCGGCAGGTCTCGCCGGTGAGGAGAAAAAAGCGTCGTGCGGTGGTGCTCGTCGCTGTTCTCATCGCCCTCGGACTGATCGCCGCGGTGCTCTACCGCCCGGTCACGCGGGTCGTCGAGAGCAGGAGGTCGCTGCTACGGGCGGAGGAAAGGCTGGCCGAGGAGAAGGCGAAGACGCGGGAGCTGGAGGAGAGGCTGGAACGCGACCTCAGCGAGGAATACGTCGAGGGCGAAGCGCGCAGGATGGGTTACGTGAAACCCGGGGAGATACCACTCATCGTCCTGGACGATAAGGATCGCGCTTCGGGGGATGGCAACACGGAGGAAGGGGCGGAAGGGGAGGAAAACGCCGCTTCCGTTGAGGCTTCGCCTTGAGCCGCGGGTGAACCGGGGAAAAAGCACAAGGGGCTCATGGGCCCCGGTTTTTCGCCGCAACGCGCATCCCGGGAACGGACCGCGCCCGCGTCGAGCGCACCCTGCATGGTCATCTCTGGAATATTTTCCCACAGCACCGTCCGCGCGAAGATAGAGGATAGGGGGCCGGATGAAAGTCCGGTTCCCCGGGCCGGGAGGCGACCCGGTCCATCTCCCCCTCCGCGCCGCCCATGTCGGGAAAAAGGGTCGAGGGGCCGTCTCCGCGGGCCGGAAAGGGCTCAATCTTCCCGGTGATTTCCGGAACGGAAGTCGCCGCGCGCTCCCGTGGTCGCCTGCCCGTGCGTACCGCCCCCGCTTGCCTCCCCCTCCGTTGTCACGCCCCCGCGTGAGACCCCACCTTCCCCGGGATACGTTGCGGTGCAGGTCGTAATGGCTTCCTGTTCCTGGCAGGAGAAGGAGGTAGCGTCGCCCGGCGCATCAACGGCAGCTCCGCCGCCCCTTTCGCCCTTGTCCTCACCGTTGCCGGGTAAGCCCGGCTTTCCCTCGTGATCGCAGCCTTCACCGCAGCGCCTGCGCATGCGCGCCCTGCTCCCGTCGCAGATCCTGTAAGCCTCCTCCAGGCAGGACGACATGGCGGGAGTGGTCGCGGGAAAGCGCGGCATGCTCTCGAGCGCGGCCGCCTGCTCCTCCAGCGTTTCCAGCAAGCGGGCGGCCAGCAGGGAAGCCTCCTGTCCGGAAAGGCCGTCAAGCAGGGCTTCGGCGCCCTCCACGTTGCGCCGGTATTCCCGCAGCCAGCGCTCTGCCGCGGGCTCCGAAGCGCCGGCCATCATGTGCGAGAGCTCTCGCATGCGCCGCTCGCTGTACTCCATCTCCAGCTTGGCATCCTCGGCGCGGGAGACGGTGAAGAACACGCGGGTCCTCTCGAAGAAGATCTTGCTCCCGTAGAGCAGGGACCCGGGCGCGGCGTCCATGGATGCGGCGTAGGTGGCCGAGGTTGTGCCCGCGAGGAGAACGACGGCGAGCAGCGTGGCCAGGACGGCACGGTGGGCGGGAAGCGGCCTGCGGTAAACGCGTCTGCCCGTCGCCGCCTGCCGGGCGGAGGCGATGGCGGCGGCGCGCTGCGCACCGTGATGCACCAGCGCGCGCGGCACGCGCGGCTGCGGGATTTCCCGCAGGAAGGCGTCCGCCTTCATCTCCAGCGCCGTTTCACTCCTCTCTCTCCGTCTCATCATCAGTGCCAACCCCTCTTCTCCAGCAATCTGCCCAACTTCCTGAGCGCCCTGTGCTGCAGGGCATTGACGGCTCCCGGGCTGCGGCCCAGGACCGCGCCCACCTCCTCGTTGCTCATCTCGGTGAAATATTTCATCACGATGACCTGCCTCTGCGCCTCGGGAAGCTCCTTCAGCACGCTGTATACAGCGCGCCTCCGCTCCTCTTCCTCCACCGCCTCCGACGGCGGTTCCTGCCCCGACTCCAGCTCTGCGGGGAGCTCCTGCGTCCTTCTCCCGCGCCTCAGGTGATCGACCAGCAGGTTATGGGCGATACGGAAGACCCAGGATTTGAAGGACGCCTTGCGGGCGTCAAAGGCGGCGATATTGGCGAGACACCGCACGAAGGCCTCCTGCGCCAGGTCTTCCGCTTCCTCCGGCGAGGAAAGGCTCCAGTAAAGGTAACGGTAGACCGGCTCAAGCAATCGCTCGTACAGCGCGGCGAACGCCTCCTTATCGCCGCCGGCGGCGCTTTCCGCCAGTTCCTCCAAGGTGCTCAAGCGATATTCCTTTCTGTCCTTATATACGTCCCCCGCGCGAGAAATGAACGCAAGGCCCCCGCGGGCTTTTCCCGGCCCCGCCTTGCTTGGCCGCCTCCACGCGGAGGGGCATCGTGGTCCCATCTCCGCGGAAAGGGGGGAACCGGGCCGCCTCCGCGCTTGCGATATGATTAAACAACATCTCCGCGCCGGCCGGTATGACGAAACGCTTGCGGCGGCCCGCGCCCGCCTTCTTTTCGGACGGGGCGTATATGGGGGGAGGCGCATGCGTATATAGGCTCAGAAACGGAAAAGGAGGTGAGAATATGTCCAGAAGAGCGATCATGATCGCCGTGATCACGGGAGTGGCCGTTCTGCTTGCGGCGGGCCTTGCCGTGGCGGCGGCCGACGGAGTAGGCGGGTCATCCGATGCACCGGGTTGCGGGATGGTGCCGCGGAGCGGGCTGGCGAAAGAGCCGGCAGGCTGTAACCCTGGAGGCGAATGCAGGTCCCGAAGCGAGCATTGCGAGCAGGTGGAGAACGGCGCATGCGCCGGTGATTGTGAACGCCTGCGTGAGCAGTTGCGCGAGAGGGACGGAGAGTGCCCGTGCGACGGTACCGGCGAGCAGTTCCGCAAGGGCAACGGGACTCCCGCGGGGGAAGAAGTGCCCGGAGCCGAGGGAGCCGTGCGGCGGTACGGTAGCGGATACGTTGCCGGGGGAAGCGGCGACGGGGATTGCGCCGGCGACTGCCTGCGCGAACGTGACCGCGCCCGCGATTGCGCGCGCGACGGCTCCGGGGGCGCATGAGCCGTTCCCTCCGGGACCTGACAGGCCTTGCCAACGGTTCTTGCCCGGACCAGGGAGGAGGCGCGAAGTCGCCGCCCGCCGGCTCGGGCAAGCGCCTTTTCTTACGCGCAGGAAGAAGAACATCGCATAACCCGCCGTGACGCATTCCGCACGGCGCTCTTGCAGGGAGCGAGCTTTGCGCCATGCCGCACGTTTCGATAGGTGTTTCCCACGGAGCGGGGCCGCGCGCGGCGGTGTTGTCCGCGCGGCGGGGCCGCTGTTTGAGAAAAGGGGATGTCTTGCGCGCCGTACCATAATGCGAATGCACCGCACACGGTACCAAGAAGCCCCTGCATGGCGCTTCCGACGGAGCGGGGCCGCGCGCGGCATTGTCCGCGCGGCGAGGCGGGTGTTAGAATTTCCTTGCTTCGCGTCGCTCGGCGGAAAGCAAAAAGGAGGGAGGTACATGATAGATCACCGCTGGATAGGCAAGGCCTACGGCCCCATCAAGTACGAGGTGGGCCGGGAGAAGATGCGGGAGTACGCCGCCGCCGCCAAGGACTACCGTCCCATCTTCCACGACGAGGAGTTCGCCGCGGGTACCGCGTACGGCGATATAATCGCCATGCCCAACTTCGCCGCGGTGTACGCGCTGCGGGGGGCGGGAATGCTCCTCCTGGACCAGGAGATCAAGCTGAACCTGGCCATGCTGGTGCACGGCGCGCAGGAGTTCGAGTGGTTCACGGTGGTCAAGCCCAACGATGTCATCACCGAAACGGGCAAGGTGGCGGACATCTACGAAAAAGGCAACCTGGATTTCATCGTCTACGAGGGCGAGGCGCGCAACCAGCGGGGCGAGCTGGTGTGCCGCTCGCGGGCCACCTTCATCATCCGGGGAGGTGGCGCGTGATGGCCGAGCTCTGCGACTTGAGATACGGGGACGTGCAGGTGGGCCAGGAGATCCCCAGTTTTTCCCATACGTTCGACCGCATGGACGCCGTGGTCTACGCCGGGGCCAGCGGGGACTTCAACCCCATCCACACCAACCCTTTCTTCGCAAGGGACGTGGCCATGCTCCCCGACGTCATCGCACACGGGCTCTTCAACATGGCCCTGCTGGGCAAGACGGTCATGGACTGGATCGGCGACCCCGGGTACCTGAAGAAGCTGTCCTGCCAGTTCCGGGGCATGGTCATCCCGGGGGAGACGGTCACCTTCAGGGGCAGGGTGCGCGAGAAACTGGAGGGCAACCTGGTGGTGCTGGACGTCTGGGCGGAGAAGGGGGACGGGAGCGACGTCCTCAAGGGCGGCGAGGCCGTGGTCTACCTTCCCTGAGCCTCAGGCGTAGAGGCCCATGGTGGTGGCGATGATCTCCCGCATGATCTCGTCCGTGCCGCCGCCGATGCGCCCCAGGCGGGCGTCGCGCCAGGCCCTCTGCACCGGGTACTCCATCATGTAACCGTAGCCCCCCATGAACTGCAGGGCCTCGTCGGCCACCTCGCAGGCCACCTGGGCGGCGATGAGCTTGGCCATGGATATCTCCTTCACCGGGTATTCGCCGCGGTCGTATTTCCAGGCGCAGAGATATACCAGCGACTGCGCGGCCTCTATCTTGGTGGCCAGGTCGGCGATGCGGTGGGCGATGGCCTGGTTCTTGCAGATGGGCTTGCCGAACTGCACCCTCTCCTTGGTGTATTCCACCACGCTCTCCAGGGTCAGGCGCGCGCCGCCGATGGCCGCCGCGGCGCCGATGAGCCTTTCCCCCTGCAGCTCCCACATGATGTTGTAGAAACCGCGTCCCTCCTCGCCCAGCAGGGCGTCCTCGGGGATGAACATGTCCTCGAAGAATATCTCCGCCGTGTCCGAAGCGCGCATGCCCACCTTGTCCAGCTTGCGGTTGACGACGAAGCCCGGGGTGTCCGTGTCCACCAGGAAGACGCTCATGCCCTTGTAGCCCTTGCGCTTCTCGGTGCGTGCCAGGAGGGTCATGAAGTGGGCCCGGGCGCCGTTGGTGATGAAGATCTTGTTGCCGTTGACCCTCCAGCCCCCCGGGACCTTCTCGGCGTAGGTCTGTATGCCGGCCACGTCGGAACCGGCGTTGGGCTCGGTGATGCCCAGGCACGCTATCTTCTCGCCCTTGATGGCGGGCACCAGGTATTTCTGTTTCTGCTCCTCCGTGCCGAAGGCCAGGATGGGAGGGGTGGCCATGCCCACCTGCACGGCCACGGCCATGTTGACGCTGCCGCTGCCGCAGCGGCTGAGCTCCTCCGCCAGGACTATGTTGGTGAAGTAATCGCCCCCGCCGCCCCCGTACTCCTCGGGGTAGTGGAGGCCGAGGAAGCCAAGCTCGCCCAGGCGCGTGAAGACCCAGTCGGGGAAACTTCCCTGTTCCTCCCATTCGTCGGCGTGCGGCGCGAGCTCCTTCTCGGTGAACTCGCGGATGCTCTGGCGGAGCATCTCGTGCTCCTCGGTGAAAAAGGGACTGAGGGCCATGCCAGCGCTCCTTTCCACGATGTATTAATCTCCACTTAACATAACCATGCCCTTAAGATAGTCCCCAGGGCGCGGGGGGTCAACCCTTCCGTGGAAGGTGCGCAGATGGGGTATACTCAGGCATGAGGCAAAGCCGGCGAGCGGCGAGGAAGAAGAGGCGAGGAAGGAGTGAAAGCCCATGTTGTACTACCAGGATTTCAAGGTGGGGGAGAAGCTCGTGACCCGCGGACGTACCGTGACCGAGGCGGACATAGTCATGTTCGCGGCCTTCAGCGGCGACTGGTATCCCCTGCACGTGGACCGGGAGTACGCGGCGAGGAGCCCCTTCGGGGAGAGGATAGCCCACGGCATGCTGGTGCTCTCGGTGGCGACGGGGCTCATGCCGCTCACGGAGTGGGCCCTCATCGCTTTCTACGGCATGGATCGCGTGCGCTTCGTGAACCCCACGAAGATAGGAGACACCTTGCACGTGGAGGCGGAGGTGGTCGACAAGCGGGAGAAGGACGAGCGCGGAGGCGTGGTCTCCTTCCTCATGGAGGTGAAGAACCAGAAGGGCGAGAGCATGGCGGTCGCCGACTTCAAGGTGTTCATAGCGTCGCGCCGGTGAACGGGGCCGCGGCGCGTTTCCTCCCGGATGCCCCGTGCGCGGGGCGGGAAGATGGCTGGAGGAGCCGTGCATTGCGAAGAGATGCGGCAGGAGGACCGCTTGCTGGTGGAAAGGCAGCTCGGCCGTCCGTTGCGGGGCGAGGTGGCGGTCGCCTCGCGCTGCCCCCACGGCAGGGTGCAGGTGATCGCCACCTCGCCCCTTCTCGAGGACGGCACGCCCTTCCCCACCCTCTTCTGGCTTACCTGTCCCCTGTTGCAGCGTGCCGTTTCTCGTCTGGAGGGAAGCGGGTTCAGGGAGGAACTGCGTCGCAGGCTGGAGGGCGACGAGGATTTCGCCGCGGCGTTGCGCAGGGCCGAGGAGGGCTACCGCGAGGCGAGGTCGGCCTGGGCGCGGCGGCTGGGAGTCGCGGAGAGGGTGGAGGCGCTCT
This sequence comes from Actinomycetota bacterium, assembly GCA_014360655.1. Classification (NCBI taxonomy): domain Bacteria; kingdom Bacillati; phylum Actinomycetota; species Actinomycetota bacterium. The sequence goes on along the minus strand of JACIXC010000001.1, from coordinate 71,816 downwards.
ACGGCGACAGGGAGGGCATCGGGGGGACGGTCGCTGGGGGCTTGAAGTGCCTGCACGCCCACCTTGCCCACTACCTGGCAGGCGGCGCCAACCCGGTGGGAGCCGAGATATGCGCGGAGCTGGGCGACGTGCAGCGCGATGAATGTGGCGGGGAATGCGCTGGCTTCATGGGGAGGAAGCGGTGAAGGCGGCCGCCGTGGATATCGGGACCAACTCGGTGCGCCTGCTCATCGCCGAGGTGGCGGAAGGTGGCGGGGCGCCGACCCTGCGTACCCTGCACCGGCGCATGCGCATAACGCGGTTGGGAGAGGGCGTGGACGAATCGGGGTTGCTGCGGCGGGAAGCCCTGCAGCGCACCGGGCGCGTCCTGGAGGAGTACCGGGAACTGCTGCGCGAGGAGGGAGTCACGGCCCTGCTGGTAGCCGCCACCAGCGCCGTGCGCGACGCGGCGAACGCATCCGCCTTTCAGGCCATGGTGAAGGGGGTCATGGGCGCCGGCGCCCGGGTGCTGACGGGGAGGGAGGAGGCCTTCCTGTCCTATGTCGGCGCCACCTACGACCTGGGCGAGCTCGAGCCGGTCGGCAGGGCGTTGCTGGTGGTGGACATCGGGGGCGGTTCCACCGAGATAATCCTGGGGCGTGGCGGCGAGGTGATAAGGGATTGGAGCCTGGACGTGGGCTGCGTGCGCATGAGCGAGAGGTTCCTCAAGACGGATCCTCCCACCCCGCGGGAGAGGGAGGAGATGGAAGCCTTCCTGCGCGGGCGCATGGCGCCGCTCGCGCGGGAGATCGGGCCGTACGAGCCCTCGCTCGCCGTGGGGCTGGCGGGGACCGTCACCACCCTCTCGGGTTTGAGGCAGGGGCTGAGCGAGTACGACGGCGATGCCATACACCACACCCGCCTGACCCGAGGGGACGTGGAGGAACTCTACGCGACGCTCTCCGCTCTCCCCTGCGCCGCGAGGCGCGACCTCATGCGCCTGGAGCCGGGGCGGGCGGACGTGATAGTTGGCGGTTGCGGCGTGCTGGCGGTGTTCATGCGTGAGCTCGCCCTGGACAGCCTGCTGGTGAGCGAGAAGGACATCCTCGACGGCCTGGCGCTGGAGGCGGCCGGATGCTCGCACGCAGCCCGTGGCGGGAGGGCGCGTCCCGAAGCACCTGGCTCACACGGAACTTGAACGGGAATCGCTTCCATTATACAATGTGCGCAAGCAAAGACGGGAAGCGAGGTTCATCCACGCCGGAGAGAGGGAATATGGGGAAAAGGATTCTTGTGATAGATGACGAGCCGGCAATCCACCGCTTGGTGAAGATCATCCTGGAACAGGAGGGATTCCAGGTGGAGGGCATGGAGGAGAGGGCGGAGGCCCGGCGGTCGGTGAAGCTGGGGAAGCCCGACGTGATCATCCTCGACCTCATGATGCCGGAGGTGGACGGCTTCGAGATACTCAAGATGCTCAAGGAGGACGACGAGACGAGGGAGATCCCCGTCATCATCCTCACCGTGCGCATCCTCAGCGAGGACAGGGAGAAGGCCCTGTCAATGGGCGCCGACCTCTACATGACGAAGCCCTTCGAGCCGTCGCAACTGGTGGAGGCGGTGAGGTCCCTGGCGGGTCCCTCCGCCTGTTAGCGGCCGCCAGTCGCGCCGGGGGCCCGCTCGCCGCGTGCCCTGGGCGCATACCCGGAAACATGAACACGCCAGGTCACGCCTTCATGCCTTCATGGTTTCGTGAGCGCTTCCCGATGATGTCGAGCAGGCGGGGATGACATAACGCGCATGTTGAGCGGGCGGGCGGAAAGGTCGTATCATATTCATGTTATCCGTGTCGCGGTAACGCCGTGATGCATGGAGTGCCGGTGTGGGGAAGCGCAAGGCACTGCGCAGGCATCTCGCATGGCCGCATCCCGAAGGTATCGTCAGGCGCCCGGGTGGTGGAACCGGTAGACACAAGGGACTTAAACTCCCTCGGGTTATCCCGTGCGGGTTCGACTCCCGCCCCGGGCACCACAAGTTCCTGCCGTCGGCACCTCTTTTCGTATGCCCGGTATCATCCCGGCAAGGGAACGCGGCGACTTTTCCCGCGCCACCCCTCACCCTTCCGGTTTTTCCTGTTTCGAGGGACGCCGTCGGCGCCCCGCATTTTACCACCGCGCCCGAGTGGGTATATATTCTGTAGCGGCGAAACGGGGTCTCCGCGTGTCGTTGCGGCACCGCGTTTCGACGGGTAAAGGGTACACAGCCGACGGCAGGGGGAACGAGTGAGGTACAGGCGCTGCCAGGTATGCGGCAGCCCCAGGATTGTCGCCCGACTCAACCGCTGGATGCCCAACGGCACCATCGTGAGCGTGGGAGATCCCCGCATCCGGCAGGTTTTTTTCGAGGCGGACCTTCTTCCGAAGATCAGGCAGCGCATTTCGGAAGGGCTTGGCTTTCCCGTCAACCGCATCTTCTACGAGGCGGAACGCAACTCCGTGCGCGTGGTGGTGGAGGCCCTGCTCGACACGTTCACCAAGCGCCTCACCCTGCGCATCCCCCCTTTCCGGCGCGGCGCCGTGCATTTCTTTCATGACCTCGCGGCGCTCACCGGGACGGCGCATTCGCGCACCGTGAGATACAGGCCGGGCAGGTTCGGGGAGGCGCTGCTGCGCAATCCCTGGGACATCGATCTCATGGCCGCGGTGGTGGTGGGTGCCTTCGAGGCCCTGGAGAGGCGGCCCCTGCGCGCTACATGGAAAGAAATGGAAGATGACTACCTGCTGCGCGTCGAGGTCGTGGAGTCGAAACCGGAACACTCCGCGCGCCTCGAGGTCGATTTCACCCCGGTGAAGGGAGGAGATCACCGCCATCACGTCTGCCCCCGCTGCGGTCTCCCCCTGCCGCTAAGGAACCTGGAGTGGAGGGAAGAGGAAGGGATCATCGTGGAAAGGCGCCGGGGGATACGCATGATCAACTGGGAAGCGCATTCCGTGCGCCTGGTGACCAGGGAGCTGGTGAGGGAGCTGGGGGAGGCCGTGATCCCCATCATCGTGGATGCGGAGAGGGAACACACCCTGCGCATGCTGGAGGACCTGGGGATACGCGGGGTGGCGGAGGAGCGGGGACAGCTGCTGCAGGAGATGCTCTCCATCCTACCTCTCTACGGGTACGGGCTGGCCACCGAGGTGGAGTTCACCTCCGGCGGCATACTGCGGGTATGGATAGACAATCCATACGACGAATACCTCCTGGCGGGAAGGATGGCCGCCTATTACCAGGCCATGGAGGGAAGAAAGGCCAGGGTGGAATGGTCTTTCCAGGGCCCCTCCACCGTTTCCTACCTGCTGTCGCCCGAGGAGGAATAGGGAGGGAGCCGGGCAGCGTCTCGCCGGAGGGAGATGCGCGGTGGGAAGGAAACGCCCTGCGGGGTGCAGGAGAGGGAGCGTACGCCGGAGAAACGCGGCGGTACGGCTCGCGGCACGCGTGCGTAGAAGCTGACCGGCTGAAGGGAGGGAAACATGGATGAGCCCATCTCCATCGAGAGGCGCGAGAACAGGTTCATGCGGGAGCTGGTGGGCCCCGGGGACACGTTCCTCATCGACCTGATAAGGGATTTCATCGACCGGGAGATCATGCCCATCCGCAGGGAGATGGAGGCGAGCACCCGCGGCGATTTCGCCCTGGTGGAGGAGGTGCAGAGGAAGCTGGTCGGCCTGGGCTTCCAGGGCGCCTTCCTCCCCCCGGAGTACGGGGGCTGGAACCTGACCTCCGCCCTCACCTACTGCGTGATCGTGGAGGAGTTCGGGCGCGGGGAGCCGGCCTGCATCGCCGCCCTGGGAGGCGGGGCCTGGGCCTTCCGGCCGGCGGTGATAGCCTGCAACCGCACGTTGCTGGAGGATTTCGCCCCCCGCTTCACGAGCGGGGAACCCTACGTGGCCTGTTTCGCCATGACCGAGCCCTCCGGGGGATGCAACATCGAGAACGTGGACATGCACGGCAGGGGCATCCATACCCGGGCGGTGCTGGACGGGGACGAATGGGTGATCGACGGGGCCAAGGTGTGGCCCACCAACTCCGGCATCGCCGACGTCTACTGCGTGGTGTGCAACACCGATCCCGAGCTGGGGGACGAGGGCATCGCCCTCATCTACGTGCCCGTCCCCACGGAAGGGTTCAGCTTCGGGAGGTTCGAGGACAAGGCGGGATTCCGCGCCAGCCGCGAGGGGGATTTCTACTTCGACGCCGTGCGCGTGCCCCGGGCGTACCGGGCGGCGGGGCCGGGAAAGGACGCCGTGCTCCTGCACGACAACCTCATCTTCGCCCGCCTTTTCAGCGCCTCGTGGGCGGTGGGTATCGCGCAGGGGGCCTTCGACGAGGTCCTGGCCTTCGCCCGCGACCACAAGCTCGCCGGGAGGCCCCTCCGCCAGCACAGCGAGGCGGCCAACCTGCTGGCGGACATGGCCATCGGCATCCAGGTGGGGAGGGACTCCTACGTGAACGCCGCCTACATGTTCGACCATCCCGAGACCTACGGCTCGCGCACCTCGCGGCACATGCTCTCGCGCTCCACGCTGGCCAAGGTCTTCTGCTGCGACATGGCGGTGGAGGTGACCAACAGGGCCATGGAGCTCATGGGCATGTACGGCGCGGAACGCGCCCGCAACGTGGAGAAGTACTGGCGGGACAACAAGATAATCCAGCTCTGGGAGGGCGGCGCCCAGCTGGGACGCATGGACGTCGCCCGGGGCTACTACCCCTACGACCAGTTTTACCCTAACGATCTCTACGAGGCGGCGCAGTCCCGGCGAGGAAAGCGAGGGTAGACATGGAAATATATGGGAAGAATGACATGACGGGCGGCGGCCCGCGGCATCTCGGGGGGTGAGCAGGATGGCCCGGACATCACCGGAAAACGGCGCAGGACGTTTCGTCGCGGATCTCCTGGGGCCAGAGGACCACATGCTCATGGAATCCCTCAGGGAATTCGTCGACCGGGAGGTCATGCCGGTGAGGAGGGAGCTGGACCGGGAGGCGAGGGCGGGATCGCGGTCGCTCCTTAACGGGCTGCTGCGCAAGCTTCAGCCGCTGGGCCTTCCCGGCGGGGTGCTGCCCGAGGAGTACGGGGGCTCGGGCCTGGGGTCGGCCCTCACCCTGGCCCTGGCGGCGGAGGAGGTGAGCCGCGGGGACGCCTCCCTCTTCCAGGTGGTGGCGGGGACGATACTGGCCCTGCGGCCGGCCGTTCTGGCCGGCAACGAAGAGCTTCTGCGCCGCTTCTCCCCGCATTTTGCGCGCAGCGAGGAGATCCGCCAGGGTTGCCTGGCCGTCCACGAAGAGCCCGCCACCGGGGATGTCCTGAACGTCGCGCTGCTGGGATCGAACCTGGAAACGAAGGCGGTTCGGGCCAAGGGGGGCTGGAAGCTGCACGGCGGCAAGGTCTGGTGCCCGAACGCGGGCCAGGCGGGCATCTATTGCGTCACAGCCGGCGAGGACCCCTCCCGCGGGAGGGAAGGCCTGGTCCTGGTCTACTGCGAGGCGACGGACGAGGGTTTCCGTTTCCTGGGCCGCCGGGAGACAGCGGGACTGCTCTCCGCGTCCTTCGGGGACATACGGCTGGAGGGGGTAAGGGTTCCCCTTTCCGATAGGGCGGCTGGGCCGGAAGAGGACGCCGAGATACTCCTGGACAACCTGGCCTTTTCCCGCCTGCTGGGGGCGGCATCGTGCGTGGGCGTGGCCCAGGGTGCCTTCGAGGAGGTGCTGGACTTCACCAGCGAGCGCCTGGCGGCCGGGAAGCCCATCCGCCAGCACAGCGTCTGCGCCTGCATACTGGCGGACATCGCCACCGCCATCCAGACGGGAAGGGATGCCTACGCCTGCGCGGCGCGCGTCTTCGACCAGGCGGAGAAAGGCCTACGCTCCTCTCCCGCGGTGCTCTCCCGCGCCTCCATGGCGAGGCATCATTGCGGCCGTGCGGCGGTGGAGGTCACCAACCGGGCCATGGAGCTCATGGGCTCCTACGGGTACGTGACCGATTACCACGTGGAGAAGTACTGGAGGGACGCGCGCACCCTGCATCTCCTGGACGCCGTGCCCCAGCAGCTGAAGATGGACATCGCGGGCGGTTACTACCGCCTCGACCCCTTCCACCCCAACCCCGTCTACGAGAAGCTTCGTCGCCCGTAGGGAAATGCGTTGGCATTGCCGCGGCGGCCGGGGAGCGGTGGCGGGGGATCTGCGAAAAGCCGCATGGGCCGCGCCCGGCCTTCCCGGTCATGACCGGGATCATGGCGAAGGGCGTGGAACACATGTAGATTAATCGTAGGATTATGAATTGTAAATCCTAATAGGATTTGTTAGAATTATCTAAAGAGCAAGAGGAAGCTTTGAAAGGCGGCTTGTAGTTTGGTCACTCGGGAGCCGCCGGGAGCTAACAGTGAAACCGGCCTCTTCACATAGAGGTCGGTTTCTTGTATGGCGAAAGGAGTGAACAAAATGAACGAGATGTTGAGAAGATCAGCGATTATTCTCTTGGCCTCGGCGCTCCTCTTTTTCCTCGCCTCTCCCTTTATGCCTGTTGCGGCATCGGGTAAGGGCGATATCGTCCAGTCCACCGGAGAGCGCGGCGAGGAATCGGGAATAGGAGAAGAGGCGGAGGACGAGTCTCCGGGGTTGGAGGCAACGTCCGCGGAAACGCCTTACGCGGGGGAAGCCGCGGCGGCGGAAGCGGGGGAAGATGGGGAGGCGGAACAGGCGCCTTCCTCTGATCTCAAGGCCGCTGCCCTCTCCATCGAGAACGGTCCTGACCCCTGGGAGGTCACCAGCCTGGACGTCTGGAAGGACGTGGACCTGGTGGAGGCCGTGGACCCGGAGATAGGACTGGAAAAGACGGCTTCCGAGGACTACCTGGAGATGACCGTGGGCGAGAAGAAGGAGATCACCTTCACCATAGAGGTGACGGCCGGCCTGAGCCCGGATACCTATCACATCACCGGCAACATCTTCGTACAGAACAAGGGCGACTGGCCGGCGGACGTGACCGCCGTCTCGGACACCGTGGAGTACAAGGCCGGAGGTCCGAGCTGGATTGCCGCCCCCTCGAGCATCACCACCACCGTCCCCCTGGGAGACAACGCCATACCTACAGGTGGGCCGCACGTCTATTCCTACGAGGGAACCTTCACCCTGCCGGTGGCGCTCTCCAGCGTCAGCTCCATGAGCAACCTCATCGAGATCACCATCAGCAACAAGCCCGATCCGCCCAAGCCGGGCATGCAGACTTGGACCTTCCACAGCCGGCAGGATTTCGACAAGCCGGCGGCGGGCGGACCGCAGGTGGTTACCCTGGAGGACATCGAGAGCGTGGACCCGCCCACGGGGCTGGGATACGAGATCAAGTCCGTGACCGTCAACGGAGCCCCGGCGGCATCCCTGACCGGGCCCTGGTCGCTTGACCTGGCCACCGCTCCCTACACCCTGCTCATTACCAAGGAACTCACCGCCGAGGCCGCGGGGACCTACACCCTGAACAACAAGGCCAGGATCGGTGAGCTGGAGGACGAGGTGGAGGTGGACATCGAGGTCAAGCAGGAGGAAGTTCTTCCCGCATCCATCGCGGGCACCAAGTGGCTGGATGCCAACGGCAACGGCACGGCGGACGAGGGAGAAAGCGGCTTGGATGAAGTTACCATCCAGCTCCTTGACGCGGACGGCCTGCCGGTCGCCAGCACGAAAAGCGCCGCCGGTGGCGCTTATTCCTTCGGCGGCCTCAAGCCCGGCCGTTACACCGTGCAGGAGATCGTTCCCTTCGGCTACGAGGCCACCGCGCCCACGGCCGTGACCTTCGACCTCCTTCCCGGGCAGAAAAAGAAGGTGGACTTCTTCAACCGGGTGCCGGTGGGAGGAGAGGTGGTGACGCCGCCGGTGGAGCCGCAGGTGCAGGTGGGAGCGGAGCAGACCCTGCCGGCCACCGGCTTCGACGTAGTCTACCTCTTCATCATGATGGGATCGTTGTTCGCGGCGGGAGCCTTGCTTGCTTCCCTCGGGGCGGCGAGGATGATCCGTGCGCGCTAAGAGGTAAGCCGTAATCAGTCTCTGCGATGGAGGAGGGGAAACTCTCCTCCATCGCCTTTCCGGGAAGGAGGGCGCGTAAGGCAAGGCGAGCAAAGAAGGGAGGCGCCTTTCACTCGTTTCCGGCAGCATGATTGGAAAAAGGGGAGGCGCTGCCTTTCTCTCCTTTCCTCTTTTTCAGGCGCAGGATTGGGGCGACCCGTTTCCCCGGTCGCTTGCGCCATTGAAAGGTTGCAGCGGGAGGGAGGGAGAAAGGGGGCTCTCCGACCCGGACGGAGGCAGTGCCCGGGCGGGTTGAGAGGCGTCATGGCTGCCGGGATGGACTGGCGGATAATCTAGGCATATGCATGTCTTGAAGCGTTACGGCTGGGTGGTGATCGCTGCCCTCCTGGTGGGGAGTCTCGCGTGGGCGCTTGCGCGTGGAGACGGGCCCTCGACGGAGATTTTGCTCCCGGACGGGAGCAGGGCCGAGGTGACGCCGGTCGACGAGATGCGGGTGAGGACCGCGGAGCCCGCGCCCTTCATCGACGAAGCGGACTACCGCCTGCGGGTCACCGGCCTGGTGGAAGAGGAGATCACGCTTAGCCTCGCCGAAGTCACGGCCCTGCCCGCCGAGGAGAGGTTGGTCGAACTCCCCTGCGTGGAGGGATGGACGGAGAGGGCCCTGTGGAAGGGGACGAGGCTCATGCCGTTGCTGGAGAGGGCCGGCATCGGGGAGGAGGCCGATAGCGTGGTCTTCTCCTCCCCGGGTGGTTACACGACCTCCCTCACGCTGCAGGACATAAGGGAGAGCGACCCCCTTCTGGCCTACGCCGTCAACGGGGAAACGCTCCCGCGGGAGCAGGGATTCCCCCTGCGGCTGGTGGTCCCGGGAAAGCTGGGCTACAAGTGGATAAAGTGGCTCACCGGCATCGAGGTGACCTCCGGGGAATACCGTGGTTACTGGGAGAGCCGGGGTTATTCCAACGAAGCCGATGCAACCGGGCGTTAACGCGGGGAAGCACGGGCTTTGCCGCTGGTCCTGGACCCTCCCCGGACCTTCCTGGATTGTCCACTGAGGCATGATGAGCGGTATACGCATTGCCACGCGCACCTTCCTGCATGCGCGTCCCTTTTGCGCCAACGGCGATATGGGATTCACACCGCGATGCCATGGGTAAAGCGGCGTTCGTGGTGGTAAGATCAGGCAGGCCAGGCTTCTCCTCTCGCGTAGACGACTTTGCCGCGCGCACGAAGGCCGGTCCTTGGTGGTAAAATCAGGGCAGTTCCCGGCTTCTCCAGGGGATGTCCCTGGGCGGGGCAAGGTCAGGGGAAGGCAGGGGAAAGGGGATCGCGGCATGACGGCAAGGACGGGCAAAGGGGAGAACGAGGCCCCACCGCCGCAGATTGTCCTCGAGGTGGACCCGGACCACTGCGTGGAGACGGCGGCAAGGACGGAATACGACGGCATCATGCGCGCTCTCCTGCGGGAGGGGGGAGACGACGAGGAACTCGGGGAGAGGCTCGAGCTGCTGCGCGAGTTCCTCGTGAGCGCCGATTTTGCGGCGCTGCGCGGCCTCTGCGAGGAGAGGTTCCTGCGCGGGGAGAGGGTGAGGTTCTTCCTGCGCCGCGAGGGAGACGGCCTCTCTTACGGTTTCCTGCCTTGAGCCCGGCCGCGCATGGTTGCCGCCGCCGCGCCCTCTGTCCGCGGGATACGCCCGTCCGCCCGTTGACCCGGCATGGCGGCATTCCGCTATAATGTGCGTGGAAGCCCGCAGATCACCCACGTAAGCAAGGAATCCAACAGACAGGGAGCAAGGCTCTAGCCGCGTCGCTTTTGCGCGCAAGGAACACAGGGGGCAACCCTCGGGCACCGGCGTGTTTGCCGGCGAAGCTTCATGAGAGCGACCGTCAGGGCGCGACGCACGGCAAGGGTCCCCGTACGGCAGGCAGGGGACGAGAGGGCACGGGAAGGAAGGTGGGGCAGATGGAAGAGAACGTTGCCACGGTCGAGAGGCGGGTGCGGACGGAAGGGGAGGGATGCTCGCCCGCGGAGCAACCGCTGCGTGCGGGTTGGATCCCGCGAGACGAGAAAAAGGGCGGGCGAGACGGATCTTCCGGGTGGAAGGAGCTGGCGGGCTCCTTCTTTCGCCTCTACGGAAGGTTTCCCGCTTCCCCGCGGAGCTGCGGGTTGACCCCGGGTCACGCAGTGGGAAACGACGGCGGCGATTACCACGAGGAGGGGTTTGCGCCAGGAGAAGCGCTGCTCACTGTGGGAGACGCCGCGGCACGCAGGAACCTTCTTGTGCCGGGGGTGCCGGGGCGCGACTCGCCGCTCCTGCCGCACTTGCGAGACTGCCTCATGGTCGAGAGGATCAAGAGGGATTACGCGTCCGCGAAGACCCCCTTCATCGTGTTCGACATCGACCGGCTCCTGGACAACTTCCGCCTCCTGAGCGGTTTCCCGGGCCAGGCGGAGATATTCTATCCGGTGAAGTGCAATGACCACCGCGGCATACTCGAGCTCCTGCGCGACTGGGGTTCGGGGTTCGAGGCGGCGTCCTGGGGTGAGGTGAGGAAGCTCCTGGACATCGGGGTGGAGCCGGAGAGGATCATCTTCGGCGCCCCGGTGAAGGTGGAGGAGCATATCGCGCGGGCGTACCGCGAGGGGGTCGACCTTTACGCCTACGATTCGTACGCGGAGATCGCCAAGCTGGCGGCGGCGGCGCCCGGATGCCGGGTCTACCTGCGGCTCGCGGTGCCCGACCGCGGTGCGAGCGTGTTCCCCCTCTCGAAAAAGTTCGGAGCCCCTCCCCGCGAAGCCGTCGCCCTGATGGGCGCGGCGGAGCTGGCCGGTTTGCGGCCCGTGGGGCTTTCCTTTCACGTGGGCTCGCAATGCCTCGAACCCTCCGCGTGGTGGCTCGCCGTGGCCGCCGCGGCATGGGTGTGGAACCGGGCGAAGGCGGCCGGCATATGCCTCCACCTCCTGAACGTGGGGGGAGGCATCCCCATCCGCTATGCCGGTTCGGTCCTCGCCAAGGAGGTCTTTCTCAGCAACCTCAACCTGGCGGTGAGGGGGCACTTTCACCGCAGGCCCAGGCTGATCATCGAGCCGGGCCGCTCACTCGTGGGGGACGCTGCGGTCATGGTGGCGTCGGTGATCGGCAAGGCGCGCCGCGACGGTCAGGAATGGCTCTACCTGGACGCCGGCATCTACCAGGGACTGGTGGAAGCGGTGCAGGAGAGGGAACGTTTCTCATACCTGGTTTACGCGCAGGGCAACGGCCCCCTGCGCAGGTACTGCCTGGGCGGGCCCACCTGCGACGCGGGGGACGTGGTGGCGCGGGACGTCGCCCTTCCCGAGTTGCAGTGCGGCGATCGCGTTTACATCATGAGCACCGGGGCTTACACCAATGTCTGCTCCACAGCCTTCAACGGGTTCGAGCCCCCCGCGGTGTATTTCATGTCAAGCGAGGGATGAAAGGAGCGCACATGAGGGCGACCACAGAGAAGAGGACGGAAGAGCACTCAGTTACCAGGCACGCAGTTACCAGGATTTACCGCGACGACCTCCCGCGCGAGTGGGAGGAGCTCCTCTGGAGGAAGTACGAGGAGAGTTTCGGCGCCCTTGACAGCTACCAGGACCAGATGTGCTACGACCGCGAGAGCTTCCTGGCGGCCCTCCGCGACGCGGACTACCTGAAGTTCGTGGTGGTGGAGGAAGGCCGTCCCAGCGGGCTTGCCCTGGCGGTCAACGACCTGGATAAGGCGGCCGTGGCCTACATCAACGCCGATTTCCTCCGCAGGAGGTATCCGCGCGAGGTGGCGGAGGGCAGGTTCTACTACGTCACCACCATCTTCATCGACCCGCAGTCGCAGGGGATGGGACAGGTGAAGTCGCTGCTGCGCGCCATGCTCTCCTTCATGAAGGAGGGGCGGCGGGTCGCGGGTTTCGATTTCAGCGAGGCCAAGGAATTCCTGGCCGCGGTGATCGAGAACCTGAGCCGCGACGGGGAGGTGGGGATACCCGTTCGCGCGCGCCGCCTGGACGCCCAGGTCTACTACTCCCTGGAGCTCGTGGACGGCTGATCGCGTTCTCTCGCGGGGGCCGCTTCAGCCCCGTGCCTCCGGTTCGGGCAGTTCGCCGCCGTTCGCGGGGAGGCGGAAGGAGAACCTGGTCCCCTCCCCCGGGCGGGTGTCCACCTCGATCTCCGTGTTCAGGAAGTCGGCGATGAGGCGCACGATGTAAAGACCCAGGCCGATACCCGTCTGGTGCTTGTCCACGTCCTCCAGGCGGTCGAAGGGATTGAAGATGTTGCGCACCTCGGAGGCGTCCATGCCCGTCCCGAAGTCGCGCACCGAGATACACACCCGGTCGTCCTCCGCCTCGGCCCTCATTATCACCGGGCTCTCCGGGGGGCTGAAGCGGATGGCGTTCTCCACGATGTTCTTGAGGAGCACCATGAGGTAAGAGCGGTCGGAGGCCACGCGGATATCCCCTCCCGCGATCTCGCTGGCCAGGCGTTTGCTCGCCTCCGGCTCCAGGCCGGAGCGCAGGCTCTCGAAGATCTCGCTCACCGGTATGACCTCCGTGCTCAATGAGGCTTCCTTTCTCTGGAAGCGCGAGATGGTGATGAACTGGTTAAGGAGGGCCGTGAGGCGCTGGCAGGAGTTGGTGATGTGCCGGATGCATTCCTCCCTCTGCTCCTCGCTGAACTCGTGGTAGTGGTCGCGCAGCAATATGGCGTAACCGTTGAGGATGGTGATGGGGGTGCGGAATTCATGGGAGGTCACGTTGATGATGTCCGTTTTGAGGCGGTCCAGCTCCTCCACCTTTTTCTGGAAATCGCGGGCCTCCTCCAGCTGTGCCGCGAGGTAGGTGGAGAGGAGGTAGTTCTCGATGAAGATGCCGAGGCTCTCGCTTAGCCGGCGCAGGAAAGCAAGGTCCGCGGGATCCAGCGAGGCCGGAGCCGTCTTTTTCCCCACCAGCAGCACCCCCACCTCCCCCAGGGTGCCTTTGACGGGTAGACACGCGACCAGCCCCTGGCTCCGCATCTCGTCGCGCAGCTGCCTTTCCCCATCGCCCGCCTGCGTGTCGAAGGCGATGTCATCGAGCACCAGCGGGTGCTGCCGCAGGCGGTGGAGGGGGGAGCCCGAGTAATCCATATCCCGGAAGTCCTCATAGGTTTCTCCCTGCCTGCGCGCGCCCATGATCCAGTCGCCCTTGCCCGAGAAGATCTCCCTCGGTATGACCACGGCGAGTTTCTCGAGATGGAGTTGCCGGCTGACCAGCGCCGCGGCAGCGGCCGTCCCATCCCTGATGTCGGGGTTGCGGGTAAGAACGGTGGAGACCTCGTGCAGCAATGCCACCTCGTCGTACAGGCTCGCGAAGAGAAAGCGGGAGGCGAAGCGGAAGCACAGTTTACGCAGCGCCGGTGCGAAAGCCACTGCAAGGGCCAGGGCGACGAGGAAGAAAACCCGCTCCAGGGCCGGGTCGGGATCCCATATGGAGTTCAGGACGGCATAAGCGAGGATGACGGGGGTCACGAAGAGCGCCAGGCTGAGCAGGTAGGCGAAGGAGCGGCGCATGGCGATGCGCACGTCCAGCAACTGGTAGCGCATGATGGCGTAGGCGGTGAAGGCGGCCGGGATTATCACCGAGAGGAAGGTGTAGTCCGAGGTCACGTCGCGGTTCATCACCCCCGGTATGACGATGGTGAGGAGGAAGGCGAGGACGAAGAAGATGCCGAAACCGATGAGTATGTAGAGCGCCCGCGAGCGGTCGATGCTGTGCGAATGTCGCCATTTCAGGAATATGAAGAAGAAACTCGCGCCGCCCAGCAGCAGGAAGTAGAACGTGAAAAGGGCGTACAACGGACCGTTGGTCACCAGGTAGTAGCCATCCCGGTAGGAGGCTTCCCCGATGACCATGTCCGTGAAGCAGATGAAGGCCAGGAGCGCGGCGGCGGCATAGACGACGCGGGTCAGCCAGGAAGGCGGCCTGGTCCCCCGCAGGAAGGCGAGGCCGAAGAGGAAGAAGGAGGGAACGGCGAGCGACGCCACGGCGTAGGAGGAGCGGTATTGCATGGTGACGAAGAAAGTTGAGGGCCGGGGCACCAGGCGGTCGACGAAACCCGAGAGGAGCCATAGAGAAACCAGGGCCAGGAAAAGGGAAAAATGGCGGTTGAGGCTCGCCCTTCGCTTCGCCGCCAGGACCGCCACGGCCATGCTCATCAGGAGGGCGGCCTCCAGGGCGGTCAGGACGAACTTAAACACGATACCTCACTCTCTTACTCCGTAATGCCACCTGGGTGCGGCATGCGAGGCCGTGCTGACAGGGCATTCTTTCACCCCTTCCCGTTTGGCGTTCCGCCATGCCAAGGAAGCGGATTACTGAAAAACATCGACTTCCCATGCTTACCGGGAGCACATGCCCCCTTGCCTGGTCCTCCCCGCGCAAGCGGCACCCCCCGCCTCCCGTCCTTCGCGGTGTTGTCGGGCCTTCCCGGGCGGCCGCAGCAACTGACACTTACTATTCTATCGGATTTTTCCACCGGCGGTTTAAAGTCACCGTTGACCAAGAGCTACCGTTCGACAGGGTGCGCGGGCATGCATGCGCCCAAGGGAGGCGGCTGTGGGTTTGACTTGCGGGAGTGAACGCGCGCCGAAAGACAACGGCCCGGCGGTGCGGGACAGTGCACCGGCAACTCGCCGGGGAGCGGCCGGCCTCCGGAGCCCCCGACGTCGATGAGATCGCAAGTTCGCTTCAAGCGCTGGGTTCCCGTCCCGTGCGCGAGGCAGGTGGCCTGATGACGGGAGATTCTTTTTACAAGGGGAAGAATCCACCGCCGTCTTTGCAGTGAAAGGATTTATTGTATTATACGTATGTACAGTTGCGTTCCTTTTGTATGCGTGTGGGCGGGGTCGCCGGCTGGCCGGGCCGGCCCACCCCGGGGAACGTGAAGGGCTGCGATTCCGGCGGAAGCGGCGGGGAGTAGGAAAAGCATGGGAACTGCACCGGCCTGACGCGGTGCGAGGAGGTTTTCGCATGCTTTTCGGCGGAGGGGAGAACGGTTCTTGGTGTCTACGGAGAGGGGGGATCATGAGAGGACGCGGAGTGAGCGAAGTGGGAAAGAGGGTGCTGACCGATTTCCCCGTCCTGGCCGCCCTGCGCGAGCATGACCGCAAGGGGATCGACTGGCTGATCGAGCTGGTGGAGAGGGCCGTGGAATATAACCGCGCGGTGGCGGAGCCGAGGGCCCTCGCCCTGGACGAGCGCATGGAGCGCGAGCCGGAGTACTTCGACTGGGAGATGATGCGGGAGGCCTGCAAGTACCGTTTCTTCTCCCTGATCATCCCCGAGGTGGTGGGAGGGCTGGCCAAGGAGTACCTGGTTTCCGGCATGTCCCTGGTGGTGGAGGAGCTGTGCTCCTGCTGCGGGGGTATCGGGCTGGCCATAGGGGCCCACAGCCTGGGGGTCTCCCCGGTGATCGCCTCCGGGGCCCTGGCCCACTGGGACACCGTCCTGCACGAGATAGCGGAGGAGGAGAAGAAGGGCAACCCGGTGGTCATGGCCTATGCCATCACCGAGCCTTCGGCGGGAACCGACGTGGAGGAACCGGAGTTCCTGGAGGTGGCCCGCCTCAGCCTGGAGGCCAGGAGGGTGAAAGGAGGCTACATCCTCAACGGCCGCAAGTGCTTCATATCCGGCGGCAGCGAGGCCAAGTACATAACGGTGTGCGCGGCGATCGACCGCAGCCGGCCCCTTGAAACATGGACCACCTTCCTGGTGGAGAGGGGCATGGAAGGATTTTCCACACCTCGCGTGGAGCTGAAGATGGGACAGCGCGCCTGCCACGCGGCGGAGTTGCTCTTCGAGGACGTTTTCGTCCCCGATTCCCACGTGCTCGGCTATCCCGGCGACGGCATGGCCAACGGCATTCTCATCATCATGGCCTCCTCGCGTGGTCCCGTGGGGGCCATAGCCACGGGCATCGCCCGGGGGGCCTTCGAGCACTTCCGGGCCTGGGCGCTGGAAAGGCGTAACGGCAAACGTCCCGCGGACGAGGACCGCGTGCGCATGACCCTGGCGGACATGCTGGCCATGATCCAGGAGAACCGGGGCCTGTACCTCAACCACGCCCTGCTGGGGGATGCCGTCTTCCGCAGCGCCTTCACCCATCCCGTCTTCCAGGCGGCCTTCAGCATGCCGCGCGCCCTGCGCACCGCGAAGCCCATGGCGGCCTTCTACAACTCCTATTACGGCAAGGGGGTTGTGAACACCCTATTCCGCCATTTCATAGGGGACGAGGAGGTCACGGACCTCCTGGCCAAGGCTTCCCTGGCCAAGTTCCGCTGCGCGGACAACGCCATGGAGATCATCTCGCGGGCGCTGGAGGTCATGGGGCTGGACGATACCCCGCACCGCCGCTGGGTGGAAAAGTCCCTGCGCGACGCGAAGCTGACCCAGATCTACGAGGGGACCAACCAGCTCAACCGCCTGGTGGTCTTCAACACGGAAGTGGAGGGGTCGCTGAAGGTGGAAGTGCCGCGCCCCTTCAAGAAGGGGGTGAGGTGATATGGTGAGGCTTGCCGGCATGGAAGAGAAGCAGGAGTACGGGATCCTGCGCGAGACCGCCGCCTCCTACGCGGCAAAGGAACTGGCACCCCTGGCGGAAGAGGCGGACCTCGAACCCGGCTCCCCGCGGGTGCGCGAGGCCTTTCTCCGCGCCGGGGACCTGGGCCTTTTCGCGGCGCTGCTCCCCGAGGACGCGGGGGGAGGGGGGCTTGACGAGTACGCCTTCTGCGTGGCGCTGGAGGAGATCGCCGTGGAGTGCGCCGGCCTGGCGGCCTCGCTCCTTGCCCATAACGCCGCCCTTTACCCGACGGCGCTGGGCGAGCTGCAGGGGCTCATCACCGGGATCGGCGGCGCATCCTTCCCCGCGTGCCTGGCCTTTCCCGGGGAGGTCTCCATGGCGGGAGACAGGGTGAACGGAAGCGTGCCCTTCGCCCTGAACGCCGCCGCGGAAGGGGCCATAGTCGTTCTGGTGCGGGGGGAGGGCCACGACACGGCCCTCGCCCTGGGCAGGGAGGCGGAAGGCTTGCGGGTGACGCCGGAGGCCTATCCGCTGGGGCTGCGGCCCGCGCGTCCGGGGGCCTTGCGCCTCGAGGGCGTATCCCCGGCCAATGCCGTCACGGGCGCGGGTATGGTGGAAGCCGTGGAGAGGCTGCTCCACGTGGGCCTGGCCTCCATCGGGGTGGGCATCGCGCGCAAGGCGCTGGACAAGGCCCACGCCTATGCCTGCGAGAGGTACCAGGCGGGAAAGACGATCATCCAGCACCAGGGGATACGCCTCCTCCTGGCGGGGATGGTGGCCGTGGTGGAGGAGGGCAGGACGCTGGTGCGTCGCGCCTGCGAGAGCCGGGAGATGATCCCCGCCATGACCGCTTGGCTTCGCGCCACGCAGGGGGCCTTCCAGGCCGCCACCGACGGGGTGCAGGTACACGGGGGTTACGGGTACATGCGCGATTACGGCATGGAGCGCCTGATGCGCGATGCCAAGTACTGCCAGGTGTACCCCCGCACCCCGCAGGAGGTACTGTTGCGCATGCTCGCCCTCTCCGAAGGTTGACGGGAAGGGGAAGGCGCAAATGGCTCGGCGAGAGCGGCGCGTCGCGGGTGAGAAACGGCATGCCGCCGAGGTCCGGGAGGCCCTTGCCCTTGGCCCTTGCCCTTGAGACGCGCGCCCCGTTGCGCTTAACATGATCTTGTCCGCCCCCGATGCCCGGTGCGGTGGTGACGTGGTAAGTGTCGTGGTTTTGCAAGGAGGCAGGGATGGATGAGGTTTACATCATCGGCGTGGGAATGATCCGCTTCGGGAAGTACCCCGAAAAGAGCATCAAGCAGATGACCGCCGAGGTCCTGGAGGCCCTTTTGCGGGATTGTCCGGTGCGCAGGGAGGAGATCGAGGCCGCCTGGTTCTCCAATTCCTTCTGGGGGATCGTGACGGGGCAGCACAGCATCCGGGGACAGGTGGCCCTTACCCCGCTGGGCATCCAGGGGATACCGGTGATGAACGTGGAGAACGCCTGCGCGGGGGCCACCAGCGCCCTGCACGGCGCTTACCTGGGCATAAAGGCCGGCCAGTACGACGTGGCCCTGGCCCTGGGGGTGGAGAAGATGTACAACCCGGAGAACAAGCAGGCCATGTTCGAGATGTTCATGTCCAACGCGGACGTGGAATTCATACGGGCCATCATCGAGGCCTTCCAGGCGGACGAGCGCAGGAAGGCTGAGGAGGCGTCGGCCAAGGGGGAGGCCAAGTCCGGGGGAGGCGGGGGAGGGCGCTCGCCCTTCATGGACATCTACGCCATGGCCGCCCGCATGCATATGGAAAAATATGGCACAACACAACGCCAGCTCGCGGTGATCGCCGCCAAGAACCATTACCATGCCTCGCTGAACCCCCTGGCACAGTACCAGGTGGACATGAGCGTGGAAGAGGTGCTCGCGGACAGGCCGGTGGCCTACCCGCTCACGCGGGCCATGTGCGCTCCCATGGGGGACGGGGCCTCCGCCGCCCTTCTCTGCTCCGGGCGGGCACTGCGTCGTTATCCCGGCGCCCGGCCGGTGAAGATACTGGCCTCCGTGCTCACCTCGGGGACCCTGCCGGAGGGAGGGGAGATGGACCTCATAGGGAAGAGGCTGAGCGCCAAGGCCTACGAGGTGGCCGGGGTAGGCCCCGGGGACGTCGACGTGGCCGAGGTGCACGACGCCACCGCCTTCGGGGAACTGCTGCAGACGGAGGAGCTCGGTTTCTGCGGGGAAGGGGAAGGAGGGCCCTTCGCGGAGTCCGGCGCCACCAGGCTGGGGGGAAAGCTTCCGGTGAACACGAGCGGCGGCCTCGAGTGCAGGGGACACCCCATAGGGGCATCCGGCATCGCCCAGATCCACGAGCTGGTGACCCAGCTGCGCGGCGAGGCGGGAAGGCGCCAGGTGGAGGGCGCTCGCATCGCCCTTTCCGAGAACGGGGGCGGCTTCATCGGCACCGGGGAAGCGGCCATGTGCATCCATATACTGGAAAAGGTCGCGACCTGAGGGGCTGCGGGGGGACCGCTCCCCGGCCCGCGCGCGGGCCGCGTGCTTCCGGCTTGGGCGAGGCGAGGGTCTCTCCGGGCTGGGCTGAGCGAGCACATGGGCACGGGCGGGGGATGCCCCGGGGTGGGCTTGCGGGGCATGGATTGCTTGTTACGGGCCGGATTATCGGGTGCGTGCGCGCATCGCCGATGCGGGCGGTCAAGGATGGGGGTGATGGGATGGACAAGCCGATGCGAGGCGTGTGGGGTTTTCTCAACTGGGCCTCCAGGCCCGTCCTCAAGAGGGTCATCATGAACCGCTGGGGCTACACGGAGGAGGAATTCGCACAGGCGTCGCGGCTGGGGCTGCTGGAGGCGCTGAACGTTGAGGCCATGACCTACTGGCTGGTGGCGGAGCCGGTGTGCTCCAACCACTGCTCGGGATGCCACAACGAGGGGCGGCCGCTCTATTTCAACCCCATGGGCATGCTCATCAGGCACAGGTGCCCGCCCGGCATCTGCATACACGGACTTTCCCAGCTCTCCCCGGTCATCTACGCCTACTACGACTACATGCTGCGGGGGAAGGACCCCAACGGCATGCTCTTCGACCACGTGACCTGCACGGATACCGGCCTGGAGATGGGAGGCCTGGGGAACAACCTCTTCAGGATACGGCGGGAGAAGATGCCCCTGCCGGAGATCCTGTACTTCCTGCTCACCATGGCCCCCTACCTTCTCGTTAGGAACCGCAGGGCGCGGGGGGAGTGCCGGGCGGTGAGGGAGGCGCCGCTTTCCGGGGGACCCGAGCCGGACGCGTTCATGAGGGGATTGCCCCTCGGGGAGGAGGAGCTCGCGGCCTTCCTGGCATCACCGAAGCGCGTGCGGCGCCTGCTTGCCGCGGAAAAGTACAAGGACCGCCGCATCGTGGTCAAGGTGGTCTCCGCGCACGCCTGCCCGGCCGGCCACGGGGAGGGCGACGAATTCCACCTGGATGCCCTGGGAAGGGTCCTAGCGAGCGGCAAGGGGGAGGGCGCCTGCATCATGGCCCTTGCCAAGATCTGGTGGCGGGTGATGCTGGTCCTCGACCGCATGGCCGCCGCGGTCGACGGCGAGGAGGATTTCCGCGGCGCGCTCTTCGACCTTCCCATGAACTGTTACGGCGCGGGCCTTCCCCTGGGGGCATGCGGGGAGATACTGATGACCGTCGAGGTGCGCGGGGAAGGCGACGTGGAGAAAAAGCAAGAGAGGGTCGAAAGCTGAGCGCGGGGTGCGACGGCGAGATGGAAGAAGGAGGTAGGGGTTCTCATGGGAAAATTCAGCAAGACTTACCTGCCGGCCCATCCGGAAGCCTGGTCCAACTCCACCATTGTCGTGGACGAGGAGAGGTGCACGGGATGCGGAAACTGCGTGCAGGCCTGCCCGTGCGCCTGCCTGGAGGTGGTGGGCGGAAAGGCGAGGATGATCGAGGGAGTCGTCTGCATGTCCTGCTCGGCATGCGTGTCCCACTGCGAGAAGGACGCCGTTTCCATGCGCGGCTTCTACAACGTGGAGGAGGGCCTCTTCCGGACTCTGCACCTCCATCCCGACGACGGCTATCCCCGCGTGCCGGAGGTGGAGGGCATCCAGGGGCTGACCCCTGTGGAGGAGGTCATCTACAAGCGCCGCAGCAACCGCATATTCTCCAGCAAACCGGTGCCCGACGAGTTAGTGCGACGCGTTGTGGAGGCGGGGCGCTTCGCGCCCTCCCACGGCAACTGCCAGCCCTGGAGCTTCATCATCGTCAACGACCGCGAGGAGATGGACAGGATCGCGGACATGATGGACCCCTTTTACCGCTTCCTGACCGCCTTCTACTTCGCCGGGAAGCGCAACGTCCTCCTGAGGGGGGCCCTCGCCCTTTCCTCGGCCGTCGTCCCGCCCCTGATGGACCAGAGGGCCATGACGGGGGGGAAGGCCATCCTCAAGCCCCGTGACGTCTTCCTGGGGGCTCCCTGCCTGGTGTATCTGCTGGGGGACAAGCGGGGCATCAACAACATGTACGTCGATATCGGGATCTGCGGCCAGAACATGGTACTGGCCGCGCACTCCCTGGGCCTGGTCACCTGTTACCTAAGCTTCGCGGCCGTGGGAGCCAAGATGCTCCCCTGGGTGAAGCGGTACCTGGGGATAAAGTGGCCCTACGTCCCGGTGACGGCCCTGGTCATGGGCTACCCGCGGGTGAACGCCGACACCATGGTCAAGCGCGAGCTGCCCCGCATCATCTGGCGCAAGGGGGGAAAGACCTGGCAGGAGATGCCCTGACACCACCCGGGACGCGGGGAGTTTCGGAAAGGAGGTAGGTGCGGCATGGATCTGGATAAGATCTTCGATAAGCCGGCCCTGAAAAAGCTGGAGGAAAAAAATCCCAGGCTATACATGGCGCTCAAGTTCCTGGCCCACGTCGACCTGGTCTCCCGCGCCGTGCGCGGGGTGGCGGAAACCAGGCTGCCCCGGCACAGGGGGCTGCTTTCCGGGCTCCTCGCGCAACGCGCCGAGGAGAGCCCCAACCGCACCGGGCTCATCTTCGAGAACGGAGGTCTCTACGAGGACGAGAGGCTGACCTACGCGCAGCTCTACTCCCGGTCCCTGCGTCTGGCGGAGGGGCTGCGGCGCGAGGGGTTCGAGAAGGGGGACAAACTGGCCCTGGTCATGCGCAACCACCCCGAGTTCGTCTACGCGCTGGCCGCCTGCAGCCTGCTGGGCACGGTGCTGGTGCCCATCGACCCCCGCGCCAGGGGAGAGAAGCTCGCCTACCAGCTGGCGGACTCCGACGCCAGGGCCGTGGTCACCACCGCTGACCTCCTGCCGGAGGTGGAGGCGGCGGCGAGGAGCGTCTCGGCCTCGCCGAAGATCTACCTGAACCTGAAGCCGGATGCCGACCCCTCCCTCGCCTCGCGTTACCCCACGCTCAACGAGATGCTGGAGGGGAACCCGCCGCGGGAGCCGGAGGGGGCGGCCGGTGACCCCTCCGCCCCGGTGCAGATCATCTACACCTCCGGGGTGACGGGCAACCCCAAGGGGGTCACACTGGACTCGCGCCGCAACGCCATGTACTGCCTGCTCGGGTACATAGTCTGGGGCTACCGGGAGGACGACATCCCCTACACCGGGCTTTCCCTGGCGCACGGGAACGCCCAGGCGGTCACCCTCTTCCCGTCGCTGGCCATGGGCATCCCGGCGGTGATAGGCCAGCGCTTCACCAAGAGCCGCATATGGGATGTGTGCCGCCGCTACGGATGCACCACCTTCTCCCTCCTGGGGGGCATGATGTCCGGGATCTACAACGAGCCGCCGCGCCCGGACGACGCCGACAACCCGGTACGCATGGTGGTATCGGCGGGAACCCCGCGGGCCATATGGGAGGATTTCGAGCGGCGCTTCGGCGTCCAGATCCTCGAGTGGTACGCGGCCATCGAGGGCGGTTTCGCCTACCGGCCCATCGGCAAGGGCCCAATAGGGTCCTTCGGAAAGCCCCTTCCCGGGCTGGTGGAGATGAAAGTGGTGGACGAGGAGGACAACGAAGTGCCTCCCGGCGTGACCGGCGAGCTCATCTGCCGCATGCTCACGCAGAGCAAGGTGGATTACTACAAGAAACCGGAGGCCTCGGCGGAGAAGATGCGGGGCGGCTGGCTGCGCTCCGGGGACATGGTGCACCGTGACGAGGAGGGGTGGTTCTTCTTCGACTACCGCAAGGGAGGAGCGCTGCGGCGGGCCGGCGACTTCATCAAGCCCGACCTGGTGGAGAAGGTCATCGGGGAACACCCCGACGTCTCAGAGGTGTGCGTCTACGGCATCCCGGCGGCCTCTGGCGCACCGGGCGAGAGTGACCTGGTGGCGGCGGTGGTCCCCTTCGAAGGCCGCAGTATAGACCCGGATTCCGTCTTCAAGGCGGCCCTGGCCGGCCTGGAGCGTAACTCCGTGCCCAGTTACCTGCAGGTTGTGGAAGATATTCCCAAGAGCCCCTCGGAGAAGCACCTGGACCGCCTCCTGCGCGAGGCTTTCCGTCCCGACGCGGAAAACGTCTACCGCCTGGAGGATTACGCCTGAGGGGGAAAGCGCGCCGCACCTCCGGCGAGAGCCTCCCAGCGGGAGGCGGGTTCCCAAGGCGGGAGGCCGGCCCCTGCCACCCCTGGCGGCATGCGCGGGAGACGCGGGAGGAGCTCCTACGGTCACGACCTGTCGAAGGGGAGGAGCACCGGCCCGTCACGCGGGTCGGGAAGGGCGCCGCCCGGGGAGCTTGCCGGAATCGCCGCGCTGGCGCGCGCTTTGCGGGGGCTTCAGGCTGTCGACGAGAAGGTCCATGAGCCTCTCGCAGGTGCCCACGAGATCGAAGGCGCCGTTGCAAAGGCACCAGTGGTAGATCTGCCCGCGGAAACAGTCGATGAGCATCGCCGCCAGTTCCTCGCTCGGCAGGTCGTCGCGGATCTCGCCCCTTTCCTGCCCCTCCCTGATGAGCTCGCCGGTGATGCGGTAGAGAGAGCGGCGGCCGTCGGCGAGGTAGGGTTTCCTCATGTGGGGGGCGATCTGGGAGTGGTAGAGGACCTTCATCAGGGTCACCCCCAGCTCCGCCATGAGGGTGATGGCCGCGCGGTTGAAGGCCCGGAGCTTTTCCACGGTGCCGGGGAGGGAGGAGATCTCCTCGGCCACGCGCGCGTAGTGCTCGTCCATCTGCTTGAACTCCTCCAGGATGATCTGGTCCTTGGAGCGGTAGTGGTGGTAGAAGGCGCCCTTGGTCACCCCCACCTTCTCGCAGATCTCGTCCACGGTGACCTTGTCGTAGCCCTTCCTGGCGAAGAGCGAGATGGCGGCTTCGAAGAGCTCCTTCTTCGTCGCCAAGCCTCTTTCCCTCCGCGAAAGGCGAGCCTTTTCGGGCACGATGCACCTCGTCGGTCACGCTTGCGGCTCCTTCGGCACGGCAGCCGCCTTTGTTCCCTGTGCCGCTCCGGGCTTTCCGGCGCGACCTTGACAATCACATACCATGGTATCATACTCTGGTATGTATCGGCATGTCCGGCAACCGGTTTAGCAGGAGAGGGAAAGGGGTGTGCGCGATGGCTGTCTTCAAGGATACCGCTCACATGTACGAGGTCCTGGGCGAGCTTTTCACCAAGCTGCTCGAGGACGAGACGGTGTCGAGGAAATTCAACGAGGAGAACATCAACGTGCAGTTCGTGATCAACGATCCGGACGGGGAGATCTGGCTGCTGCACGGCGACGAGAAGCCATCCCTCTCCCTGGGGGAGACGGAGGCGGAGCCGGACGTGGTCATGTGGCTTGCCGGAGATGACTGCCACAACTTCTGGCTGCAGAAGCTCAAGCTGCCCGTGGCCTTGGCCAAGCGCAAGGTGAAGGCCAAGGGTCCCATGAGCAAGATCCTCGGCATGCTCCCCTTGCTCAAGCCAGCCTACGAGGCCTATCCCAAGATCTGCGAGGAAAAGGGGCTGCCCACCTGACGGGCGCACGCGGCCGCCGCCGCTCGCGGTCACGGCCGGGCCGCTTTTTTCCGTGACGTGTTTTTCCCGCTCGTATAGGCGCATTCTTGCAAGGGAGGGATGTTCCGTGGAAAGGATAATGAGGGAATACGAGGAAAGGCGGGCGGAAAGCGCCAGGGAAGCCTGCAAGCTCCTCCTCGCTTCCGCCGTCACCTCCCCCCGCGTGGGGGGCATAGACGAGATCTGCGTGGTGGCCCTCGACGACCGGGACGCCATCGAGGACCTGGCGATCGCCGTCGAGCGCATGGCGGCGGACAACCCCCGCTGGGATTTCTTCCGCTCCGATGCCGTCCAGGTGCGCGACTCCGATGTCGTCCTCATCATGGCCGACAGGCGCGCCGGGCACGATCCAATGGATTCCAACTGCAACCTGTGCGGCAACATCCTGTGCGACAACTGGCGGGATGCGGAACGTCTCCCGGATGAGCCCTCGGTGGCCTTTCGCGGGCCCTTCTGCCTGCTGCGCTCCATGAACATGGCCTATGCGCTCAACGGGGCGGTTTCGCTGGCCCGGCAGTTGGGCATCGATCATGCCGTGAAGATGTCGGTGGGGGCGGCCGCGGTGCGCACGGGGCTGGTCCCGCACGGGTGCGGCATCGCCCTGGGCTTCCTCGCCTCGGTGACGGAGAAGAGCCCCTACCGCGACCTGCCGCGCCGCTGGGACGAGTTCAACGACGCGACCCTTTCCAACAGGCTTATCCACCGGCTCTTTCCCACCTTCCGTTCCATCTACTGTTGAGGGGGTGCGTGCCATGGCGGTCAAAAAAGCTGAGGAGCTCTTGGGCGGTGGTCTCGACCGGGCGGTGGAGCTCATGGCGGTTGCGGCTTCCACGGCCCTGAAATTCGGGCATCCCAGGATCAGGATGGCGGCCATAGGACCGGAGGAATTCGAGGACTTGTCGGGATATTGCGAAGGCGTGGCGGAGGTCTCGCCCCTCTTCAACCGGGACGGCAGGAGCTTTCTGGACTTGGCCAAGGAGGATGCCCGTGCGCTGCTGATAGGGGCGAGGAGAAAATCCGTCTACAACTTCGACTGCGGGGCCTGCGGTTTTCGCACCTGCGAGGAGCTGAACAAGGCGGATGAAGTAGAGTCTATCATAAACGGCCCGTGCTGCCACTTCGTTGTCTACGACGTGCACATGGCGGCAAACGCCGCGGCGGCCATGGCCTGGCGCCTGGGGCTGCACTGCCGCGTCTTCCAGACCATAGGCGCCGCCGCGCCCGCCTGCGAGTTCATAGAGGACGTGGACTTCTGCATCGGGGTGGCGGTCAGTTACCAGCCGCGGGACCCCTTCTTCGACCGTCACAAGTACTGGACGGAGGAGGAATGGGCGGAGATATTCGCCAGGGAGTTCCCCTCCTTCACCCGTCGTTTCATGGGTGCGGTTGAGTGAGGGTAAACGGCGTTCGAGACAGGCTGGACATGCCGCCGCGGGCGAGATGCCTGCTGGCGCAGGAGGCAGGGCTTAGAGGAGGGACGCAGCGATGGAGGAGAAAAACCCCGCGCTCATCTTTCACCAGATGGAGATGCGCATGGAGGAGAAGCCCGAGTTCGTGGGGCTGGTCTTCGAGAACGGCGGGCTTTACCGTGACGAGCCCCTGACCTACCGCCAGCTGGTGGCCAACACCTTCAAGGTGGCCAGGGGCCTGCGGGAGAGCGGCATAGGCAAGGGGGATGCCGTGGCCCTGGTCATGCGCAACCACCCTGAGATGGTCTACGCCATGGCGGCCGCCAACCTGCTCGGCTACGTGGCGGTGCCCATAGACCCTCGATCCCGGGGCGAGAAGCTCGCCTACATGCTGGGTGACTGCAGGGCCAGGGCCGTGATCACCACCGCCGACCTGTTGCCGGAGGTGGAGGCGCAGGCGAGAACCCTGCCGGGGATTGAGCGCATCTGGCTCAACCTTAAACCGGATGCCGACCTTTCTTTGGCCACGAAGTATCCCACCGTGAACGAGCTGGTGGACGGCCCGGACATCTACGAGCTTGAAGGCAGGGTGGATGACCCGAACCTCCCCATGGAAATAATCTACACTTCGGGGGTCACCGGCAACCCCAAGGGAGTGGTCATCAAGGCGTCGCGCACGTTGATGTACACCGCCCTCGCCAGGATGGTGTGGGGATACACGGAGGACTCCATCCTCTACACCGGCCTTTCCCTCACCCACGGCAATGCCCAGGCGGTGACCATGATGTCCGCCCTGGCCCTGGGCATCCGGGCGGTGATCAGCCAGCGCTTCACCAAGAGCCGCATCTGGGACATATGCCGGCGCTACGGTTGCACCACCTTTTCCCTCCTGGGGGGCATGATGTCCGGTATCTACAACGAGCCGCCGCGGCCGGACGACGCGGACAACCCCGTGGAGGTGGTCATCTCCGCGGGCACCCCCGTGGCCATCTGGGAGGACTTCGAGAAGCGCTTCAACGTGAAGATACTGGAATGGTACGGGGCGGTGGAGGGAGGCTTCGCCTACAAGCCAATCGACCAGGGCCCCGTAGGCTCCTTCGGCAAGCCCATCGAAGGGCTCATGGAGTACAGGATCGTGGACGAGAACGACAACGAGGTGCCGCCCTTCGTCACCGGTGAGCTGCTCATGCGGGCGGTCACTCAGAAGCCCGAGGTGGAGTACCACGGGAGACCCGAGGACTCTGCGGCGAAGACGCGGGGGGGCTGGCTGCGCACCGGCGACATGGTCCACCGCGACGAGGAAGGCTGGCTCTTCTTCGATTACCGCAAGGAGGGAGGGGGGCTGCGGCGCCAGGGCGAGTTCATCATCCCCTCCTACGTGGAGAAGGTCATCGGGGAGCACCCCGACGTGTCCGAGGTGTGCGTATACGGCATACCGGCCTCCTCCGGGGCTCCCGGGGAGAGCGACCTGGTCGCCGCGGTGGCTCCCTTCGAGGGCCGCTCCATCGATCCCGCTTCCGTGTTCAGGAAGGCCGCCGAGGGCCTGGAGAAGAACGCCGTCCCGAGTTACCTGCAGGTGGTGGAAGAGATTCCCAAGAGCGCCTCGGAGAAGTACCTGGACCGGGTGCTGCGCGAGGAGTTTTCGCCGCAGGCGGAAAACGTCTACCGGGCCGAGGATTACCTGTGAAGAGGCAGGGAAGGGTAAGAGCGCCGTGAAAGGGAGGGGGTAAGCATGCCGTACACCGACCTGAACCTGAACATCACCAAGGTGCAGAAGATGAACCGCGACATGGTGCACACCTTCGCGAGCGAGGTGCTGCGCCCGGCCAGCCTGGAGCTGGACAAGCTGGATCCCGAGGACGTCATCGCCAAGGAATCCGTTTTCTGGGATGTGTTCCGCAAGGGCTACAAGATCGGCCTGCACAAGATACTCATACCCGAGATCTACGGCGGAGGCGGCTTCTCGCCCCTCGAGGTACACATGCTCTTCGAGGAGATATCCTGGGGCTCCATCGACTTCATGATCGCCTTCGGGGTGGCCTGCTTTCCGGCCTTCCTGGCCAGCCTGGTGCCCACGGAGTTCCTCATCGAGAACATCATCGTCCCCTACTGCGAGGACGAGGAGGCCAAGATGATCGGCTGCTGGGCCATCACGGAGCCCGACCACGGCTCGGATACCCTGGCCCCCTTCACGGAGCAGTTCTGCAACCCGGACATCGCCCGCACCGCCTGCCGCGCCGTCCTGGACGGGGACGAGTGGGTGATCAACGGCACCAAGGCCGCATGGGTGTCCTGCGGGACCATCGCCACCCACGCCACCGTTTACCTGACCATCGACCCCGAGATGGGCATGGCCGGGGGAGGAATATGCATCGTCCCCCTCGACCTGCCGGGCGTCTCGCGCGGGAAACCCTGGAACAAGCTGGGACAGCGGGCCCTCAACCAGGGGGAGATATACTTCGACAACGTGAGGGTGCCCAGGGAGTACATGCTCATCGAACAGGACTCCTACGAAGCCATGCTGGATGTCACCCTGTCCACGGCCAACGCCAGCATGGGCGCCTTCTTCACCGGCGTCGCGCGGGCCTGCTACGAGGAAGCGCTCGCCTACTGCAAGCAGAGGGTGCAGGGAGGGAAGAGGCTCATAGAGCACCAGCTGGTCCGCTACAAGCTCTTCCACATGTTCAAGCTGGTGGAGGCGTGCCGCGCCTTCTCGCGCGCGGTCATGGAGTTCAACTTCAACACCAACCCGCCTCTCACCCAGTACTCCATCGCCTCCAAGGTCTTCTGTACCCAGGCGGCCTTCGAGGTGGCCAACGAGGCGGTGCAGCTCATGGGGGGCTTCGGGCTTTCCAAGGAGTCGACCATAGAGAAGCTCTTCCGGGACGCCCGGGCGGGCCTCATCGAGGACGGTTCCAACGACTTCCTGGCACTGGTAGCCGGGGAGGCCATAGTGGGCGAGGAATAGGGCCCGGGAGCCAGGGAGCGGGAACCCGCCGGGCTGACAGCCGGGGACTCGCGGCCTGAGCCCCTCGTGCGGCGGGTGGTTGGTCGAGGCTCACGGGGCTCACAGGAAGCCCCTGCGGGCCATCCACAGCATGAAGCCCCTGCCCCATTTTTGCCCGTTTATCCAGGCCAGCGTGCGGTAGAAGAGCTCCGGGTTGAAGCGCTTCAAGTGCCAGAAGATCTGGCCGGAGAGCTGGGGCACGCAGTAGAGCCGGTTCTTCTCCACCGCCCTCAAGCCGGCCGCGGCCACCCTGTCGGCTCCCATGCGCGCATGCGCGAAGGCGGTGTGGGCCAGGTTGCTCTCGAAATCGTCGGTGTACCTCAGAGACTCCAGGAGGCTGGTGCGCACGAACATGGGGCAGAGGGCGGTGACGCCTATCCCCGAGGGGGCGAGCTCGGTCCTGAGGGTTTCCGAGACTGAGATCACGGCAGCCTTGGTGGAGTTGTAGGGGGCTATCTCCAGAAAGCTTAGGAAGCCGAAGGATGAGGCGACGTTCAGGATATGGCCGAAACCCTGCTTTTTCATCCTGGGGATGAAGAAATGACACCCGTGGATGACCCCCCAGAAGTTAACGTCGTACTGCCAGTGCCAGTCCTCGAGGGGGATGTCACCCACGTAACCCGCGGACACCACGCCGGCGTTGTTGACGAGGAGGTCCACCCCTCCCCAGGCTTCGAAGAAGTGATCGGCCATGGCCTCCACGGCGGATGGGTCGGTGACGTCCACCCGCAGAGCCTCGCCCTTCCCGCCCCTTTCCAACACGAGGCGCAGGGTCTCCTCCGCCCTCGCGAGTTCTATATCCGTTACCCCTATGCTGCAGCCCTTCGCGGCCAGCGCGAGGGCGAACTCCCTTCCCAGGCCGGCCCCCGCGCCGGTGATGACCACCCTTTTCCCATCGAGCTTCATCTTTGAGGCACCCCTTCCTTTCCCCCGCGGATGCCGTTGTGACGGCCGCGGGCAAGAACAGCATTGCGGCAGCCGTAT
The DNA here is from genome assembly GCA_014360655.1 of Actinomycetota bacterium. Classification (NCBI taxonomy): domain Bacteria; kingdom Bacillati; phylum Actinomycetota; species Actinomycetota bacterium. The sequence continues at coordinate 41,784 of JACIXC010000001.1, read as the reverse complement.
GTAAACGCTGGGTAATCATATCCTCTCGCGTGCTCGCCCGTCAACCGGTCGCTCTGCTCGGTGACCGTGGAGATCGGTGTTTTACCGCTTCCGGGCCACCCCCACGGCGTGCCCCGCCCCTCGTGTGAAGGGCGCGGAACGGGGAATGGCCCTCAACCCGCCTTGGAGGTCTCCTCGCCGGCGCGCGGCGCCGCGAGCTGCGCGTCCGCGGCGGCGCGGCTCGGAGAGCGGTTGAAATCCCGCATGACGAGCAGGAAGGCCCCGCCGCCCACCAGCAGACCGAGATAGAAGTCTATGAAGCGCCAGATGAGGGTGAGCAGCGCGGCGAGGCCCAGGTCGGGCAGAACGCTCTTGTACACGTAGAGGAACCCTATCTCGCCTATCCCGCTCCCGCCGGGGGTGGGCACGAAGGGCATGAGGATGTGCACCACCAGCTGCGCCACCAGCGCCTTCCAGAAATAGGAAGCATAGCCCAGGCCGACCACCGCCGCCGGGACGGCCAGGAATCCCGTCAGCCAGTAAAGCGCCGTCAGGAGCACCACGGCCGACAGCCTTGCTTTTCCCAGGCGGACCAGGCGGCGCAGGGACAGCGTGAAGGACTGGATCTCGCAAGCGAGCCTTTCCAGGAAGCGGCGGTACCGCTCCCGCCTGCGCAGGAACGCGGGCGAGTGCGCGAGGAGCGTCTTGTCCAAGGCGCTCTGTGGCCGCAGCAGGGCCCACAGCACAAGGGCCAGGTAAAGCAGCCCCACGGCCAGGGCCGAGAAGAGTACCCCCTGCACGGACACGGAGAGGGCGATGTGGCTGCGTGCTATCCATATGGCGAAGGGGAAGAAGAGCATGAGCAGCACGGTGGATACGCAGGCGCCGAAGGAGACCACGGCCACCCCCTCCCCTGCCCCCAGCCCGTAGACGTAAAGGAAGAACATCTCCCCCGTTACCCCGCCCGCCCTCCAGGGCGTGATGAGGCCGGTGAAATAGCCCGCGTACACCGTCTTTGCGACGTTCCGTACGGGCACGCTCTTTCCCGCCCAGCTTATGAGCAGGCGCATGCGCAGCACCGCCCACAGCCAGCGCCCGAGGGAGAGGGCGACGGCGAGGAGCAGGAAGCCGGGGGAGAGGTTGGAGAGGGCGCTGAACGTCGCCCTGTCCAGGGTGACCAGGGAGATGACGATGAGGGTGGCGGCGGAGAGGGAGACGGCCATGATAAGGCCCCGCCGCCTCCGAGAGCGGCCGGTGCTTCCGCCCGTGTCGCAGGGTTGTTCCTCGCCCATAAGGGCATTTTACCCGAAGCGCGATGAAATGGGGCCGGGTGCGCGTGATCGCTCCATGACGCCCGTCCTTCTTCCGGCGGCCGGGCCGCCGGGTAACGGTCTCGCTCGCAGGCTCGCTGCGACCGACCCGGTCGTTCCCGGCCTTGGTGGGAGCGTATAAGGAGGCCGGGCCGGGGTTTCGTGCTCGCTCCGCGACGCGCGGCCTCACGATGGTCTCCCCTCTTCATGCAGGGGCTCCATCCATGCAAGGGTTCATCATCTACCTTCCTCGTCCTGAGGCCGCTTGCGATGTCGCTCACCCGACCCCCGGACCCGGCCTGTGTGGGTGGTTCAGTAGAGGCTCGCTGCGACCGACCCGGTCGTTCCCGGCCTTGGTGGGAGCGTATAAGGAGGCCGGGCCGAGGTCTCAGGGTAGCGGTCCCGCCCGGCGTCACATGCCTTTCTACGGGGAGGGACCTTTATGGGATGGCTCATGTACTGAGGAAAACGATGCATTCATAATGGATTAAGAAGGACTTTATGCGTCGAGAGCGCGTTTCACGAGTTGGAAGTCGCGCTTGAAAAGCGGGAGTTGAGCGGAAGAGGGATTCTGAGTCTGCTTCCGGGGGCTCACGGAGGCGTGGCGCGAGCGGGTCTGGAGATGATGGAGATGAAGCGCACAGGGGTCGGGAGCGAGGAGCAAGAAGAGCAAGTCGCCGCGGGCGGGGAGAAGGCAGAGAGCGGGAGCGGTGGTGACGCCTCCCGGTTGGTCATCAGGGTGGGCGGCATGACCTGCGCCTCCTGCACCGCCAGGGTGGAGAAGGCCCTCAGGGACCTGCCGGGGGTGGAGGAGGTGTCCGTGAACCTGGCTTCCGAGAAAGCTACCATATCCTACCAGCCCAACAAGGTGAGCGCGGAAGGGATGGCGAAGGTCATAGAGGAGCTGGGCTACCGGGCAGGGCTGGAGAAGGCGGTCTTCGGCGTGGAGGGCATGACCTGCGCCTCCTGCGTGGCGCGCGTGGAGAAGGCCCTCGGCGGGGTGGAGGGGGTGATGAGCGCGGACGTCAACCTGGCCACGGAGAGGGCTGCCGTCGTCTTCGACCCCGCAATCGCTTCTTACGAGAAGATGGCCCGCACCGTGGAGGCGGCGGGATACAGGCTGCTGCCTCCCGGCGAGGGAGAGGAACCCCTCGACCGCGAGAGGCGGCGCCGCGAGAGGGAGGGCCGCGTGTTGCGGGCGAAGCTCATCTACAGCCTGGCATCGGCCGCGGTGATCATGTTCCTGTCCATGCTCGGCATGCACCTCCCGGGACTGAGGGATATCCCCGAGCGGACCCTCTTCTACCTGCTCTTCGCCCTGGCCACGCCGGTGCAGTTCGGGCCGGGCCTGACCTTCTATCGCGCGGCCTTGCGGGCGGCGCGCCATGGGACCACGGACATGAACACACTCATAGCGGTGGGGACCACCGCCGCCTACGCCTACAGCGTGGTGGCGACCTTCTTCCCCTCTTTCATCAGCGGCACCGGTCTCGAGCTTGCGGTCTACTACGACGCCTCCGCCACCATCATCGCCCTCATCCTGCTGGGGCGCTTCCTGGAGGCAAGGGCGAGGGGGCGCACCTCGGAGGCCATAAGGCGCCTCATGGGCCTGCGTGCCCGCCTCGCGAGGGTGGTCAGGGACGATGGAGAGGTCGAGATCCCGGTGGAGGAGGTAAAGGTGGGGGATGTCGTGGTGGTGCGGCCCGGCGAGAAGATCCCCGTGGACGGTGTGGTCCTGGAAGGCCGCAGCAGCGTTGACGAGTCCATGCTGAGCGGCGAGCCGCTTCCGGTGGAGAAGGGGCCCGGCGACGAGGTCACCGGGGCTACCATCAACGGCACCGGCTCCTTCCGCTTCCGGGCGACGCGGGTGGGAGGGGACACGGTGCTGGCGCAGATCATACGCCTGGTGGAGGAGGCGCAGGGCAGCAAGGCGCCCGTGCAGCGCCTGGCAGACAGGGTGGCCGCCGTCTTCGTCCCCGCGGTCATGGGTATGGCGGCGGTGACCTTCCTGGCCTGGTTGCTGGCGGGACCGGAGCCGTCCTTCAACTTCGCCCTCCTCAACTTCGTGGCCGTACTGGTCATCGCCTGCCCCTGCGCCCTGGGGCTGGCCACTCCTACCGCCATCATGGTGGGCACGGGGAAGGGCGCGGAGATGGGGATTCTCATCAGGGGAGGAGAGGTGCTGGAGAGAGCCGGCAGGCTTGATACCGTGGTCTTCGATAAGACGGGGACCCTAACGCGGGGAAGGCCCGAGGTGAGCGACCTCCTCGCCGCGGAGGGGAGGAGCGAGGAGGAGCTGCTATTCCTGGCGGCCACCGTGGAGCGGGGGAGTGAGCACCCGCTGGCGGAGACCATGGTGCGGGAAGCCGAAGAGAGGGGGATAACCCCGGGAGAGGCATCCGATTTCCAGGCGTTTCCAGGTAAGGGGGTGGCTGCCGCCTGGCGTGGCGCGAGGGCTTTGCTGGGCAACTCCGCCTTCCTGTCCGAAAACGGCGTGGACACGCGCGGTCTCGAGGGAGAGGCGGAGAGGCTGTCGCGTGAGGGCAAGACGGTGGTCTACGTGTCCCTGGACGGAGAACTCTGGGGGCTGGTGGCGGTTACCGATGCGCTCAAGGACACGGCTGTGGAGGCCGTGCGTGCCCTGCGCGCGCTGGGGATCGAGGTGGCCATGCTCAGCGGGGACCGGCTCTCCTCCGCGCAGGCGGTTGCGCGCCGGGCGGGGGTGGAGCGGGTCCTGGCGGAGGTCCTTCCGGGGGAGAAGGCGCGGGAGATAGAGCGACTGCAGGGCGAGGGCAGGGTGGTGGCCATGGTGGGCGACGGCATCAACGACGCTCCCGCCCTGGCACAGGCGGATATCGGCATAGCCGTGGGGAGCGGCACCGACGTGGCCCTGGAGGCCTCGGACATCACCCTTATCTCCGACGACCTGCGCAAGGTAGCCGCCGCCGTGACCCTTTCCCGCGCCACCCTGCGCACCATCAGGCAGAACCTCTTCTGGGCCTTCTTCTACAACGTGGTGGGCATTCCCGTGGCCGCGGGGGTGCTCTATCCCCTGTGGGGGGTTCTGCTCAACCCGGTCTACGCCGCGTTGGCCATGGCCTTCAGCTCCGTCTCGGTGGTGAGCAATTCGTTGCGCCTGCGCCGGTTCCGCGAGGTGGGGAGAATGGGCGCCGTGAAGGCGAGGTCGGAAGCGGGGTAAGATAATACCGTGTGTTGCGTGGAGACCGCCGGTAAAGAGGAGAGGTTGAAGGTGGAGGAGAGGGACGGCGCGACGGAGGCGTCCTGGAGGCGCCTTGCGGGAGGGGACGGGCACGGCAGGCGGGAGGAGGGCACCGTGATAGCCGTGCGGGGGGAGCTGGCCGAGGTGCTCATCCCACGTGGCAGGCAGTGCGAGGGGTGCGGGTCCTGCTGCGTGGTTGCAGGTGAAGGACAAATGCTGGCCGAGGCCCTGAACGAGGCGGGTGCCGGGGTGGGTGACAGGGTAGAGGTGGAACTCCCCTTCAGGACCTCCCTCAAGGCCGCCTATATCCTCTACGGGCTACCACTGGCCGCCTTCCTGGCGGGCCTGGGCGTCGCGGCGCTCGTCTCCGCCGTGCTTTTCGACGGCGCATTCGCCGTGCCGCTTGGACTGTTCTTCGGCTTCGGTTTCCTCGTCCTCTCCTATCTCCTGCTGGCGCGCGTGTACGCCCCCGGCACCAGGGGGGCTTCCTCCTACCGGCCGGTGATCACAAGGGTGTTGCGTTGACCCTCGTGCCCGGAGGTTCCCGCCGTATCCATGCGTTTGCCATGGATTCCCTCGCACGCACCCTGGGAGAGCCGCGCCCACTGCCGCAATTCCCTCCTCGTATCCATGCGTTTGCCGTGGATTCCCTCGCACGCACCCGCCCTGCGTTTCACACCCGGCGGCCACACCCGTGTCGCATCTGCTCGCCTCCCTCCGGGGCGGCCGCCGACCCCGCCGCCCGCGGTCGCTTCCCGTCCCCGAAGAACCAGGCGTCGGGAGGCATGTTCGTGCCGAAGGCGGGAAAGCCGGTGGGGGGCGGGGGTTATACGGCGCACAAGCTTTTGTTATACTGCGGGAAAAGACTGCGTGAGGGGGGTGATGGCGCAGGTGTCCGGCATTACGGCTTTCGCGGGTGAGGGGCTGCCGCCCGCGCGCGGCCCTTATTCGCACGCGGTGGCGTGGAACGGGCTCGTTTTCGTCTCCGGCCTGCTCGCGGTAAAAGAGGAAGGCGGCGAGGTGACGGGGGACGTGCGCGAAGAGGCCATGGTGGTGCTGCGCAACCTGGAGAGGGTTCTTCGGGCTGCGGGAAGCGGCATGGACAAGGTGCTCGCGGTGACCGTCTTCCTCGCGGATATCGGTGAGATCTCGGCCTTCAACGAGGTCTACGAGGAATTCTTCCGGCCCCCCTATCCCGCGCGTTCGGCGGTGGGCGTGGCCCTGCCCGGGAGGTTCCGTGTGGAACTGGCGGCGGTGGCCTGCCGGGAATAGCGGGACCTTCCCGCTCCCCAGCGACCCCCACGCGCGGCGCGTGGGGGGTGACGGTTCCCGGGAAAGGAGGAAAGATGCCCAGGGTGGTTGTCGCTGCCGCGGGGGATGATCTGCGGGAGGGCATGGTCGAGATATTCAGTCACTTCGGAGGCCTCTCGTCGCTCCTGGGCGGCAGGCGCGACGCCTTCATAAAGGTCAACGCCGTAGACTTCAAGCCCTATTGTCACACCGACCCGAGGGCGGTCTCGGCCCTGGTGAGGCTGCTGCTGGAGGCGGGGGCACGCAGGGTGTACGTGATGGACAACTGCACCCAGGGCAACTTCACACGCCTGGTGTTCCGGGTGAGCGGCCTGGCGCGGGCGACCCGGGAGGCGGGCGGCATACCCCTCTACCTGGACGAGGGGAAGCAGGTGGAGGTCACCCTGCCCACACTCGGCTACCGGGTGCGCGTTTCGCGCTGGGTCAGGGAAAGGCTCATGGAGAAAAGGGATGACAATCTATACATCTCCCTTCCCAAGCTCAAGACCCATTCCATGGCCACCGTCACCCTGGGGGTGAAGAACCAGTTCGGCCTGGTCATGCAGGAGGACCGCATCCGCGACCACAACTGGATGCTGCACCGCAAGTTCGCGGACATCTACATGCTGGTGCGGCCCGACTTCACGGTCATCGAGGGCCTGCACGCCCTGAACCACGGCCACTACGCGCCCCAGGGGCTGGCCGGGGAGTGCGTGGAGGAGCTGGGCGTGCTCCTGGGAGGGGACGATACGCTGGCGGTGGATGCCGTGGGGGCAGATCTCCTGGGCATAGATCCCGCCAGGGTGGAGCACCTCCGGCTTTCCGCCGCGGAGGGCCTGGGTTGCATCGACCTTGCGGACATAGAGGTCATAGGCGACCGGGAGCCCTTTTGGCGCCGCTACACCCCGGAGCTGCTCCCCGTCTACCCTCCCGACGTGCGCATCCTCGAGGGGGAGGAGAGGTGCTGCCGCGAGGGTTGTTCCCTGAACACGCGTATGGTACTGCAGATGCTCTACGTCGATTTCAAGGGGAAGGGCGGTTTCACCATATGCATGGGAAAGGGATGGCGCGAGGAGACCCTCGAAGGGATCGAGGGCAGGGTGCTGGTGGTGGGGGACTGCGCGGCCGAGGAGGCCTACCCGGCGTTGCTCCGCAGGCTGGGAAGGAAAGCGCTGCGGGTGGCGTGGGGTTGCAACAACCTCCGGGACGTGCTGGCCTCGCTCACGCCCCTCATGGGGATAAACCCCATCTCCATGGTGCCCCTGCCGCCCTGGGAGTCCGCGCTATTGCTGGCCATGGCGCGCCTGCGGCGCACCACCGCCCGCATCCCCCCGCTGCTTGCCCGCTGACCTCCCCGGTATCCTTTCCGGCCTTTCCGGCCAGGACCCGGCACACCCACCGGCGGCCCTGCGGCGGTTCCGGGGCTCATGTCAACGGGGCCCTCGCGCCGAATATATATATGCGGTGGAAACGTTCGGCGTGAGTGTATGCGGTAGAAGCAGGAGCTGGCCGATGTTGGAGAGAAGTGAGGACGTGCGGGAGAACGGATACGCGACTCCTTCGGGCGCCGAGAGAGACGAGGAGCGAGTGGAGCCCCTGCGGCGGAGGACGGTGACCCGTGGGGAATGCCGGGTGCATTCGGCGGAGGAGTCTCCCGCGCCTCTCGTTGTGGCGAGGAGAAGGGACCCCGTCCTCTACGTTCCGGGGTTCTTCCGCTTCTACATCCTCTCCGCCGCCATCAGGCGCAGGCTGCGCAACCTCGATTTCGAGATCTACACCCTGCGCCTTCCCAATTTCGGCGCCGGTGACATACGCCGGGGGGCGCGCATACTCCTTGACAAGATGGAGGAGCTCCGCATCCTCCTCGGGGCAAAGAAGGTCTCCATCATAGGGCAGGGCGTGGGAGGACTGGTGGCAAGGTTCGCGGTGGAGCGCATGGGCGGGGCGGATCACCTGAAGAAGTTGATCATGCTGGGAACCCCCAACGGCGGGTCGTACACCTTCTACCTCTTCCTTCCGTTCAAGGCCGCGCGGCAGGCCCTTCCGGGCAGCGCCTTCCTCGGGGAGTTGAACGCCCGTGAAGGGGGAGGGCCTCGAGCGGACGACTTGCCGTATGTTTCCATCTGCACGCCCTGGGATCTTGCCGTGGTGCCGTGGACCAATTGCTGCCTGCCGGGAGCGGAAAATCTCCGCCTCGGGTGGCTCTGCACCCACATGGGCATGGTGCGTTCCCGCTCCGTCGTCGGGTTGCTGGTGGGGCTCCTGGGCGAGGAGGAGGGGACGGCCAACGACACCCTGAAGGCTGAGGAGGACCGGGCGCTTCTGCAGGAACTCAACCGCGTCCTCGCGGAGGACCCCGGGGACGATGGCGCCCTGCTGCGGCGCGCCAGGCTGTTCATGGACTGGGGCTATTACCGGGCGGCCATCAAGGACCTCGACCGCCTGGTGAAGGTGCGGCAGGACCTGCCGGAGGCTTACATGCTGCGCGGCAAGGCCTTACGGCGCAAGATACAGTACGACGACAACCCCATCTACAACCGGGCCATACGAGATTTCAACCAGGTGATAAGGATGAACCCGGGGTCGGCCGAGGCCTACTACGAGCGCGGCGTGTGTTATGCGCTGCTCAACGCCTGGGGGGAGGCGGTGGACGACTGGGACCGGGCGCTCATCCTCAACCCGGACTACTATCCCGCCTATCTTTCCCGCGGGCTCGGCAGGAAGAAGAGGGGCAACATCGCGGGAGCTCTGGATGATTTCCGGGAGGTCCTGCGCATAAACCCGGATGAGCCCGACGCCCTGCGCCTCCTTTCCGGCTTGGGCGGTTAGCTGCGGCCGGTGTGCACGTGGTGCTTGCGCGAGCGCTTCTCCGGCGGGCGTCAAGCGTGTGGTGGGGTTGGCATGCGTGGCGCGTTGCTAAAGGTTTACATCACGTGCCGTCGAATAACCCAGTGAGTGAGACCGTGGGGAGGTATTTTGCGTGCACCGTAAAGGAATCCGTCCGCGCGGAGAAGCGGCGTCCCGCGCCATGGCAGCCCCGCTCTGCCTCCTTCTCGCTTCCCTGGCGTTGCTCTCCCCGCTCGCTCTCCGCCTGCCCGCCGGGGAAGAACGCGCCCTCGCCGGCGCCCTGAGCGGCTGGAAATTCTGCGTGGATGCCGGGCACGGCGGGGCGGAGACGGGAGCGGTGGGCCCCACGGGCCTGCAGGAGAAGGAAGTCAACCTCAAGGTGGCCCTAAGGCTGCGTGACCTGCTCCTGGCCAACGGCGCCCAGGTGCTCATGACGCGCGAGAGCGACGTCGCGGTGAGCATCACCCAGCGCTGGCAGATGGCCAACTCCTGGGGGGCCGACCGCTTCATCAGCATCCATCACAACGCCTACCCGGACGACCCGAACGTCAACGGAACCGAGACCCTGGTTTCCACATACGCCAGCCAGGCCTCCCTGGAGCTGGCCAACTCCGTGCAGGCGGAGCTGGTGGGGGAGTTCGGGCTGCCCAACCGCGGCGTGAAAAAGGTGGGCTACTGCGGCGTGCTCAACAACACCAACATGCCGGCCATACTCACCGAGGCCTCCTTTATCTCCAATCCCGCGCAGGAGCGACTGCTGCGCGATGACGCCTACCTGGCGCGGGAGGCCATGGCCATCCTGCGCGGCATACGCATGCCCTCGCGCGTAAGCTTTATCCAGCCGCAGGAGAACCGCATATCGAGCGGTGTCGTCAACGTCTCCCTACAGGTGCTGGGAGCGGAGGCCGTAAGCCGGATGGACCTCTTCCTCGACGGCGGGCTGTTGCGGAGCTTCGGCGGTCCCCCCTTCAGCACCAATGTGGACACCGCGTCGCTGGGGGACGGCACACACCGCCTGCGGGCCGTGGCCTACTACGGCGATGGCGGCACCGCCGCGGTGGAGCGGGACCTCATCGTGGCCTCTGCTGCCAGAAAATGGTATTTCGCGGAGGGGGCCACCTGGGCGGGGATCGAGGAGTGGCTCACCGTGCTCAATCCCAACGGCACGCCCGTGGACTTCAGCGTGCAGTACCTCTTCCAGGACCGGGAGGCGCTCACACGCACCTACCGCGTGGAGGCCGAGGCGCGGCTGAGCATCAACGTTGGGGGACAGGTGGGCGCGGGGCGGGACGTGAGCCTGGTGGTGGATTCCCCGCTCCCCATCGTGGCGGAGCGCCCCATGTATTTCCTCTACCGCAACCGGTTGGCGGGGGGACACGTCTCGGGCGGCAGCAATCAACCCTCCACCACCTGGTACTTCGCCGAGGGGCACACCGGCGACGGTTTCGATGAATGGCTGTGCCTGCTCAACCCGGGGAATACGGAGGCGAAGGCGAGGGTCGAGTACCTCTCACCGGCCGGCCTGCTCCTCTCGGAGGACATGTCCCTGGCGCCCAGGCGGCGCTACAGCGTCTTCGTCAACGGAAAGGTGGGACCGGGAAAGGATGTCTCCCTGCGGGTGACCTCCACGAACGGCGTCCCGCTGGTCGCGGAGCGCCCCATGTATTTCCTCTACCGCAACCAGTGGGCGGGGGGACACGTCTCGGGCGGCAGCAATCAACCCTCCACCACCTGGTACTTCGCCGAGGGATACACGGGAGCCGGCTTCGAGGAGTGGCTGTGCCTGTTCAACCCCGATACGGCGCCCAACCGCGTGCGCATCACGTACCAGACCAGAAACGGGGCCAACATCGCTGACGAGGAGGTCGTGCCCCCTCTCTCCAGGCGCACGGTGAACGTCAACCTGCGCGCGGGGGCTAACCTGGAGGTCTCCGTCAAGATGGAGGGGGAGAGGCCCTTCGTGGCCGAGAGGAGCATCTACCACGATTACGGTAAGTGGTGCAAGGGCGGCGACGTGCTCGTGGGCGTGAAGGCGCCCTCCCGCCACTGGTATTTGGCGGAGGGTTACACCGGGCCCGGCTTCGAGGACTGGCTGTGCCTGCAGAATGCTGGCGCGGTGGAGCTTTCGGCCGAGATCATGCTGCACTTCGAGAGCGGCGAGCTGATGATGGAGAGGGTGCGGCTGCCCGCCTCCTCGCGCACCACCCTCTACCTGAACAGCATGTCGCCCTACCAGGAAGGCATGTCCGTTTCCGTGCACGCCACGGGGGAAATCGTGGTGGAGCGGCCCATCTACTTCCGTTATAACGGCTCCTGGGTGGGGGGACACGTGAATTGCGGATACGCCCCGGGGATGTCGCGCTGAAAGGTGCGCGGCCTTTCCTTCTTCCAGCGGCCAGGCCTCAGGGTAACGGTCTCGCTCGGCGCCGCGTTCCTTTCTCGTAGATCCGAGGCCTTGGGAAAGGCGTCCTCGCTGCGACCGACCCTGTAGTTCCCCGGGCTAGGTGGTTGCGTATATGTACCTTCTTCCGGCCCGGGGCCTCAGGGTAACGGTCTCGCTCGCAGGCTCGCTGCGACCGACCCTGTAGTTCCCCGGGCTTGGTGGTTGCGTATATGTGCTTCTTCCGGAAGCCGGGCCGCCCGCCTTGGTATATGGGGAGGTTGCCGGAGTGAAGACAGTCGGGGAGGAATTCGGGCCGCGCTTTGGGTAAAATAATGCCGTGTCTTTACGGTCTTTTCAAAGCGTCTTTAACGCTACATGAAACGAAACGGCAGGAGCGGCGGAAACGGGAGCGTGAGAGAGGATGGGCAAGCGGAGGAAAGTCCGCTTGCGGCATAGAAAATAGACTAGGAGTAAGAATGGAGTTGCGGAGCGTACCGCCGCCAAGACGTGCGGCGAGGGTTTTCGGTGTTTAAGGAGGTAGTCATGAAAGGGGCGGTAAGCAAGGTCCTGATAGTCCTGGGGATACTGTTCATACTGGCCTCCATACTCTGGTGGGCGATCGCCGTAAACGCCATGGTGAAGTTGCCCAGCGACGTGGACGTGGAGAACCGGTACGAGGGTGAGGTCACCTGGTACGTAGACCCGGTCAGCCGCCAGCCGCTTCCGGAAGGCCAGGAGATAAAGGCGCCCCTCGAGGTGACACAAAAGATCACCACCCTTGCGGAGGAGTTCGACTCCTCCACCGGACTGGTAAAGGAGACCATAACCATCAGCATGGGAGGGATGAAACAACCCGCGGCGGAGTTCGTCTACGCCCTCGACCGCAAGACGTTGGAGAACGTCAAGGATGACCGCGCCTATGCCTGGGATCCGCGCAACACGGTGAATCGCGAGGGCTCGTATTACCCCTTCTTCACCTTCGATACCTCCAAGGACGAGACCTATTCATTCTGGAAGAGCGAGATCGGCGAGGGCCTGGAGGCGGAATACGTGGACGAGCAGGAGAAGGAACACGTAACCGTCTATGACTTCAAGATGTCCTGCGAGGAAAAACCGGTGGTGGACGCGTACATCGAGAGCATGGGTCTTCCCCGTGAAACCACCATCGAGGAGATGAAGGAAACCCTCAAGGCGGCGGGTCTGGACGTGGACGCCTTCGTTTCCCTGGCGATGGGGGTCATGTCCGCCGAGGACCGGCAGGTTCTCGGCGCCGCGCTGCAGGCGAAGATACCCATCACGTATCTCTGGAGCATGGAACAGGAACTTTCCGTCGACCCCAAGACGGGCATACCGGTGGACGTGTACAAGAGCGCGGAGGCCCTCTCCATGAGGGTCGACCTCAGCGGCATGTCCCAATTGCAGGGTGTGCTGGCCAAGTATGCGAGCGATCCCCAGCTGGGGCCGGTCATCGCGCAACTGGCGGGATTGCAGTCGCAGATGGGGAAGGCCAGCAAGGTGTTCTCCTACGACTATGCGTCCATCCAGGACTCCATCGTGGCGAACGCGGAAGACGCTAGGGAGGGCGCGGGAAGGATCAACCTCATCAAAGTGTACATCCCCTGGGCGCTGCTCATCGTCGGGGCCCTGCTGCTCATCGTCGGGTTGCTCGCGGGGGGAGGGCCCGTTCCCGAGCAGGCGGAGGAAGAATAGAAGAACATTAGAGGAAGAACAGGAGGAAGGGTAGGACGGCGCCGTGGCCGCCGTGTAGCGATATGGAGTGATGTGATCAAGTAAAGGAGTAAGGGGCGCGGGGAAGCGGGGCCGCGGAGAGCGTCGCGTGGGGCGGGGGGCGCCGAGCCTCCCGCCCGCGCTTTACGGTGGCGGCAGGGCGGGATGCGTCATGGCATGTCCGCGTGCAAGGGGAGATAATGCACGTGGGCGGTTTTACGGGAGGTAGATTTGCAGGACGGGGAGAGCGGGCGTCGTTGCCCCCTGTGCGACGCCTGGGCGGAGGAGACGGAGGAAGCGGGGTGCTTCGCGTGCACGCGCTGCCGCGCGATGGCGCGCTTCCGCGGCGAGGAGCTGCTGGCCATGCACATCCCCGGTTTTCACCTGCGCCTGGAGGAGCTGAGGCGGCGCAACAACGAACTGATCGCCCTCATCGAGGGAGAAGGCTGCAGGGGGGCCGCCCGCGACATGAGGCACATCCGCTCCCTGCACGAGGAGCGGCAACGGGTCCTATCCGAATACTCGTTCCTCAGCTATTTCGAGCAGTTCGTGGAAAGGTGGTAGCGTGGAACGAAAAAGGGGCCCGGCGCGTCCTAACCCCGGAAGAGCACCGGGTAAGGAGTGATGCCGAAGATGATGGCCCGAAAGATGAGCAACTGGAAGAAGCTGGTATCCTTCCTGAAGCCGCGCAGCGGCGTCGTGCGCTGGCTGCTCATCGTCCTCCTGGCGGTGGTGGCCTTCCTCGCCCTCGCTTCCGCCGTGTCCGTGTACGCCGACTCGCGCCACCGCGGGGAGATGTTCCCCAGGACGGTGGTGCTGGGCGTGGACGTGACGGGAATGACCCGGGATGAAGCGGTGGAGAGCGTGCGGGAGGAGGTCGTGGCCCCCCTCATGTCGCCGCTGACCGTCAGGTACCGGGAACGGGAATGGGTTATCAACCCGGCGGAGATAGGCCTCAACGTGGACGTGGAATCCCTGGTCGACATGGCCTATCGCCAGGGATGGGAGCGGCCCGCGCTCGAGCGCGCCTTCCGCCGCGCCTTCAACCGCCCACTGAGCATCGAAATAGGCCTGGAGTACTCGCTCGACAAGGACCTGCTGGCGAAGAAGCTCAACAACATCGCCGCCGCCATCGACTGCGAGGTGGTGAACGCCTCGCTGAGCTTCGATTTTCAGACCGGGAAGCTGACCTTCCACCCCTCTCGGGACGGGCTGTGGATGGACGTGGAGGCCACGCTCAAGGCGGTGGAGGAGGGGTTGCTCTCACGCAACCGCGTGGTGGAGCCGGTGGTGGTGGTCACGCCACCCTCCCTTTCCAGCGACGACGTGCAGACGGTGCTGGTGGTGGACATCATGGGCAACACCCTCACCTGGTACAACAAGGACACCCCGGTGAAGACCTATTACGTGGCGACGGGAGAGCCCAAGTACCCAACCCCCCTGGGAAAGTATTACATCATCCGCAAGGAGGAGAACCCGGTCTGGATCAACCCCAACGTGGAGTGGTCCAAGGACATGCCGCCGCGCATCGAGCCGGGGCCGAACAACCCCCTGGGAGTGCGTGCCCTGGTCACCAGCGCCGCGGGCGGCACGGTGCTCATCCACGGCACCAGCAACCTCGTCCCGGGCCTCCACTCGCACGGCTGCATAAGGATGGCCAACTGGGCCATCCTCGAGCTCTTCGACCACGTAAAAGTGGGAACCCCCCTCTTCATCTGGACTTCCAAGCCGGTGCCGCCACCTCCGCCCGAGCAGGGACCCCCCGTGGGCCCGCAGGACCCGGGCTTGGGCGGGACGCAGGAGCAGGCGCCGACCACGCAGGAGCCCGCCGCCGGGCGGTAAGGGGCCAGGGAGCATGACGCGAAGTCATCCTGCGCGGCACGGCGCCGCGTGTTTCCGGGAGGCGCTGGGGAAGGGATGAGAAAAACGGCCCGGGAGGAGCAATGAGGATCGCCGTCATCGGAGCGGGAGCCGCGGGCAGCCTCGTGGCCCACCTGCTGCATGCGGGAGGAAGCGAGGTGCACCTCTACGAGAGGAGGGAGGACAGGAGGGAGCAACTGGCGGCGCGGGGCATTCGCCTTCGTGGGGCGCTCGAGGTCGCGGAGGGGCTGCCGGTACACTCGCCCGGGGAGGCGGACGCCCCCTTCGACCTCATCGTCCTTGCGGTCAAGGCGGGAGATTCCGGGGACGCGCTGCGGCCGCTGAGCCCCTTCGTCCACCGCGACACCCTCTACCTCTCCCTGCAGGAAGGTTTCGCGGCGGAGGAGCTCGCCGCCATGGTGGGCGCGGAAAGGGCGGTGGCGGCGGCGCCCTGGTTCTCGGCGGAGGAGGGAGAGGAGGGCGAGGTGTGGGTGGAGGAGGTGCGCTCCCTGATCCTGGGCGGCATGCGGGAGGGCGGCAACGCCTCGCGCCTGGCGGCGCTTTCGGAAACCCTGGGTGGCCCTGGGGTGACGGCGGTCGGATTGCGGGAGGACATACGCCC
The DNA here is from genome assembly GCA_014360655.1 of Actinomycetota bacterium. NCBI lineage: Bacteria > Bacillati > Actinomycetota > Actinomycetota bacterium. The sequence goes on along the minus strand of JACIXC010000001.1, from coordinate 26,545 downwards.
GGAGCTGTGGCGGAGGGTCCGTGACGCGGCCGGCGTGAGCTGCCTTTGCGGCCTGTGCGGGGAAGCGCCCGAGAGCCTCCGCTCGCGCGAGGAGTGGCGCGAGGAGCTGGCCTTCTATGCGCGCGAGGCGGCGGAGGAGTGCGCGCGGGTGGCCGCGTTGCACGGCGTGGAGCTGCCGGTCGAGGATTCGCCCTGGGAAGCGGCGGTGTGGCGGCGCGTGCGACCGCCCATGCTGCGTGACGTCATGCGTGGGTCCGCCACGGAGGTGGAATGGCTGTGCGGGAGGTTGCTGGAAAGGGCAGGCGAGCATGGCCTGAAGGCACCAGTGACGGGTGCCTTGCTCTCCCTGGTGAGGGAGCTGGAAAGGGGGCAGAGGGAACCGGGCGCGCATAACCTGCGCGAGCTGAGGAGGCGCGTGGAGGAAGAGAGGGGCATGTCGCTCTTGTGAACGGCCGCGGGCCGTGCGGAGGCGGTCAAGCGCTCGCGGACGCCGCCGTGGCTTACCGGTGCAGCAGGCGTTCCCGCAATTCTTTCTTGGAAGCTTTTCCCAGGAAGGTACGCGGCATCTCGTCGAGGAAAGACACGCGGTGCGGGACCTTGTAATAGACGAGGGAATTGCGGGCGAACTCGATGAGCTCCGCCTCCGAAGCCTCAAGGCCTTCCTCCAGGACCACGAAGGCGTGCACCACCTCGCCCCTGATGGGGTCGGGCTCTCCCACCACGGCGACCTCCCGTACCGCGGGATGCCTTTCCAGCACCTGTTCCACCTCGGAGGGGTAGAGGTTGAAACCTCCCGATATGATGAGGTCCTTCTTCCGCTCCACGATGTAGAGGTAGCCGTCCTCGTCGAGATAGCCGATGTCGCCGGTGTGCAGCCATCCCCCGCGCAGCGCCTTCTCCGTTTCCTCCGGGTCCTTGAAGTACCCCTTCATGACGTTCGGGCCGCGCACGCAGATCTCGCCGGGGCTGCCGGCCGGAAGGACGCGCTCGAACTCGTCGCGGATGCTCACCTCCACTCCCTTGATGGGGGGACCTACCGATCCGGGCTTTAACGGGATGTCCGGCCTCTGGCAGGAGACCACCGGTGAAGCCTCCGTAAGCCCGTAACCCTCGTAGATATAGACGCCGAACTTTTCCCGGAAAGCGAGGAGCACCTCCTCCGGAAGGGGAGCGGCTCCGCTCAGCAACCGTTTCCAGCTGCGCACGTTGTACTGGGGGGCGCGCGGGTGGTTGAGGAGCTGGATGTACATGGCCGGCACTCCCGTCATGGTGGTTATGTGGTGGCTTTCGGTGTAGGCGAAGATATCCTCCGCGTCGAACCAGCGCACCAGCACGCAGTAGAGGCCCACGAGCGGCGGCACCAGGGACATGGTAAGCCCGTAGGAATGGGTGAGGGGAAGGGCGGAGAGGGCCACTTCCCCCCGCGTCATGCGGTTGGTCTCGGCTGTCGAGCGCGCGTTGCTTCCGAGGTTGCGGTGGGTCAGCATGACTCCCTTGGGTTTCCCCGTGGTGCCCGAGGTGTAAAGGAGGGCCGCCGTGTCGTCCTCGCCCATCTCGCGGGAGGTTGGTAGCTCCTCCGGCTGGTCCCTGGTGAGGTCCGAGAGGGAGACCAGGCCGCTCTCCTCCCCCTCGCAGAGGATCACCCGGCCCTTTTCCAGCAGTCGGGAGCATGCGGTGCGCACTTTCGGCAGCAGGTTCGGCGTGGTCACCACCCACTTGGCCTCGCAGTGCTCGGCTATCCAGGAAAGCTCCTCGGCGCTGATGAGGAAGAGGGTGGGGCAGAACACGACGCCCGTTTTCGCGCAGGCGCCGAACAAGAATATGAATTCGGGGATGTTCTCGGTGTGGATGAGCAGCACGTCGCCGGCCTGCAGGCCGAGCTCGCGCAGGGCGTTCCCTATGCGGCAGGACTCGCTGTAGATATGGAGGTTGGTGTAATCGCGGCCCTCGAAATGCATGAGTTTGAACTCGGGAAAACCGACCAGGTCCCGGTCCAGGGAATCGGTGAGAAGCGTCATCTCCAGTGCCTTTCCATCCGACGGGCCGTCCTTGACAGCGGCATGAACAGTAGCGACCTCACAACATCTTATCAATACGGAAGATGCTTTTCTATCCGTTGAAAACGAGTCTCTAGCCGCGCAGGAAGGCGACCATCCCGCCGACCTTTACGGCTCCCTCGGGGCACAGCTCGTGGCAGCAGTAGCAGGCTATGCACTTCGCGGCGTCGAAGCGGGGATACCCGTGCAGGGAGATGGCCTGCACCGGGCATCCGCGCACGCAGGAACCGCAGCCGGTGCACCTCTTCCTGTTCACCCCCAGGCGCGGCCGCGAGAGACTGCGGAAGATGAGCTTCTGTACCGCACCGCCGGGATCGAGCCGCGCCATGGTGGAGGGCTTCCTGAAGCGGGGTATGACCGGTAACTCCCCCAACACCTCCACGGCCTCCAGGTCGTCCGGTGCCAGGCCGCGCCTCGTCGCCCAGGCCTGGGTGGGAACGCGCGCGGGATCGATGCCGGCCATGCGGCACATGGCCAGGTCGATCACGCCGCCGCTGCGCGAGGACAGCAGGACGCCGATGTCCCTTAGCTTGCCACCCGAGGGGCCGTTCCCCTCCATGCCCACCACCGCGTCCATGATCACCAGGTCGGGGGGGCGCAGCGCGTAGAGGTCCACCAGCAGCTCGCCGAAGTCCCACGGACGGGGGGCGGCGGCGTGGAGACGGGCTTTTTCCCCTCCCACCAGGAGCCCGTAGCTGTTCTTCACGGCGCCGGTGATGACCGTGGTCATGTGGGTCTTGAACTTGGGGACGGATATCCACAAGTCCGCCTCGAAGACCTCGGAGCACACGGAAACGCGCCTCACGTGGCGCGAATCTATCGCGACCTGCCGCGGGCGCAGGCCGAGGTTGACGAGATCCTCTCCCGCAGCCTCCTCCGCGCCGCTCACGCGGGCCATGCGGCCCACCATGCCGTAGCCGCGTATGCCCGGGTTATCCCCCACCATCACGCGGCAGCCCCTGCGGCGCAGCTCGTCGCGCAGGGAGCGGATTACGCAGGGATGCGTCACCACCCCGGATTGCGGGGTGAAGGGCCCCAGCAGGTTGGGTTTGACCAGGACCGTTTTTCCCCGCCACTCCAGCCCGCTTCTGTCAAGCATATCGGAGACGGCGGGACGGACCTCGTCCTCGCGGTAGGAGGAAACCCTGCTTACAAGAAGATAAGCCAACGTAAGCTCCTTACCTTGAGGGGAAACGAGTCCCCTCGCCCACCTTCACCTTCGGCGCCGGGTGGGGCGCACTGCGGAAAGCCGCGGCGATCCCGGTCCTTACCGTGGAAACCGCGCCGCCATACGCATGAGGATATCACCCCCTCATCGGCAGGAAAAAGACCCTGCCAGCCGTGAACTAACGGAAATGCGCGGCGGCCGGAAGTCATGGCCGCCGGGAGCGGGAGGGCAAGGGCGGGCAAAAATGTAAGTATGTGTGAGCATGGGGGCGCAAGGTAGGTAACCAAATGCCGGCGAAATGATTATAATGGTTAGGAATATCGGCGGGTGGATGGCGGCAAGGCATTTGCCCGCCGCACGGGAACAGGCCAGGAGGAGGATGGAAGGTTGAAGTTCTTCGCCCGCTTGTGCCGCGATCATGCGCTCGCGGTGGTCCTTATCTGCATCGCCCTCACCCTGCCGGTGGCGGCGGGCATGGGCTTCATCGATGTGAAGGCGGGCCAGAAGGACCTCATCCCCAGCAAGTTCGAGACCTCGCGCACCATCGAGGAAGTGGACCGGCTTTTCGGCGGCACCGTCTACGAGATCCCCATGGTGGAGAGCGACCGCCTGCTCACCTACCCCATGATCAAGAAGTTCCTCCTGCTCGAGAAGGAGATGGCAGCGGAGGTGGGGGAGGAATATTACACCTACATGGAGCATTTCCTCACCGGGTTCGCCCTGAACGCCCTGAACGAGGCGCGCAAGACCTACGGGCCTTTGATAAACGACATCGGCGCCATCCTGCGCTTCGCGGAGGGGACCACGGTGCCCGACCCCGACGACCCCGCGAGGAGCATCCCCTTTGAGGAGGCCATCGAGAAGGGGGTCGCGCAGTATTTGGCGAACCCGGTGGCACGCAAGTGGACGGTGGAGAAGGAGGGCTCCGCGCTCCTCTCCGCGGACGGGAAGCACGCCGCCATCTGGGTCAAAGTCAACCCCATGCTGAAGACGGAGGAGATGCGGGAGGCGGCCCGCAGGTTCGAGGATTTCTTCCACGGATACTTCGAGGACGGCGAGATACCTGCAAGGGTAATGATAAGCGGCGACCCTTCCATAGACCGTGACCTGGAGAACTACGTCTTCGAGAGCACCTGGGTACTGGCCCTTATCGCCGTCCTGGTGCTCATGCTCCTGCTTTACATGACCTTCCAGAGGTTCACAGACATCTTCCTTCCCCTCGCGGTGATCGTCATGTCCGCCATGTGGATATACGGGCTCATGGGATGGCTGCACGTTCCCTACACCATGCTCTCCGCCGTCATCGGGCCGCTGGTGCTGGGGATCAGCCTGGGGAACCTCGTCTACATGATGAGCCGCTTTTACGAGGAATTCGGCATGCGCAAGGACCAGAGGGACGCCGCTTACCGCGCGGTGGTGACCGTCGGAGTAGCCGTCTTCCTGGCCTGCATCACCACCTTCTTCGGTTTCGCGAGCTTTCATTTTTCCGACTTCGACGTCATGCGGCAGTTCGGTTACATGGGCGCGGTGGGCATAGGCATCTGTTTCCTGCTCAGCGTGACCTTCCTCCCCGCCCTCATGATCCTGCGCGAGGACCGCAGGTTGCGCCGGGAGGGAAGCCGTGCTCCCCGCGGCGTCGCCATCTTCTCGTCGCGAGGAAGCTCGCGGATCGACCGCGCCATGGGAAGGATCGCGGGCATTTCGCAGGACCGCCCCCGCGCGGTGGTGGCCATCTATGTTCTGGTGGTCTTGGCCTGCGTGTTGGGTTCCCTGCGCCTGACCACCACCCCGGACCTGCGTGCCCTGGCCCCGCAGGACATCCCCTCGCTGCAGGCCCAGTACGAGCAGGAGCGCATCTTCGGGGGACAGCAGGAGGACGTGGTGCTCCTGACCGGAAACGTGCTGGAGCCCCAGGTACTGGCCGCCATGCGCCGCTTCCAGGAGGAACTGGCATCCACGCCCTATTTCACGGAGAACGGGAGCTCGACCCTCGCGGAACTGCTGCAGGATTTCCGCGTGGAGACGGGAAAGGCCGCGCCGGGAGCGGATTACGCCGCCTCCCTGCCGGCCACGGCGAAGGAGGCGGAAGAGGACCTCGCCACCATCAGCGAGCTCTTCGGGTCGCAGGAGGGCAAGCTGATCTCCGCCGATCACCGGGCCGCCCTGATCAGCGTGTTCAGCGAGGGCGCCAGGAGCAACCGGGAGGCCATAGACAAGAACCGCGTCCTCAAGGAGGCGGCCGAGAACTGCTTCGGCTCGCTCGCTATCGGATACAAGGTGGGAGGCATCACCCCCCTCACCTACGATCTGCTGGGGAACCTGGTTCCCACCCAGTTGCGCACGGCGCTCCTCGCTCTGCTGCTCTCCGGGTTGGTGCTCATCCTCATCTTCCGTTCCGTCACCTACGGGCTGGCCACCCTCTCCGTGCTGGTGGCCGGGGTGGCGGTGGAGATGGGGTTCCTGGCGCTCATGGGGTGGGAACTGGACATGATGACCGTGCTGGTGGCATCCATGATCATCGGCATGGGAATCGACTACGGCATCCACGTGACCCACCGATTCCTGGAGGAATACTCCCCGCAAGAGGTTAGCGTGGCGGAGGCCTTGGACATCTCCGTGATGCGCGTGGGAAAACCCCTCCTGGCCAGCGCGGCCTCCACCGCCGGCGCCTTCCTGGTCATCTCCTATTCCAAGATGGCCCCCATCCGCCGTTTCGGGCTCATCACCGCGCTTTCCCTGGCCGTCTCCCTTGCGGCGAGCCTCCTGGTGCTTCCCTCCATCATCACCATCATCGCCCGCAGGAAGCCGCATCCGCGGGAGGAGTGGGAATCCGAAGAGGCCGGCGGACCGGAGCCGGCGGAAATCCACGCTCCCAGCTGAAGCGCTTCCTCACCGCTCCTTGGAATGAACGGGGCAAGCGCCTCGTGTCGTGTGGGTGTGACGCCTTTCGCTTCCTCTCGGGCTACCGTGGCGGGCGTGGACAGACCGGGCACGGGCCGCGCTTGTTCTCGGAAGGGAAGACGGGTTGTGTTGCAGAATGGTGAAAAAGGGTTCCGAGATGCGCGAAAAACAAGTCGGTTTGAGGGAATCTCCGTGAAGAGGCGTAAAGGGCCCCAGGGAGACATGAAGGGTCACGATGGGGTCCGGGGAGGGGAGAAGCCTCTGCGAACCCATGGTAGATCAAACCAAGACGTAAGAGGAAAAGGGGTTTTCCTCGCCGGAACCGGATCGAGAAAGGGCGGGAAGTAAGCCCGCGCATGAGGTAAGATAGAATACGAGCGGCTTTCAGGCTCCGCCGGCGTTGTTGAGGGAGTAAAGGAGAGTGGCGCGAGATGTTGGGCCTGTATTTCGACGGCGAACTGCAGCTCCGCGACGACCTGCCCATGCCGGAACCGGGACCGGGCGAGGCCCTGATCAAGGTCATCGCCGCGGGCATATGCCACACGGACCTGGAGGTGGTCCATGGCTACATGGAGTTCAAGGGCATACTGGGTCACGAGTTCGTGGGGGTGGTGGAGAGCTGCGACAATCCCGAATGGGTCGGGAAAAGGGTGGTGGGGGAGATAAACTGCCCCTGCGGCGTCTGCGCCATGTGCATCGAGGGAAAAGGAAACCACTGCCCGCAGCGCACCACCCTGGGGATAAGCGGCAGGAACGGCACCTTCGCCGAGTACACCGTTCTCCCCGTCTCCAACCTCCACCTGGTCCCTGACACCATGCCCACCTACACCGCCGTTTTCGTGGAGCCACTGGCGGCCTGCTTCCGCATCGCCGAACAGGTGCACCTGAGCCCGCGCTTGCGGGTCGCGGTTCTGGGAGACGGCAAGCTGGGGCTGCTGGCGGCCCAGGTGATGCGGCTCTCGGGTTGTTCCTTGCTTGCCGTGGGGCGCTATCCCCACAAGCTTAAGATCCTCGATCGCCTGGGGGTGAGGACCGCCCTGGAGAGCGATGGGGCAGGGGAAGAACGTTTTGACGTGGTGGTGGAGTGCACGGGAAGGCCGGAGGGCTTCGAGATGGCCCGTGCCCTGGTGAAGCCCGCGGGGACCATCGTGCAGAAGAGCACTTTCGTGGACAACGTCCTGCTGGACGTCTCCAGGCTGGTGGTGGACGAAGTGCAGGTCATCGGCTCGCGCTGCGGGCCTTTCCAGCCCGCCATCCGCGCCCTCATGCGGGGGCTGGTCAACGTGCAGGAGCTCATCGACCGCAGGTTCCCGCTGGAGATGGGGCTGCAGGCATTCGATTACGCCATGAAGGAAGAGGCGCTGAAGGTCATCCTGGAGATGAGGGCCTATCCGGCCGAGGGCCTGCGCAAGCCGGGTGAGCTGCAGGAGGAGCCGGTGATCTGACCGCCTTACCCGCGCGGTCCCGCCGCGCACGGCCCGCGCGGCGCCGCACCGGCAGGTCATTCCCGCACGTAGTGAGAGAAGCGCCGGTCGAGGGCGGCGCCGGCTTCCATGATATGGGATATAAAGAGAAGGGGAAGCCTCGCGGGGAGCGGGGCACGCGCCGGAGAGCGGGAGGAGGCATGGAAAACGATACGTGGCTGGCGGTGGCAAGGGGAGAGGGCGAGGCCGATCTCGTCTTCACCGGGGCGCGCGTGGTGGATGTCTTCAGCGGCAGGGTCAGGGAGGAGGCGGTGGCGGTGCACGGGGGGCGCATCGCCGGTTTCGGGAGCAGGCGCGCGCGAGAGCGCGTCGAGCTTGACGGTGCCTTCCTCTGCCCCGCCTTCATAGACGGCCACGTGCACATCGAGTCCTCCCTGGTCTCCCTTCCGGAATACGCCCGCGCCGTGGTCCCGCACGGCACCGCGGCGGTGGTCACCGATTACCACGAGATAGCCAACGTGATGGGGTTGGAGGGCGTGCGCTACATGATGCGCCTGGCCGAGGGACTCCCCCTGGAGGTCTTCGTCATGCTTCCCTCCTGCGTGCCCGCCACCCCCATGGAAACGGCGGGGGCGGTGCTGGAGGCGGAGGACCTCGCTCCTCTCCTCGCGGAGGAGGCGGTGGTCGGCCTGGGCGAGGTGATGAATTTCCCCGGCGTGATCGCAGGCGACGCTTCGGTCATGGCCAAGATCGCGTTATGCAGGGGCTTGCCCGTTGACGGACACGCGCCCGGCCTGGGGGGCGAGAGGCTCGATGCCTATATCGCGGCGGGGGTGGAGTCGGACCACGAGTGCGTGGAGAGCGGGGAGGCATGGGAAAAACTGGAAAGAGGCATGTACATCTACGTGCGCGAGGGTTCCACCGCCAGGAACCTGCAGGCTCTGCTGCCTCTCGCCCTGGAGTCCTTCTCCCACCGCCTGCTCCTGGTCACCGACGACCGGCAGCCCGACGACCTCATGAGGCAGGGGCACCTTGACCACGTGCTGCGCCGGGCGGTGGGGTTGGGGCTGGACCCCGTGAAGGCGCTGCGCATGGTCACCCTGCATCCCGCGATGCGCTTCCGGCTTCCCCGCAGGGGAGGTATCGCCCCCGGATGGCAGGCGGACCTGGTGGTGCTCGAGGATCTGGAGGACTTCACCGTGAGGGAGGTCTACAAGCGTGGGCGCAGGGTGGCCGCGGGAGGGGAACTCCTGGTGGAGGCGAGCCCGGGTGAGGCCGCCCGTGGGACCATGAACGTGGCCTGGGAAAAAATACCAGGAATTGGCGTCGCCGCGGAGAAGGGGGACATCCTGGTCATCGGGGTCGTCCCGGACCAGATCGTCACGGAGAGGCTGGCGGAGAAGCCCCGCGTGGAGAAGGGCATGGTGGTATCGGACCCGCAACGGGACATCCTGAAGATATGCGTATTCGAGAGGCACCGGGGAACGGGCAACGTGGGGGTGGGCTTTATCCGTGGTTTCGGCCTGCGCGAGGGGGCCATGGCTTCCACCGTGGCCCACGACTCCCACAACCTGGTGGTGCTGGGAGTGGAGGACGGCGATATCCTGGCGGCCGCACGCAGGGTGGTGGAGATGGGAGGAGGCCAGGCGGCGGTCAGGGGAGGGGAGGTCCTCGCGGAGCTCCCCCTGGACGTGGCGGGCCTCATGTCCACCCTGCCACTGGCGAAGGTGGCGGAACGGGTACGGCAGCTGCGGGAGGCGGTGCGGGGACTGGGTTGCGCGTTGAGCGACCCCTTCATGGCCCTCTCCTTCATGGCGCTGCCGGTGATACCCGCCCTGAAGATAACCGACAGGGGGCTGTTCGACGTGGAGTCCTTCCGCCACGTGCCCCTGTTCGTCTCGTAGGGTCCCGGGAAGGCACGGCGGGGCAGAGGCCCGGGAAAGGCACACCCGGCGGGCGGGGAGGGAAGGGCGCCCCGCGGGGTACGCGGCGCGCGGCGCGCGGCGGCCTTTTCCTGCCGGGCTCTGGCCGCGGAAGGCATATCGTGGCGGAGATCATGGCGGAAGGCAGGTCATGGCGGAAGACATCTCGCACCTCACCGACCTCGTAAAATCCGCCCGGGGACAGCTGGGCACCTTTTCCCACGGCAAGGGGGCATACCTCCCTTTCCTATCGCGGGCGGCGGAAAGGGTGGAGGGGGCGCGGGCGTTTCTTTCCCGACCCGCGCGGGCAGCCGCGGTGGCGGCCGCGTTGCTGGCCGCACTGTCCCTTGCCAACTTCCTGCGTGGATGGGGAAAGGCCGTCCGCATGAGGGGCCGCGGTAAACGCGGGAAAGCGCGCGCGGGAAGCTGCTAGAGGGCGCCCGGGGGCGCGAAAGCGATGTGATATACTTTTCTCGCGCTGCTCTTACGCGCCGCAGCGGGGAATGTCGGCACGCACACCCGGCAGGAGGTTCCTTTGCGGCTTGCCGGGAAGGGAGAGTCGGACCACGGGAGGTAGCCATGGAGATCAGGAAAGTCTTCGTTGTTGGATCGGGCCTCATGGGAAGCGGCATCGCGCAGGTCACCGCCTTCGCGGGATACCGGGTGGTGATGCACGACGTGGACGACGAGCGCACCTCCAAGGGCATGGAGGCCATCCGCAGTTCCCTGGGGAAGTTCCTTTCCAAGGAAAAGATCACGCAGGAGCAGCACGACGCCGCCCTGGCCAACATCACCACCACCACCGACCTGAAGGACGCCTCCGACTGCGACCTGGTGGTGGAGGCGGTCTTCGAGAACCTCGAGGTGAAGAGCAAGGTCTTCGGAGAGCTGGACGCCGTCTGCCCTTCCCACGCCGTACTGGCCACCAACACCTCCGCCATCCCCATCTCCTCCATCGCCGCGGCCACCAAGCGGCCGGACAAGGTGGTGGGGATCCATTTCTTCAGCCCGGTGCCCCTCATGAGGCTCTGCGAGATCATCCGGGGGCTTCAGACCTCCGACGAGACCATGGAGACCGCCGAGAAGTGGGCGCAATCGGTGGGCAAGGAGACGGTCCGGGTGCTCAAGGACCACGCCGGTTTCATCGCCAACCGCCTCTATCTTCCCATGGTGATGGAGGCGGCGAGGATGCTGGAGGCGGGCGTGGCCACCCCGGAGGACATCGACAAGGCCATGCGCCTGGGCTACAACCTGCCCATGGGTCCCCTGGAGCTCGCGGACATGACCGGCATCGACGTGCTCACCAACGCTTCCACCGCCATCTACAACGATACCGGCGACCCCAAGTACTATCCCCCGCCGTTGTTAAGGCGGCTGGTGGCCTCTGGGTTGCTGGGACGCAAGACGGCGCGGGGCTTTTACGATTACGGCAGCGGCAAGCAGGAAAGCTACTGGAAGGTCTAGGAAAGCGAACGCGGCAAATACCGGACAAGAACCGGGGCACGGTTTTCCCGCGGGTTATCGCCGGGGGTTGCATGGAAGAGAGGTTCATCGCCTGGGAAGCCAGGGACGGCGCGGGATGGGTGTACTTCTCCCGCCCGGGAAAGCTGAACGCCCTTACGCAGGGAGCCCTGCGCGAGCTCTGGGGCTGCCTCAACGCCCTGGAGACGGACCCCGCGGTGAGGGCCGTGGTCTTCACCGGGCGGGGAACGGCCTTCTGCGCGGGCATGGACATGGCAGGCCTGGAGAAAGCGGCTCCCATGGCCGCGCGCCGCCTCTCGCGCGAACTGCAGGCGGTCACCGGGCGCATCGCCGAGCTCTCCCTCCCCACCATCGCCGCCGTGAACGGCGTGGCCATGGGGGCGGGCCTGGAGATATGCCTCGCCTGCGACCTGGCACTGGCGACCCCCGCGGCGCGCTTCGCCTTCGCGGAGGCCAGGCTGGGCATGCTCCCCTACGGCGGCGGCACCCAGAGGCTGGCGCGGCTGGTGGGCCTGCGGCACGCGAGGGAGATGGTGCTGGCGGGCAGGGTGGTGGACGCGGAGACGGCGGCGGAGTGGGGCCTGGTTAACGAGGTGGTGTCGGAGGAGGGACTCGCGGCCAGGGTGGAGGAGTGGGTGAAGAAGCTCTCCCAGGGCGGAAAGACGGCGCTGTACTTGAGCAAGCGTTGCCTCAACCGCTCCCTGGACCTCGACCTCGAGCGCGGCCTCGAGCTGGAGACGGAATCCTTCGCCACTTGCTTCGGGAGCGGTGAGCCTGTCCGCGGCATCAGGAGGTTCGCGGGAGGGGGAGAGGAGCCGGAGGGACGCGAAGGGCGTGAGGGGGACGAAACGCGTCGGGAGAAGACCCACTCGGAGGGAGGCGTGCTGAGCGGCGGGAAAGCGGCCGAAGCAGAGGGAGCAGAGGAAGCGGAGGAAGCGGAGGAAGACGAGCTTTTCGAGTGACATCATGCCGCAGCCGTGGGCCGTTGGGTGAAGGAGCGTCCTTCGGGGGAGCGGCGCGTTGAGCAGGCGGGATATGATCTCTCTTTCCCGTGGCTACCGTGCAACATCACTCGTCCGCCTTTCTGGGAAACGGCGCCCGGAAGCGCTCGGAAGGAGATTGCCCGGGGCGGGGCGGATCGGAGGTGGTGATATATTCAAAGTTCACAGCAAGGGAGGGCGCTCGCGCGTGCGGTGGCCGCGAGCGGCCGTGACGCCGGTGCGGGCTCAAAGGGAGGGTTTCACGGGTTTGGCGCAGGGAAGCGGATGAGGTAAGAGGAGGTCACGCATGGATTTCGAGCTCTCTCAGGAACAGAAGGCCTTCTTCAGGGAGGTGAAGGAATTCGCGGAGAGGGAGATCGCCCCCTTCACCGAGGAATACGACCGCAGGGGCGAGTTCTTCTGGGATGGATGGAAGAAAATGGGAGAAATGGGCCTGCTCGGCCTGCCCTTCCCGGAGGAGTACGGGGGTTCGGGCGCCGGCGCCCTGGATACCGCCATCGCCATGGACGCCTTCGGGGCGGGCGGCGGTGACGCTGGGGTAGCCCTCTCCTGGGGGGCGCACACCATCATCGGGGCCGTGCCCATATGGGTCATGGGCACCGAGGAGCAGAAGAGGAAGTACCTTCCCGGCATCTGCAGCGGGGAGAAGATAAGCTGCTTCGGGCTAACCGAGCCCGACGCCGGCTCGGACGCCGCCTCCATCAAGACCACTGCCGTGCGCGACGGCGATTTCTACGTCATCAACGGGACCAAGATGTTCATCACCAACGGGCCCATAGCCGACCTGTGCATCGTCATCGCCGTCACCGACAAGGAGAAGGGCGGGGCGGGCATCAGCGCCTTCATAGTCGAGAAGGGCTTCGAGGGCTTCCAGGTGAGCAAGGAGCTGGACAAGATGGGCAACCGCACCTCGCCCACAGCCGAACTGGTCTTCAGCGACTGCCGGGTGCCGGCGGAGAACCTGCTGGGGAACGAGGGCGACGGCTTTTACGGGGTGGGCAAGGCCACCCTGGAGTGGGAAAGGGCCATCATGGTGGCTCCCGCCGTGGGGAGCATGGAGGCGAACATAAACCGCTGCGTAGAGTACGCCAGGGAGAGGAAGCAGTTCGGCAGGCCCATCGGCAAGTTCCAGGCGGTGGCCTTCAAGATCGCGGAGATGAAATGCCTCCTGGACGCGTCGCGCCTGCTGGTCTACCGGGTGGCCTGGATGAAGGACCAGGGCATCCCGGCCATGATGGAGGCCTGCGTGTGCAAGCTCTTCGTCACCGAGTCGGCCTTCAGGGTGGCCAGCGAGGCGGTGCAGATCTTCGGCGGCTACGGGTACATCCGCGAGTACCCCGTGGAGAGGACCCTGCGCGACGCCAAGCTGGGCACCATCGGGGCGGGCACCTCGGAGATCCAGAAGCTGATCATCAGCCGCCTGCTGCTGGGGAAGCTATGATGCCGGGAAAAGATGGCCGTGATTGCGCGGCTGGGCGGGAAAAGGGGGAAAGACATGGCGCTTCCGGAGGAGCTCATCGAGTTCAAGTTGCGCACCAAGATCGTCTACCGCGTGGGGGCCGTTGAGGAGCTCCCCTTCGAGCTGGGAGAGCTGGGCGCCGGGCGGCCAGTCATCTTCACCGACCGGGGCGTCATCGATGCGGGCATCCTGGACTACGTGAAGGGGGTGCTGGAGGGAAGCGACATCGAGATAGCCGGGATCTTCGACGAGGTGCGGCAGGACGCCCTGGTGAGCGTGATCAACCGTGCCGCCCGTTTCGTCAGGGAGACGGGCGGGGACAGCATAATCGCCGTGGGCGGCGGTTCCGTGATGGACACCGCCAAAGGGGCCAACGTGCTGGTCACCGGTGGCGAGGAGGACATCGCGGAGCATATCGGGGCCGAGCTGGTGGGAAGGCCCATGTTGCCCCACGTGGCCATCCCCACCACCTCCGGTACGGGCTGCGAGGTCACCTGGGGCGCCATCATCAAGAACGAGGAGGAGCGGACCAAGACCGGATTCATCGAGTGGTACTGCGCGGCCGACGTGGCCCTGCTGGACCCCAAGGTCACCCTCTCGCTGCCGCCGGAGTTGACCGCCGCCACCGGCGTAGACGCCCTCACCCACGCCATCGAGGCCTACACTTCCCCCTACGCCAACCCCCTGGCGGACGCCATGACCCTGCACGCCGTCCGCCTGGTGAGCCGCTGGCTGCGCCGGGCGGTGGAGAAGGGGGACGACCTCGAGGCGCGCGCCTATATGCAGTTCGCAGCCACCGTCGCCGGGGTGGGTTTCTTCAACACCATGTGCGGCGCGGTCCACGCCTGTGCCCACGCCCTGGGGGGGATGTTCGATATACCCCACGGCATCGCCAATTCCATCATGCTGCCCGTGGTCATGGAGTACAACCGGGACCACGTGGCGGAGAGGTACCGGGACGTGGCCGAGGCCATGGGGGCGGACGTGCGCGGCCTCACCGTGGAGGAGGCAGCGGACGCGGCCATCGCCGAGGTGAGGAAGCTCATCTCCGAGGTGGGCCTGCCCTCGGACCTCAAGGCATACGGCATCGGTGAGGAGGATCTGCCGGAGCTGGCAGAGAAGGCCATGCAGGATATTCAGATGGCCTTCAACCCCCGCCCTCCGGAGGAGGAGGAGATAGCCGAACTCTTCAGGCGGTTGCTCTGATGCGGAATCCCCCGTGGCATCTGGCTTCATGCGACACGGCTGGTTGCGTGGATGGTACCGGGCATCGCAGGGCGAGGCAGGGTGAAGTCGCGGTAGAGGGAACACGGGGCAGAAGCCGGCGGATATAGGCCGGGGTGCGGGGCGGGAGCGTGGCACGGGGGCCGCCACAGGACAAGGAGGTAGCGCATGAGCCAGTACTGGAAGGACGCGGACGAGCTGACCAGGACCTTCAGCGAGCTCTTCCGGCGCATGTTCGCCGATCCCGAGCTCTCCGCAAAGGTCGCGAAGCTTGACCAGATTGTGGTCTTCAGGTATTGCGACCCTGACGTGCAGTTCTGGTTCGACCTGCGCGGCGGGAAGAACGAGTTCGGCACCGGTGAGCCGCCCGGCGAGTTCAAGGTACGCATGACCCTCTCCGCTGATGACGGTCACCGCTCCTGGTCCAACAAGCTCAATCCCGTGATGGCCATCGCGCGCAAGAGGATCAAGGTGGAGGGCAACGCCACCGGGCTGCTCAAACTGCAGCCCCTGCTCAGGAAGGCGGCGGTCTATTACCACGGGGTGCTGGACGACATGGGGCAGCCGGAGAAGAAGTTGTAGAGCCGGAAAAGAAGTTGTAGAAGGGGTTAGGGGAAGCCGTAAGGAGCCCCGGTTCCGTGGCGCGGCGCGGCCACGCGGGATGCTTTCCCCGGACGGGCGAGGACGGAGAGAAATGCGGGTGAAGGTCCGTTTCACCGGGATGATCCGGCATTACGTGGGCACAAAGGAAAAGGACTACGATTTGCCCGAGGGCTCCACCGCGGGCGACCTGCTGCGCCTGCTGGGGCGGGATTACGGTCAGCGCTTGCCCGCGCAGATGTGGGACGGCGAGCGGGAGAGGTTCCACCCCCTCGTGATCGCCATGCGCAAGGGTGAGCCGCTCGCCGGCCAGGACGGCCTGCTGCGCGACGGCGACGAGATCTTCCTCCTCTCCCGCCTGGCGGGGGGGTGAGGGTCAGGCGAAGCTCGCGGAGGCCGCGGCGATCGCGTGCGAACGCATGCATGGATCGGGGTGCTTGGGTTAGAATAGGCGACATGAGCGAAGCGGAACTGAAGACGGCGATCATCTCCGATGCCTGGGGTTTCGGTCTCCTGGAGACCAAGCCCCATCCCCTGTGGATGGCGGAGTACGCGTTCCTCCGCAACAAGGCCCTGCTGGTGCCGGAGTACGGCGCCATGTACATCGCCGCCTTCCTCAAGGGGCAGGGATGGAGATGCGAGGTCCTCAACCTGGTGGTCGACGTCTTCCACGAGGAGCACTGGTTCCGCGAACGCGAGGAGGGGCTTGCGGCGGAGGCCCGTTCCACGGCGCCCGTGGGGGACGAGGAGGCCCTGCGCCTCATGAGGGAAAACCTGGAAAACGCCCTGCGGGACCTCCAGCCCGACGTGGTCCTCTTCCCCATCTCCATCTACTACATAGCGCGGCACGCCCGCGAGATGCTCAAGCGCATCCGGAAGATGCTCCCGGATGCTTTCCTGGTCGCCGGGGGCATCTATGCCACCATGCATCCCGGGGAGATCATGGAGGACGGCGCGGCCGACTGCGTGGTGCGGGGGGAGGGGGAGTGGACGGCCCTGGAGGTCCTCGAGTCCCTGCGGCGTGGCGATAGGGACTTCTCGCGCGTGGACGGGTTGACCTGGCGGGACGCGCATGGAAACATCATCCACAACAGGGAGCGCGGCCTCGAGAGGGACTTGGACCGCTTCCCGCATATCTACACCGTGTCCGAGGAGTTCCGCATAGGAGAGCGCCACCGCCTCCTGAAGTCCCTGAACCTCTTCGATGACTATATCCCGGGCAGCGGCTTCCTCACCTCGCGGGGGTGCCCGGAGCAGTGCACCTTCTGCCTGGACCCCGCGGTGTGGAAGAGGAAGACGCGCTACCACTCCCCGGCTTACGTGCGGGAGGTCCTGGACTACTGCTGGGAGCGTTTCACCGACGGCGAGCGCTCCTTCTACTTCGGCGACGCCACCTTCGCCCTCAACCGCCCGCGCCTGCGCAGGCTGCTGGAGACGGTGCGGGAGGTCCCCTACGCCTACCACATCCAGACCCGCGCCGACTCGCTGACCCCCGAGGTCCTGCAAGGGCTGCGGGAGAGCAATTTCCGCAACGTGGCCCTGGGAGCGGAGTCCTTCGACGACCGCATCCTGCGCGAGGTGGTGAAGAAGCGCACCACCGCCTGGGAGATCATCGCGGCGGCGCGCGCCGCGCGCGAACACGGTCTCAATCCCATCCTCACCTTCATCGCGGGGCTGCCGGGCGAGACCCGGGAGAGCTTGGAGCGCACGGTGGATATCCTCCGCCGGGAAGGGATCCGGGAGGCAACCTTCTTTCCCCTGGTGGTCTTCCGCGGCACCGCCCTCTACGACCTCTTCCTGCGCACCTTCTCCGAGGAGGAGAGGGAGGCACTGCGCCTCAACCCGTGGTCGGAGGAGTTCTGCTTCGCCAGCGAGGAGTTCCCCACCATGCAGGAGCTCATCGACTACACGAGGAAGCTCAACGACGCCATCCGCGCCTGAGGTTGCACGAGCCTCGTCGCCGAAGCGATATAGGAACGACTTGACCCTGCGGCTTCCGCGACGTTTAAATACGCGAGTTTCCCAGGCGACGCCCTTGACCGCTTACCGGATAAAGAGGTGGTCTGGCTTACTTGGACAGGTTTTTCCGGTCCTTAAGCTACATACTGATTATCCTTATCATACTCCTGCTACTTCTTGTTTCCGAGTGAACGTGCCCCAGTAGACCTCGTCGGTTGTATAGTAGCAAAGGTCCTGGTGCCGTCTCATCGGTTGTAGGGCGGGCACCGAGGACTTGGCCCGCGGTGCGGCCTAATAGTAGCAAAGGTCCTGGTGCCGTCTCATCGGTTGTAGGGGAAGGGATAAGCCCTTGGCCTCAAGCCTGTTGGATATCATGCGGCATCTGGATAAGGCAGGTTATGGGCAATGGGGGCTCTTGTTGCACACCCGGGTGTAAAGGGCATCCCCTGGGTGAGTCGGCATCACGGTCTAACCAGCAGCATGGACCCTGCCAAGCGTCACGGTTATCCGGCGGGCAGCTCTTGGTGGCGGAGATTTGCGGGTGATCGCCGCCCGAGATTATCATGGAGATGGTGAGGATAGTGCCATGCCTGGCATGGTTGGCGGATCCCGAAACGTCCGGAGGTGATGATGAACACCAAGGAGATGAGGACCTTCGCGCGGAGCAGGATCCTCCCCAGCATCGAGAAGCGGGCCTCCGGCGGCAAGCTCGACCGCAAGCTATGGAAGAAGCTGGCGGACATGGGCGTTCTGGGGATGGCCATAGACAGGAAATACGGAGGCGAGGGGGCGGGGGTAGTCGAATTCGCCGAGTGCCTGGCACTCCTGGCCGGTGAAAGCCTGGACCTCGGGCTGGCCCTGAGCGTGCTGGACCACGTGATGCTCTGCGCTTACCCCCTGCAGGTGTTCGGCTCCCAGAAGCAGAAGAAGGAATACCTCCCGGGCTTGTGCCGGGGAGAGAGTATAGGCGCGGCGGCCATCTCCGAGCCGGACGCGGGTGCCGACCCCGCGCGTATCCGTACCCTGGCCCTGAAGGAGGGGAATGGATACGTGCTCACGGGGGAGAAAGGTCCGGTGACCAACGCGCCGGCGGCCGACGTCTTCCTGGTCGTCGCGGCCACCGATCCGGCGGCGGGCAAGAACGGCCTTACCGCTTTCGTCGCGGAGAGCAAAGACGGCCTCCTGGTGGAGGAAACGCGCCTGGGATTTCTTGCCACCTCTCCGCACGGCAGGGTGATTTTCGACCGCGTGCGTATCCCCGCCGACCGCATGGTGGGGGAGGAAGGGTGGGGGCATGAGCGCATCTCGCGTTCCCTCTTCCTGTGGGAGAGGGCGGTCGTCATCCCGTCCATCGTGGCTTTCATGGAACGCTGGCACCATCTCTTGATCTCCGCCCTGGACCCGGCCGGGATATCCCCGGATCACAGGGTGATGCTCGCCCAGAGAAAGGTGGAGCTCACCGCCTACAGGATACTTGCGGAGAGACTGCTGGAGCTCACTTTCGGCGACACGGAGGGAGGAAGGGAACGCCTGGAGCTCCTCCTCTTCTTCGGAAAGGCGCTTCCCTCCTGGGTGGATTCCATGCGCGACCTGGTCGAAGAAGCGCGCGTGCCCCTCGACGAAACGGGCGCCAGGATGCTCGCCGACCTCCGGCTCCTGGAGGTGGGGCGGTCCATCCTGGACTGGCAGTTTCAGAAGGTCCTATTCTAAGAGGCTGAAGGGGTCAGGTTATTTCTCGTCTCCCAGGTCCCGAGAGACGCAAGACCGGCGAACTCCGTTGCATGGAAAATGCGGGAATGTCACCCAATGGTATGAGGTTTTCAGGCACGGCTCCTTGCGTGAGCCGGTCGACCTCGCGCACGGCATGACGCGCGGGAAAGATTGCCCCGCGGGCGGATTTAACGGAAGTCAATACGGCGCGAGCCCGATGCATTATCATTGATATGGGATGAGACGTTCGGGGCGTTCGCCCGAGCATCGAGGGAGCCGGGCGGACGGCCACGGCACCGGGAGGTGAGAAGGATGAGGGAAGGCGAGGTAGTCACCCCGGATCTTATCTGGCGACCCTCGGACAACCTTTCCCCTCGGGTGAGGAGGCTGCGGGAGGAATACTATTCCATCGAGGCAAGGCCATATTTCCGCAACGAGGTCATGCCCTTCACCACGGGTACCGCCTGGGACGAGGTCTGGTCGCCGGTGAACTGGGGCATCATCCCGGAATTGGTGCCCTTCATGGGAGCCTTCTCGGAATCGTTGCGGGTGCTGGCGCGCCGTGTCGAGCTGCCGGAGGGCTTCTGGGAGAGGCCTCTTGTGCTGCGACGCGCCCTCTTCTTCCGCGAGGTGTGCCGGCGTTACCTGCCGGTGCATATCCTGGAGGGCGAGCTCATCGTCGGGGGGCAGTTCAACACCGCGCTCTCCAAGTGCCACAACCGCCGGGAGGCCAGGCGCTGGCGGAAGGCGGTGGGCAGGTGGTGGAAGAGGTGCGCGGAGATAAACGAGCTGGGAATCGCCAACGCGGGCGCGGTGCCCGGGCACCTCATCCCCGACTATCCGCGGGTGCTCGCGGAGGGCCTGCGGGGCATCCATGAAGACCTCGCGTCGCGCAGGGAAGAGGCCGACGAGCTTGACTACGCGGATTTCCTGAAAGCCCTCATGGTCTGCTGCGAGGCGGCGCGTGACCTGGCCCTGCGCTACGCCGAGGAGGCGGAGCGGCTGGCGGGCGAGGAGAAGGACGAAGGCAGGGCGGCGGAGCTGCGGGAGATCGCCCGCATCTGCCGCAAGGTGCCCTGGGAGCCGGCGGAGAGTTTCCACGAGGCGGTGCAGTCCCTCTGGTTCACCCACATGCTGGTAATGGCCGCGGAATCCTACCCCGGGGCCGGCCTCTCCCACGGCCGCTTCGACCAGTACATGTACCCCTACTACAGGAAAGACCTGGAAAGCGGCCGTCTCACCCGCGAGCAGGCCAAGGAGATCCTCCACTGCTACTGGGTCAAGCACAACTACGCCTACGATTTCCAGTGCCGCGTGCTCAGCAACCAGGGCATAAACTCCGGCTTCGGGCAGCTCATGACCCTGGGAGGCATCGACGCCGAGGGCAAGGACGCCTCCAACGAGCTCACCTGGCTGCTCCTGGAGGTCATCGAGGAGATGAACATGCTGGAGCCCAAGCCCAACATCCGCCTGCACGCCGGAACGCCGGAACCCCTGCTGCGACGGGTGGCGGAGATGATCTCCCGCGCCCAGGGCTCGCCCTTTCTCATGAACTTCGACGAGAACTCCATGCGCGGACTGGAATGGCAGGGGTTGCCGAAGGAAAGGCTGTGGGACTACGCCCCCGTGGGTTGCCTGGAGAACACCCTGCAGGGGGACGACCGTTCCGGCACCGTGGACGTCAACGTCAACCTGGCCAAGGCGGTGGAGCTGGTCTTCTTCCGGGGGAGGGACGCGGCCACCGGCAAGCGCATCGGGCCGGACACGGGGAAGGTGGAAGGCTTTGCCACCTGGGAGAGGTTCCGGGAGGCTTTCGAGATACAGCTGCGCGCCCTCCTGGACCACGTGCTGGACATCAGCGACGAGGCCGACCGCATCCGCGCGGAGTTCGAGCCCACCCCCTACCTGTCCGCGCTGGTGGGCGGTTGCGCGGAAAAGGGGAAAGACATCACGCAGGGAGGGGCGCGCCACAACTACATCACCGTGGAGGGGGTGGCTTTTGCCACAGCCGCCGACTCGCTCACCGCGGTGAGGAAGCTGGTGTTCGAGGACGGGAAGGTGAGCATGGGCGAGCTGGCGCAGGCCCTGCGGGACAACTTCGAGGGGCACGAGCCCCTGCGCCAGACGCTCTTGAACAAGGCACCGAAATACGGGAACGACGACGATTACGCGGACGAGATGGCCCGCTGGCTCTCGCGCACCTGGACGGAGATGGTCTTCAAGCGCACCTCGCCCGCCACCGGCCGTAGGTACCGGGGCGGTTACCTTTCCTGGAATTACTGGGTATCCTTCGCTCCCTCCACGGCGGCCACCCCGGACGGCAGGAGGCGCGGCACCTATCTCTCCAACGCCATCGGCCCCGTGGACGGGGCCGACCGCAACGGCCCTACGGCGGTCACCCTCTCCGTGGGAAAACTGGGGCTGGAAACCGCTCCCAACGGCGCCTCACACACCATCAGCTTCAGCCCTTCCCTGCTGCGGGATGAGGAGCACGTCGAGAAGCTCATGGCCTTCCTGCGAGCCTACGGGGAGAAGGGGGGCACGGCACTGCAGGTGAACGTCATCGACCCCGATACCCTGCGCGAGGCGCAGCGGCGGCCGGAGGAGTACCGCAACCTGCTGGTGAGGGTCACCGGCTACAACGCCTATTTCGTGGTGCTGGGGAAGGAGATACAGGATGAGATCATCGCCAGGGAATCCCACCGGCTGTGACGGGGGGGCCATCACGGGGGTCGTCTTCAACGTGCAGCGCTATTCCACCGAGGACGGCCCCGGCATACGCACCACCGTGTTCCTCAAGGGGTGCCCCATGCGCTGCCCCTGGTGCCACAACCCGGAGGGGTTGGAGAGGAAACCGCAACTGGTGTGGTACGACGTGCGCTGCATCGGGGCGCGGGACTGCCTGTCGGCCTGCCCCCGCGGAGCGCTCACCCTCACCCCCGAGGGCATGGTCATCGACCGCGAGGCCTGTGACGCCTGCGGCCTCTGCGAGGAGGCCTGCCCGGCCGCCGCCCTGGAGGTGATCGGCAAGGAGAGGACGGTGGGGGAGGTGGCCGCCGAGGCGCTGCGCGACCGCGTCTTCTACCAGAAGTCGGGCGGTGGGGTTACGCTATCCGGGGGAGAGCCCGCCCTGCAGGCGGAGTTTTCCGCCGCCCTCATGGAGGCCCTGCGCGGGGAGGGCGTACACCTCGCCCTGGACACGTGCGGCGGCGTCTCCTGGAAAAAGCTGGAACCTCTGGCGGACCTGGCGGACCTGGTGCTCTACGACCTCAAGGTGATGGACGGGGAAGCCCACCTGAGATACACGGGGATCCCGCTGGAGCTGGTGCTTGACAACGCACGCCTGGTGGCGGAGAAGGGCAAGCCCATGTGGGTGCGCACGCCGGTGATCCCCGGGTATACCGACGACGAGGAGAACATCCGCCGCATCGCCCGCTTCATCCACGAGGAATTGCCCACGGTGGAAAGGTACGACCTCCTGGCCTTCAACAACACCTGCAGCGAGAAGTACCGGCGCCTGGACCTCATCTTCCCCCTGGCTGGGCACGGCCTGATCGACGCGGGGAAGATGGCACGCTTGGCGGGGGTGGCGGGGGAGGAGGGGCTGTCCGTGGCGCGCTGGTCGGGCGCCACGGCGCGGGAGAAGGGGGTGGGATAGATGGAGCTTTCTTCCGAGGCTCGCGAGCTCTTCTCGCAGGAGATGGCGGCCAAGTTCCTGGCAACCGTGGACCCGGAAGGCCGGCCCAACGTGGCCCTGATCGTGACCCTGCAGCCGCCGCCGGACGGGCGTGGGGACCGCCTGATATTCGGGGAGTTCCTCATGTGGAGGAGCAAGGAATACCTGCAGAAGAACCCCAGGGTCGGCATGGCCTGCATCGACACCAAGCTGAGGATGGTCGCCCTCACCGGGGATTTCCGGGGATTCGAGCGCACTGGAGCGTACAAGGAGGCCATGGACGCCTCCCCCCTCATGCGCTACAACGCCTACTCGGGCGTGAGATCCGCGGGGGTGATCGACGTGCGGGAGGTGGGCGAGACGCGCAAGGCCTCCTTCCTTTCAATACCCGTCGACCTGGCGCTCCTCGGGATGCGCGGGAAGGGAGGTCTGCGGGAAGGGGTGGAGATGCCCCGACCGGTGAAGGAAAAGTTCACCAAGCTCACCTCCATCAAGGCCCTGGCGGTTATGGGCGGGGACGGTTATCCCCGGGTGATACCCGTGCTGCCGGTGGCGGAGAAGGGGAAGGGGCTGCTTCTCTTCAGGGCGTCCGCATACAACCGGGAGCTCGCGGAGGTCAGTACGCCCTGCCCCGCGGCCATGGCCCTGGTGACCATGGACGCCAAGTCGTACAAGGTGAAAGGGGAGCTGCAGTCCGCCGGGAGGGGGTTCTTCGCCCTGCGCGTGGATGAGGTATACAACGCCATGCCTCCCCGCGTGGGGGAGCGCATCGTCCCCCCGGAGGAGTAAGTCAACACCCGGGGTCGGGCCTCGAATATTGCGTTTATCTGTCAACATTCTGGGGTCATGCCTTATTTGTCGCTACTTGCTGGCGGCTGCGGACGGGACAAGTATTAATGACATCTCTTCGCAGGCTGCACTGCGACCGATAAGATAGCCCATCCTGCGGGGGTGAGAATAGAAACCCGCAGGTGATACCGCTTGCCAAGCACCCGGTTCTGTGGACGCATGGAGGTTCAGTAGACGCCGAGGCGGGCGAACCCGGGCAGGTTGAAGGGGAAATGGTGGCGGTTGAAGTAGTAAGCCATCATTCTCCTGACCCGCTCGGGGCCTATGAGCCTGATGCTCCACTCCAGCCAGTCGACGTGGGGGCGGATGCGGTACCAGATCCTGTTCTTGAACCGGAGGCCGCTGGAGAAGTTGCGGTTAAAGCGGTTGAACTCCTCGGCCGCCCTGGAGCGGTCGTAGACGGCCATGGCCGCCACCTTGCCGGTGACCAGCGCGCCGAGGATGCCGAACCAAAAGAAGGGATCCATGGAGCCGCTGATGGTCCCGCAGAGGATAAGGCCGCGGTGGAAGAGGCGTGGCCTGCTGGTGGCGGCAAGCGGCACGGCCCCAGAGATATAATGCCAGCCGTGGTTCTCGACGCCCTGGTGCCGGAGCATGAAGTCGCGGTACCTGTGCAGGGTCTCCTCGTCCACGTGCCGCTTGGAGAAGAGGAAATCGAAATAGTAGTCGTTGCAGGAGCTCAGGTAGCCGTATTCGGTGACGGCCTCATCTATCCATATCCAGGAGCGGTTGCTGAACCCGATCTCCCCGCGCGAGGCCCAGCCGTACCAGCGGAGGTAGGGGAGGCCCAGCATCTCGTAGACGCTCGGGGTAAGGCCGCAGGCGATGATGGTGTTTTCCGGAAGTCGCGGCAGGTCCTCCCTCCGGAGGGGTGAGTTGAAGCGGAACCCCACCCCCAGTCTCGCCGCCTCCGCGTAAAGCAGGCTGTCCAGGCTGGTGGGGCGGCTGCCCCTTTCCACGGTGTGCAGGTCCAGGATCTCCAGTGGCGGGTGGAGCACCGTCTCGTGGAAGTAGAAGGGGCAGGAGACGAGGGGATGGAAGACGGGCGAGAGGTCTATTCCTATATATTCGGAGGTGCGCTCCACGTCGATGGAGGTGGTGTGGGTGGAAGGGTTGTACTTGCCGTCGCCGCCGAAACCCTCCTCGCGGTCGTGGACGGTAACCTCGTAGCCGTGACGCGCCAGGTCTATGGCGGCGACGAGCCCGGACATGCCCGCCCCGTAGATCGCCACCTTGTCCTGCCCGGCCATGAGCCGTCTCCCCGTTGGATGTCCTCCTGCCTGTCGTGACGGGAATATCTTACCACCCGGGGCGATGCGCGGGGGTTCCTCGTCCGTGTTGGGCCTCGCCGGCTTGCGGACACCCACGTGTTCCACTGACGGTGCCCGGCAACCCCCATGTTCTATAATCGAGTGCATGGAAGAGGAAAGGTATCGCGTGCCTCCTCCCAGGAGAAGGGATGTGCTTGCCGAGGAGATAGGCAAGTTTTCCCTGTGTTGTGCCCTGGGCGAGCACGAGGAAGCGAAGAGAAAAAGGTTCCGGGGCAGGAAGTTCTCCCGCCTGGACGTAGCCGGCATCAAGGAAGGCATCTTCAGGGGCGACATCCAGGAGGGGGATGAAGTGGAGGGGGAGGGGACGCTCAGCCCCTATGCGGCCGTCTACCAGCCCCGTGCCTATTACCCCGCCTACGTCATGGGGGAAGTGCGCGCCGCCCTGCGGAGGGGACAGCCGCCCCCGCAGACCTCTCCCCATTACCTTCCCGTGAGCCAGCTTCCGCCGCTGCCTGACGGTTGGAGGATACGCTTCCTCTACCCTGCCCGGAAGGAGGCGTTTGACCGTCCTGATTTCCCCGCCCACGTGCGGGACGTGCTCACCAGGGACTACCAGAGAATACCGTTCCTCCTCCCCCCCGGAAGCGAAGAATTGCGAGGCAGGGTGAGGTTCCGCGCCCGCCTCCTGCAGTTGGGCCGGGATGCGATGAGCCGTTACTCGGGGATGGGGGAAAACACATACGATGCATACGCCGCCCGTGGTATCCTGCATTTCCTGGAGCCGCTGGAGCTGGAGGAGGGGGAGAGGGACATCTCCCTGCGCGGGTCACTTTTTGCCGAGGTCTCCTTCGCGGAGGACATCGACCGCGGCGAGATCGGCCGGCGCCTGGAGGAACTGGTGTGCGGGGTGGCGTCCGAGATCTTTCCCGAGTGCCGGCGCGGCGCGCGCGAGGACGGAGGGTGCTACCTGCCCGAGAGCGGGCACCACGTCCTCCGCTTTCGCAGCCGGCTTCTGGCCCTGGTGTACGACCCCGTTATCGCGGTCTACCGCTCGCCGCGCCTGCTGGGGATCTACCTCCCCGGAGAGCTCGGAGACGGTGGGGGGGACCTGCGGCGGCGTTGGGAATCCCTGGCGCACGCGCTCTTGAGCCGCCTGGAAAGGGAATTCACGCCGCACTCTCCCGTCCGCGTGGAGATGTGTCACGATCCCAGGGCCTATTGGGCACGCGAGAGAGGCGTGATGAGCGGCCCGGATTTCCTCGGACTCGAGGAGAAGCGCCCTTTCCTCGCGCATACCCTGCGCTGGTTACGGGGTACCTGACAAGGGAAGTCATTCATGGCGGCCAACCCCCGTTCCCCTCGATGTCCCTTTAACCGTCATGGCGAAAAACCCCTTGGAAACGCCATCGCGAGGAGGCCCCAAAACGCCATCGCGAGGAGGCCCCAAAACGCCATCGCGAGGAGGCCCCAAAAACGCCATCGCGGGGTGCCATCAGAAACGTCATCGCGAGGAGCGGAGCGACGAAGCGATCTCCTCCTGCCGGGAAACGTCATCGCGAGGAGCGGAGCGACGAAGCGATCTCCTCCGGACCTTGCTCCCCCTCCCGGCACCCATACCCTATCCGTATTCCCGGCGAGATTGCTTCGTCGGCGCTGGCGCGCCTCCTCGCAATGACGTTAACCGGGAAACGCCTTGGTGCCTGACCCCACCTGTATAAAACGTCATCGCGAGGAGCGGAGCGACGAAGCGATCTCCTCCTGCCGGGAAACGTCATCGCGAGGAGCGGAGCGACGAAGCGATCTCCTCCGGACCTTGCTCCCCCTCCCGGCACCCATACCCTA